>JBCDGN010000092.1:0-15586 GCA_038751255.1 Pseudomonadota bacterium
CAATGAGCAACACCCGGAGGAAAAGCAAAGCTTTGGACGCGTACTTCGTTCAGCGCGCACTGGTGGCAAAACTTTTCCAGGCTTTTAAACAAAGCTCAAAAATCGACTTTTTACCGCCCCGTCAACTTTCAGCTATTTCCCCTCTAATCCTGATACTCTCCGGATAGATCAGCTGTTCATTCGGTTGCACAAAGCGGTCACGCAGTGGGGAGAGTTTCGGCTCTCGCAGTCTAGAAAACACTGCCGTTGCAGGATTGATCAATATAATCAGCGCTCTAAAGCTACTTCCGCCAAAAAGCCTTTCAAGAACTCTAAGACGACGCTGTGCCGCGCATAGGCCTGAGCATTTCCGGTTTCAGTCTGAAATGAGCCGTAAAGTCGTAGGAGCGTCTTGAAATGATCAATCGCGAAATCGAGGTCATTTAGTTCACGGTTCGAACCGTCCGGGTCTATGGGGTCGTAAAGCGCCCTTCCAAGACGCCCCGACACATAAAAGCACCGTGCCACTCCTGTATATCCTATCGCATCCAAACGATCCGCGTCCTGGAGGATTTTTGCTTCAATTGATACCGGTTCAATATGGGCAGAAAAGCTATGCGCCTCAATAGCATGGCCAACTTCAGAAATCTTGGTTTTGCTCCATCCAAGGTCGCTCAAAAGCCGCGTTGCTTTCTGTGCTGCCACTTGCGACGCGCGCGAGCGATTGGGCGAATCCTTCGGAACATTGCTGCAATCGTGAAGCAGAGTTGCCGCGGCTAAGACTTTCAAGTCGCCCCCTTCAGCCTCTGAAATTGTTTGAACGTTCTTCCAAACTCGGAGCAGATGAGTTTCGTCATGGGCTGCGTCACCCGGCTCACCAATAGCATGTGGCAACAATTGGCTGGCCAACTTCTCGTAGGGTGCAAATTTCGCCGCAATACTCATTCTTGATCAGTACCGAAGCAGGCTCTGCGCAACAATGCAACACTGTTCAGAATGGACTTTCTCCAGACCTCAGTTGTAGGCCGAACGGTTGTTGGCGCCGCGGACATTCCTGAAATTGCGTTCACGCAGCAAAAATTGTTGACAAGAAACATTCAAATGAAGTGCAGAAGTTTTTGGTGTTGGAGAAGGTCAATCCCAATTGGCCATTCGCGGCTGCAAGCATCTTCACGGCCATTCCATTTTCGCGCGAGGCCTTGATACCTCCGCCGACCTTGTGGTGCACTAGCCTCGTCTGACCGGTGAGAGGAGCAGGTATAATGGCGTGGCAGAGCGGTCCTTTGGAAAGCTGGTTCGACATTCACGAAGCCATCAAAAAGGAATTTCCGCGTCTCCGCAAAATGGCGGCGAACGCATGTCTGGAGGACACCGACAGTCTCAAGACATTGTCCGACGAGGTCGTGTTTTTCGCCGAGGTTCTCACCGTCCATTCATTGTCAGAGGATGGGGTTGGGTTTCCGATCATGCGCGCGCGGGGGATCTCCGTCCCCAAAGCACTTGGCGACGATCACCACAGAGAGCTCGCGGCCCTCTATGATATCCGCCGTGCCTGTCTTGAGCTGTTGTTTCACGAGGACGGACAAGATCTGGAGGCAGCGTTGGCCACCGTAAGGGGCCAGCTCGCCGCGCTTGAGGAAGACCTCGCACAGCATATCGCGGCAGAGGATGATGTTGTCATTCCCCAAGCGATGGAGGCGTTCTCGCCCGCGGAACAAGCCCAGCTTGTGGTCAAAATGGTGGCGCATACACCGGCATGGCTGAGCGAGAAGGTTTTGCCTTGGATGATCACCAATATCTCTGCAGAACACCGCACCCATTTGCTGGCGGTTTGGATGGAGAACCTCGCGCGAGAGCCCTTGATCGCGCGGGTTCGTGTGATCAAAGCGGGAGTTTCTGCCGAGCTCTGGGCCGAGCTGAAACGCGATGTTCCGGGGCTTGTAACGCTCGCGCCCTAGACCTTCTCACAGGTCGCAAAGATCGATTGGACAGGAATCATAAATAGACGCCTGATCACCGGCGGCGTGCAGGGGCAGCTATGATATCAAACCCCCATGCTGTTTGATCTTCCTGACCACGCCACGCTTTACCAAGCGCTTCTCGACCGTGACGCGGCCTATGATGGGCAGGCTTATGTCTGCGTGTCCAGTACAGGCATTTTCTGTCGTTTGACTTGCCCCGCGCGCAAGCCAAAGCCTGAGAACTGCACGTTCTATGCCACTGTGGGCGACTGCATCGAGGCCGGATACCGCGCCTGCAAGCGGTGTCATCCATTAGAGCCCATGGCGATGGCGGACCCTGCGATTGCCGCTCTTCTCGCGGCGCTGGATGAACGGCCGGACTACCGCTGGAACGAAAGAGACATCGAGCGCTTGGGGTTTGATCTCTCCACCGTCCGGCGCAGCTTCAAGCGACACTTTGGGATGACCTTTTTGGAAATGGCTCGGCAGCGCAGGCTCAGAGACGGGTTCGAAGCCATCGCCGAGGGCAACCCGGTCATCGAAGGCCAGTTGACCGCGGGGTTTAACTCCGCAAGCGCCTTTCGGGCTGCCTTCCTGAACTTGCTCGGGAAAGCGCCTGGTAATCTGTCATCCGATCCTATTCTCTATGCCGATTGGGTGCCGACGCCCCTGGGCGATATGATTGCCGTGACCAGTCATTCCGAGCTTCACCTGCTGGAGTTTTGTGACCGCAAAGCGCTACGGTCTGAGCTGAGAAAGCTCGACGGGTTCGCGAAGGGCCGCATAGGTCTGGGCCGGACCGACCCCGCCACGCAACTGCGGACAGAACTGGCAGAGTTTTTTGAGGGCCGCTTGGACGCGTTTCGAACTCCCCTCGCCTATCATGGTTCAGACTTTTCCAGAACGGTTTGGAAGGCTTTGCAGGACATTCCTGCGGGTCAAACGCGCAGCTATTCGGACATCGCTGCCAGCATTGGACGCCCCACAGCCACCCGCGCGGTCGCGCGTGCGAACGGGGCCAATCAGATCGCCCTTGTCGTGCCCTGCCACCGCGTGATCGGCGCTGATGGATCACTGACCGGCTATGGCGGCGGGTTGTGGCGGAAACAAAAGCTGCTCGAGATTGAACGGCAATATCTGCCTGCGCGACCTTAAGCGTGGCTCTTTGGTTCGGATCGAAACGATTGCGCAAGCGCCACCTTGGTAGGCTGTCTGCACATGCAAGTGCATTGATCGGTCCATGCTGCGTTGCTAGGCAGTCTATGTCTCTCACAATGAGGCGCAGACGTCACTCTGGGCAGGATTGCGGTAAAGCAAAATGGACAAAGTACTGGTTGTCGGCGGACGGGCTACTGGTTTGATGATGACGCTCGAACTGGCGCGGCGCGGTGTGCCGACGCGGTGCATTGATCTCTCTTCGAGCATCGACCCCCATGTGCGGGCCAACCTCGTGCATTCGCGCACGTTGGAAATTTTCCAAGGGCTGGGCCTTGATGAAGAGGTGAGCCGCGGGTCCACACCTGAAAAAGGGTATGTGTTCTATCACGATGGGGCACGGGTCTTAGAGCGACCGCATGCCACGATCGAGCCCCCCTTTCCCTATGGATTGGCTCAGGTTCAACCTCACACAGAAGCCGTTTTGGAGACCCATCTAAAGAGCTTTGGCGCCCAGGTGGAGCGTGGTATTGCGCTCGCCGCTCTGGCCCAAGACGCTGACGGTGTCGATGTCACGCTGCACGACGAAAACGGTGCGGAAGAACAGGATCGCTTTCAATGGGTGATCGGCTGCGACGGCGCACATAGCACCTTGCGCCATCTTTTGGGTGATGGATTTTCAGGCGAACAAGATGCGATCCCCTATATTCTCGGCGATGTCGTGATTTCTGGGGCGGAAGATCTCGAACCGCATAAGGCACATGTTTTTTTACACCGCTCGGGCGAATTCTATGTCTTCACGCGTCTTCCGGAGAATAGGTTTTTCCTGATTGCCAGCCTCGACAAAGAGGCCGCGCCCGCTGGGACGCCCGTGCTTGAAGAGTTGCAAAACCTCGCGACCGAACGCGCGCGGTCGTCGTTTCAGTTGTCCGACCCGCGCTGGCTTGGCTATTTCCAGATCCATCACCGCTTGGCGCCGCGTTACCGGCGAGACAGGGTGTTTCTGGCGGGCGATGCCGCCCATATCCAAAGCCCTTTTGGCGGTCACGGTATGAATACCGGAATCCAGGACGCCCATAACCTGGCATGGAAACTGGCGCTTGTTGTCCAGAAAAGAGCCAAGGCGGAGATCCTGGACACCTACAGTGTTGAACGACGGCCCGTTGCCGAGGAACTGCTTGAGACCACGCGACAAATCACGAACGCCATGGAATCATACCATACGCTCTCCGAACCAGATCGCGACACTTTCATCTCCAGTTTGGTACTGCCAGAAGAGGCGCAATTGGAGGCCGCGCGCCACCTGCAAGAGGTGGATCTGGACTATAGCGCTAGCCCTCTCTGCCTCACATCGGAGGACAGTGTTCAAGCTGGCCCCGCTCCAGGCGTGCGCGCACCCGATGCGAGTGATGTGAGCGTTGCGGGTCACCCCACGAGCCTCTTCAAGATGCCGACTGAAGCAGGCTACCGATTGTACTTGTTCCAAGGCGCCTCGAACGCTGCGCCTCTCGCAGAGCTCACCCAGGCCGCGGAGACCGCACAGCGCTATGCCGCCCTGCTGACGCCATACATTGTCAAGATGGACATGGATGGTGACGGTTTTGGAGAGCACGCTGTGATCCTAGATCCGCAAGGAACCATGCACGAGATCTACGGCGCGAGCAGCCCATGCGCGTACTTGATACGCCCGGACGGATATGTGGCCTATCGAAGCGCGGAGCTTTCCAGCGTCGACAAATATTTCGACACCCTGGACCTGTTTGCGGAATGATCGCTGCGATCCTCTAACCTGGTCTGTACTCCCGATTGGCTTCGGGATCCTCGAAAGACGGAGCGGTCTGGGTCAAATCTTCCCAAAGCCGATCAGGGATCTCCGCATGTGCCCAAGCTAAGGTCTCTGCGATGCGATCGGGTTTGGAGATACCGACGATTGTCGAGGCGATGCGCCTGTCCCGCATCGAAAACTGCAGGGCAAGTGCACCGAGCCTGACATCGTGCAAAGCACAGGTCTCCTCCAACGCGCGCACAGGCGCGAGCGCATCGTGATCTGCAGGTTGGTAGGTGATCCGCGGCATCTCGCGGCTGCCTTTTGCCAAAACACCGCTCGCATACGGCGCGGCATTCAAGATCGCGATACCACGGGCGTGCGCGACATCGAACATATCGCCGGCGGAACGGTTGAGGGCGGTCCACCGGTTATGGCTGATCAGTGCATCGAATGGCAGACTGCGCACCAGCGGATCCATGATATCAAGCCGCCCCATCGCCAGGCCAACCGCCTGCGCGATACCCTCTTCCTTAAGCTTGAACAGTTCATCCAACGCACCGCCATCTTGTGTGATTTCAGTCAGGTCCCGGGCATGTTCGGGGTCATGCAGATGCAACAGCGGAATCCTGTCCAGGCCAAGGCGGGTTAGGCTCTCCTCAATCGATTGACGCACGCGCGCAGCATCGAACCGGCCTGTCTCCATGTCGCGGTCAAGCTTGGTCGAGAGAACAAAGCCCTCGGGCAAGCCGCCGCGCTCGCGGATCACCGTACCAATGCGTTCCTCACTCCGACCAAAGCCGTAATTGTTTGAGGTATCGAGAAAATTCACCGGCCCTTCGAAGATCGCGTGAAGCGTGTCATTGGCACGCGTCTTAGCGACTTCATACCCGTAGGTTTCGGGCATATTGGCGAGGCTCGACGCCCCAAAGCAGATGGGCGTCACAAAAAGATCTGTTTTCCCGAGCCGTCGCCTTTCCAAGATGACCCCTCCCGCCTGATGCAACCGTTGCCAAGCCTATCAGAGGTTTGGCACGACCTCACGCGCTCATCGATGCTGCCGTTTTACGGGCCTGGAGCTGATGATAGGCGGGGCCCATTCGGCAAAGTCTCCACGCGTGCGGTCTGACCACATGAACGCGCTCGGTCCTGCGGGCCGAAAATAGCCGATCCACGCGTCATCAAACTGCTGCGCAAGATCGACAACTGTCGCCTTGTCGACGGCGTTATCCACTTGCGCCATATCGGCGGTGGATCCAGTCGCCGTCATTTGAAAAATGTCCGAGACGCAATTACGGCGACACACCTGCGTGTTGGTGGTTTGGGACAACACCATGTCCAAGGTTTCGGAACTGACATGTCCAGCGCGATTGAGTTGGACATAACCTCGCGTTTTGAGCGAACCGGGGCTTGCTAGGAAACTGATCAAGCCGTCACTTTTGTTTGGGCCAAACTTCTGCTCCAGCTTAGCGCTTAACTCCGCTTTGCGTCAGAAAACCAAAAAACATAATGTAATCAATTTATAATGCAAAAATGGGATGAGATCGCAAGAGAGGTCTCAAAGATCGCTCAACGGGCCCGTCTCCGGCATGTCTTCGCACTGCTTCATGGCCTTCTTGCCGGTCTTCGAAAAGCGGCAAGAAGACATAGATCCCATGGATGACGCCCCAGAGGTTGACGGAAAGGACCCATTCCCATTCAGCGAGCGTGGTCTCTTGGGCCGTCCCGAAAGGCCCGACGCTCGCATTTTTGCAAAGCAGATGCACCGCGCCAAAAGCATCTATCGCACTGTCTGCGACGTGTTTCATATCCTCAATCTCTGAGACATCCGCCGCAACGGCCAGTGAACCACCGCCAGTTTTAGAGATTTCGGTAGCAGTCTCCGCAAGCGATCTCACATGATGCGCCACGAGAACTACAGTCATGCCTTCCCGAGCGTGGGTGAGCGCGAATCCGCGATCGGACCCACTGCTAGTACTTGGCAAGACGGCTGTTTTCCACCGAATTCTAAGCTAAGCCCTGCCTTGTTGCGCTGCGGGTGTACCGTGCTTCGATCAATTGGAGACCGCTGGGGAGACCGGCGTTTCCTGGTAGAAGCTTTGCAGCCATTTGCCATCATGTAGTGACCAGATCGATGTGGATATCGCATGCGCGGGCATCTCGCGATCACCCCAGTGCCCAGAGTAGGATTTTGTCACCGTGATCGACACGACATCATCATCTTCTCCGATCGTGCGGTAGATGGGGTCGCCATCGCTGAGGACTGTGTAATTAGCGTCTTTCATGGAGGCGATTTGTTCCGCAGTGGTCGTGATCGATGGGTAATAGGACGTGATGGCGACATGGTCCGGGGTCACAAGGGATCTGATCTTCTCAACGTCTCCATTTGCGTAAGCCTGATCGAGTTCATATTGGGCGGCGCCTACCTGATCGTAATGCTGATTGGCCAACGCGATGAAGGGAGTAAGGGCGATAGCCGTCGCGGCGATGGAGCGGGTGAAGGGAGCTGAAATGGTCATCGTCGAACCTTATGCGTTTTGGCGATTGCCGAATTGGTGTGCAGCAGACCGCCCGCCTGTGAAAGCCGGGTTTGGTCTGTTGCTAGTGAAGTTAGGCGGACAGGACCGGATTCAAGGCTTAACGGGCCGGGATGTACGCCGTTTTGAGGAGGCTCGGTGTGCTTCAAAACGAAGTTGGGGCATGGTTCATACGCCATGGTTCGGTTTGCGCATCTCTTGCACACCCTGTTCCAAATGGCGTGCGCCGTTTGTCAAAACGATCGACCCTTTTCCCAATGCATGAAAGTCTGGCCGAACGCTGCGGCCTCAACTTTGCGCCTTCATATCGCCCGAGGACCCGCATCAGACTAGACGCGGTCACGCCACATGATATCAACGTCAAACCAGTGGGCGGCGGTGATCACCGCGAAGCCCCGATCAAAGTGGAGCAACTCCTGGGTGACGTGGAAGACTTGCGCCGCATGGTTTATCTCACGGAGCGCAGACAGTATCGTCTCAGAACCTGAGCTCACGTATCGGAGACTTGCAGAATGTATCGTCCCTCCATTGGACCCCTCGTTATTGCCGTAACGACGGTCTTCCTACCAACCTTGGCGCAAGCATCATCCGAGATGCCCCATTGCGGCGCGTTTGAAGTCACGCGAGAAAAGCCAAGCATTGTGATCATCGACAACTATGCTGAGGGGTTGAGTGTCGGGGATCGGCGCATCGGGTCCTACGATCTGATCGGCGCGGACGGCAGCAAGGTTGGTCAGTTACTGTTTGAGTCGAGCGTAGCCGCCGAAACAGACGGAGGACATCGAATGATTGGCAAAGCCCATGTGGTTTTCGATGATGGCATTATCCACTACCCGGTGACCTATGAACTGGCGGATGCCTCTAAGCCCCAGGCGCCGCCGGGCATTGCTGCTTTCGACTACCATGTGACAGGGGGCGTGGGCGCGTATGAGGGCGCCACTGGTATTGCGCGACACTTGACGCTGGACGATGGTACTCGGGTTTTCCGATACGAACTGGCGTGCTGAGGATAAGTCGGGGCCACGTGATCCTCGAAAGCTCTGAACCATTGAGCGCGTGATTGGCGCGTTGGGACGCAATTCCCAACGCGTTCGAAGGGCGGCGCGCTTGCCAAGAAATCAGTTTAGCAAGTCGGTTTTCCATAGGCCTATTCACTGAGGGCCTCGATGCGCTGCGTCGTCTCCGGAGCACAGCGTTCGAAGTATACGTCGAACGTATATCGAGTGACGTTGCGAATAGGACTCTGGAGATTGCGGCAATCGCGCAAGGGCCGACCAGCGAGCGCGCATAGGCGCCTCATAATTAGACGCTGAGCAATTTTGGTTTTAACCCCAATGGTCCGTGATCAAGGTCTGGAAGTTTCGCTTATGCTCCGGTGACCGACCTTTATGGCGATATTATGGTGATGTTCGAAGGAACGGGCACAGTACGTGGTGTCAGAGGTGGAAGCAGTTCCCGCTGTGCGCGATGGATTTCGGCAACAAGGCAGCGCGCCTTTCGCTTGCATTCGCCTTAACTCCGAGAGAAGGGTTTTTGGGCAGACTCTGCCGACCACTCCAATTGAAGGAGACACGCATGGATTTGCCCCTCAAAGAGGTCGCTGACCCTGGCATCGGCCAGACCAGATTGTCGGATCACCCCAACTGGTCCTATCTCTTGCGCGACATCTACGAGCTGTACCGGTTTTCGTCCGCCGGTGGGTCTCAGCGTATCAGGTCGCATATGCGCAGGGTGCGGGCGGCGGTCTCTCGATTGGTCAAAGCCGACCCGCCAATGTCTGCCAAAATGTTCGAAAGCAAACCGGCGGTGAAGCATCTCAATAGAGCGCTTGATGTCGACGCCACCGGTCGCTTGGCCACGGTTGTGCAAGGGATCGACCGCATCCGAGACAGTCTGACTTGGCAATATGGGTATGACAAAGTCCCGGCGGGCTTGGCGAAGCGGTATTGCTTCGCGGAGCTTTGCGGGCCTTATGCCCGTGTGCCTTGCACAGAGGTGACCTTGGGGCTGGTTCTGTTCGCGCCTGGTTGTTCCTATCCGGCGCATGCTCATTTGGGGATCTCAGAGAGTTACATTTGCCTGTCGGGCGCGGTGTCGGAAAATCACCAAGGCGTCTACGCGCCCGGCTCGCTAATCTTCAACCCGCCCGAGCACATGCACCGGATCACAGTATCGGATTTGGAACCTGCGTTATTGCTCTATGCGTGGGAGGGCTGCGAGAGTGCACTCGCCGATCAAAAAATGAGGCTCGGCGCCCCGCACCGTTAAACGCAAACCCCGTTTTGGGCTCTGAACTCATCGAATTTCAAAACCAGTAGATCACGGTTGAAGGCCGGTCTTTCGGCCCAGTCTTGCGATTTTCAATGGTTTGGCGTTTGCGGCACTTCGCCATCGTCTTGAGCTTAATCCCCATGGTCCCGGCTCAACGCCGCGATCGAAGCTTGCGATCGCAGTGTTGCTGCCTGGAAGCGCGCGTGGTCGTGGCGTTGCCGTGAGGTACTTGTCTCGTAGTGGCTCCTTCAATTCATGTGAAAGGATCACCCCATCAAACCAAGGGATCAAACACCTAGGGCAAATGCACGGGCCAATTTTAGCAACCTTCATTGCGGTGCAATTCCCGCTCTAGGAAGACGCAGTCAATTCTGCCTCTAGCCGTTTCTCGGCATCCCCGGGCGGGGAACTGAGCGGGGCAATGATGCGGTAGACAGCGGGCGTCAGAAACAGGGTGAAGATCGCGGCAAAGCCCAGTCCGCCGACCACCACCCATCCCACGGCGATGCGAGCCTCTGCGCCTGCACCGGCGGCGAAAACCAAGGGCACGCTGCCCGCAACTGTTGAGGCTAGGGTCATCAGAACCGGTCGCAAGCGGATGGCCATTGCTTGACGGATGGCGTCATCAATGCTGGCGCCGCGTTGCCGGAGCTGGTTGGCAAATTCCACGATCAGAATGCCGTTTTTCGCCATGATCCCGACAAGGATCACCAGACCAATCTGGCTATAATAGTTCAGGCTGCCCCCGGTCAGAAGGATGGCAAGAAGGGCAGAGCCCAATCCGCAGGGCACAGTGATTAAGATGATTGTCGCGCTGACAAAGCTTTCAAATTGTGCCGACAAAACCAAGAAAACGGTCAAAAGCGCCGCCGCAAACACCAGAAAGCTCGCAAGTTCACTGGTCTCGAGCGTGGCAGCCTCGCCGAGGAACACCAATCGCCCCTCCGTGCCCAAAATCGGTGGGGCAATCTCTTTCAGCCGCGCGACTGCGGTCCCCAGATCGGTGCCAGGTCCAAGACCAGCTTCAGCCGGCACAGCGCGTTCGCGGGCCTCGCGGCTCAGTTGCGACGCGGCGGCCGAGACCGAGAGCTCTACCACCGTTGAAATCGGGACGAACTGTCCGTTGTCGTTGCGCAGGAAGCTATTTTCGAGGTCGCCCTGATCGTTCACAGGACGCCCACCCACTTCAAGCCGGACATCCACCGAGTCGTTTTCCAAGAAGATCTCGGCTACGGTTTCGCCATCGATGACGGTGCTGAGGGTTTCGACGATGTCACGCGGGTCGATCCCGAGATTAGCGGCCTGATCGCGGTCGATCTCAAGCAAGAGCTGCGGTTGATTGATCTCATTGGTCAGTTGCGGAGTGGCGAAGGTGTTGTCTTGCTCCATCGCGGCCACCAAATCGGCGGCGAGATCGCCAAGCACTTCGAAGTCTTTGCCGACCACCGCGAACTGTACGCCGCGTCCGGCGCCCCTTATGCCCAAGCTATTGGGACTGCGCAGTGCGATGATCGCGCCGGGGATCTGGCTGGTGCGTTGCCTTATGTCGGCTGTAATCTCTTGCTGACCTCGGGCGCGTTCTTCCCACAGCGCCAAGCGCACAAAGACAAAGGCGGTGTTCGACCCGCCGCGCCCGATCATCGATTGCACGGCGACGATCTCTCCAGATTCGATGAAAGGCTCTAGGATTTGTTCGACCTCGGCGACCTGCTGGCTTGTGTAGTCGAGGCTTGCCGATGACGCCGATCGCATCGACAGAACGATTGTCCCACGGTCCTCGGGGGGCGTGATTTCTTTCGGCAACTGCCCGTAAAGCGCCAGCGACACACCGGCAAACCCCAGCGCCGCGGCAAGAACCAGATACCGAAACCGCAGGACTACGTCGATGATCCCGTCGAGACCACTCGGTGCTGCGGGGTCTGGTGAGGCAGCCTTGGCTGCGGTTTGACGGGGTTTACCAGGATCGACCAAAGCGCATAGCGCCGGACAGAGTGTGAGCGCAACAAAAGACGACAGCGCCACGGCAAAAGCGAGCACAAATCCAAACTCACCAAAGATCCCGCCCGCTTGGCCCGGCAAAAAGGAAATCGGGATAAAGACCGCAGCCAGTGTCGCCGTGGTTGAGATCACAGCGAAAAACACATCGCGTGTTCCACGGGCGGCCGCGGCATAGGCGCCCAATCGCTCTTTGCGCCGCCGCACAATGTTTTCCAAAACCACGATGGCATCGTCGACGACGATCCCAGTTGCCAGGACCAGCGCCAAAAGCGTGATCGTGTTGATCGAAAAGCCTGCCAGCCAAATCGCCGCCACTGTTCCGATCAGAGCGACCGGAACGGTCACCGCAGGCACAAAGACCGCGCGAGCGGAGCGCAAGAACAGGAAGATGACGAAAACCACGATGGCTACGACCAAGATTATGCTGCTGGACACTCCCTTCAGCGAGCGTTCAACAAACACCCCGTCATCGGAGACAATGGCAAGCTCTGCCCCTTCTGGCAGTTCGGTGCGGAGGTCGCTGACGGCCTCGCGGGCGGCGGAGGAAATCGCCAAGGTGCTGGCATTGGTCTGACGGACAATGCTGAGTCCAACCGCCGGTTGTCCATTGATGCGGGTGGTGCTGGACGGCTCATCAGAGGTGTACTGAACAAAGGCCACATCACCGATCACAGTTTCGCGGTTCAGCCGAATGGCCGAGATCGCCTCTTCGGTGGTGGTCGAGGCCACTGACCGGACCACGATTTCTTGGCTCGCGGTAGTCAGCGCACCCAGCGGAATATCAAGATTGGCGCTGGCCAAGGCGGTGCGCATATCCGTGAGCGATATACCGCGGCTCGCCATTGCGACGGGAAAAAATGTGACCCGCATGATCCGGTCGTAATCGCCGGTGATTTGCACCTCTGCCACACCTTCAATGGACAAAAGCCGGTCGCTGACAACGCCATCCGCCAAAGCCGTCAGATCGGCCAAATCCATGGCACCACTGAGGATCAACCGCATAATCGGGTCGGCATCGGCATCGCTTTTCTGCACGATCGGTTCGTCGATATCATCAGGCAGGTTGCGGCGGGCTTGGCTGACCAGATCGCGCGCGTCGTTGGCAGCGTCTGTTACATCTGTTCTGCGACCGAACTCTAGCGTTACCCGAGAGCTGCCATAGCGTGAAATGGAAGAGATGTTCTCCAACCCCTCAAGCCGAGCCAATGCGTCTTCAAGAACACTGGTTACCTCAGCATCGACGGTGTTTGCCGAGGCTCCTGGATAGCTTGCACTGACCGATATGACCGGCTGAGAGACATTTGGCAGTTCGCGCACTTCAACGGCAAAAAGCGCGGTGAGGCCTGCCAGGATGACCAAAAGATTGACCACAAATGCCAAGACCGGTCGCCCGACGAAAATTCCCGCCATACCGACATCGTTTGAGCCTGAGGGACGATCGCCGGGTTCAGCCATCGCTTGCCGTCGATGGCGCGAGGTCCATGGAGATCAGCGCGCCTTGACTGACCTTGAAAGCGCCATCTTTGATGACCGTGTCGCCAGCCTGCAAAGCGCCCTCGACCCAGACATTGTCCTGTAACCGGTGGCGCAGGACAACAGGGACCTGAACTGGCTCAAAGTCCGCGCCGACCCGCCAGACATAGGCCCCTGAAGGCTCCCACAGGATCGAGACGCTCGGCACCATTGGTAAGGGCGCTTCGGCACTGGCCAAGCTCACACTAAAGGTCATTCCAGGCACCAAAAGATTTTCTGGGTTTTTCACCTCGGCCCGGACACCGACTGTGCGAAACTCTTCGTCGATGGAACTGTCGAAGGCCGTGATCTGACCTGCAAAAACCCGTCCGCGGAGCGCTGGCGTCGACAATCGGACCGGCACACCGATCTCGATCTGTGCGATGGATTCCTCTGGCACCGTGAACTCGACCAAGAGGCTGCTTGTGTCCACAAGCGTCACGATCTCCGTCCCCTGTGGGACATAGCTGCCAATGGTCAAATCGCTGAGATTGATTTGGCCAGCAAACGGTGCCCGCACGACCCGCCGGTCATATTCATATTGCGCTTCGGCCACTTGAGCCGTTGCCAATGCCAAGGAAGCGCGCGCTTCATCAAGCTGCGCCTGAGAGACCGCGGTGCTATTTTGAAGCACGAGTGATTCCAAACGATCAAACGCGGCTTGCTGCTTTTCCAGCTCTGCCGTGGCGCCCTCGAGCAGGATCTCTTGCGATCGCCGCTCAAAGGTGACAATCGGATCGCCTTCTGCGACTTGCGTGTTCGGCAAGGCTTGGATCTTTTCGATGATACCGCTGAAATCGGCCGTAATGTGAATGAGCTGCGCAGCCTTCCCGGTGCCGATGGATTGGATGCGTGTGCGCGGCGGGGTAGTAACTACTTCGGCGGTCGTCACAAAGATGCTGTTGTCGGGAAGTGCTCCTTGGGACTGCGCCGCATCGGGGCTGTCGGCATCTGGCGCGGTTGCATCACCGCCGCCGCTGGATGAAAAGAGACCCGCCGGTGCTGCAAAGAAACCAAGGATCAATCCCAAGATCAGGCAGGCCAGCATCTCAAGCGTTCTTTTCATCCCTGCTCCTTTTTTCCGGACATCGGAATGCGTGCCCCAAGTGACCATTGCGCCCACCTTTAATTGAAACCGGTATCGAAAACCGCATCCCTCGCGCAAGACCAGAACACAGCACGTGTCGATCTATCCGGACTGTCGGACAAGACTGCGCGCCACCAGCAATAGAGTCTCTAGAAACGAAAAGGCATCAAACTTGCTGATCCAAGATTCAGAGTTTGGAGATTTCGGTCTTGGTAGCTGCGGTTGGCAGCCGTCTTTTGGATCCACATTGGGTGCATATGCAACCGAAGTCCGAGCCTGCGCATCAATGAACTGATCAGCGGCAGAGCCTAAGAAACATCTCAACTTGTCGTATTAAAAGTAGAAACTTATAGACTGTTATGACCATTGAACTTTCCAAATTTCTAACCTCTGCGCCTTATCCAAGACCAGAGCTTCAATACAAGATCAGGTAGGGTGGGATGGTCTCCAAGCGCGTGCGGAGTGGTGCCAATCAGATCTCAAATTTCAGCGCCATTGCGAAGGTTTTCATCGTTGGCGCATTGCCGTTCTTTTTCCTGTTTCTCGTTGGTGGCGTTTCAATTCTCAATCTTCAGCGCATGGGCCACACTCAGGAATGGGTGGATCACACTCAAATCGTGCTAACCAAGTCGAGCAATATCATGTTGGCAGCGGTCGACATGGAAACCGGGATGCGGGGGTACCTTCTGGCTGGTTCTGAAGAGTTTCTGGAGCCGTATGAAAGTGGATCGGCTCGGGTCTTTTCGAAACTTGAACTCCTCAGGAACAGGGTCAACGATAATCCACCCCAAGTAGATCGCCTGTTCGAAGCCGAAGCAATCTTGCGTGAATGGCAGGAGACCGTCGCTGAGGAACAGATAAAGCTAAGACGCGCCATTGGCGATGCGCCCACGATGAACGATGTGGCTCAGTTAGTAAGTGAAGGCCGCGGGAAGTTTCATTTTGACGGCATTCGCACGTTGATCGCCGACTTCGTTGGCGCCGAAGCCGGGCGTTTCAATGAGTATGACGGTCAAGAGACGCTCTTATTGGAGATTATCAGTGGGAACGCCCCAAGTGCTTTGGCAACAACGGAAGGGGCACCGGAGGCTTTGCGCAGAATTCTTGGTGCCAAACTGCTTCTCAATGCGGCGGTGGATATGGAAACTGGGATCAGAGGTTTCCTGCTCACCGGAAACGAGGTGTTCCTAGAGCCCTACAACACCGGGAAAGCGTCGCTCTCAGAGCAGATTGATTTACTGAGTGACGCCGTAAGCGGAGACCCTGCTCAGCTTGCGAAACTGGCTCAGATCGAGCAGGCAATCGATGTGTGGCGCGCCAG
>JBCDGN010000093.1:0-15420 GCA_038751255.1 Pseudomonadota bacterium
CTCGGTGAACGGGACCATGCTGACCTTCAACCCGGGCGCGGATTTCCAGGATCTCAGCGACGGCGAGACCCGCGACGTCACGGTGACCATCGAAGCCGAGGACACGCAGGGCGCGACCGTCCAGAACGACGTCACGGTGACTGTCACCGGCGTCAATGACGACCCGACGCTTGCCGCCGGGATGATGTCGGCGACCGAGGACGGGGTGGCGCAGCAGCTCGATCTGTCGACGCTGGGCGATGACATTGACAGCGAGGATGACGGCACGACGCTGATGTACTCGGTGGATGGGCAGCCCTCGGAAGGCTCCGCCTCGGTCAATGGGACCATGCTGACCTTCAACCCTGGCGCGGATTTCCAGGATCTCAGCGACGGCGAGACCCGCGATGTCACGGTGACCATCGAAGCCGAGGATACGCAAGGCGCGACCGTCCAGAACGACGTCACGGTCACCGTCACCGGCGTCAATGATGCGCCTGACATCACCACCACATTGCTGTCATACTCTATTCCAGAAAACACAAGCGCGGTGGCTGCTTTTGCCGCAGACGATCCTGACACCAACGACACGCTGACATTCTTAATTGGCGGCGGCGCTGATGCGGCTCTCTTCCAAATAGATGGGGCCACGGGGGCGTTGTCCTTCATCGCTCCGCCAGACTTTGAGACGCCGCAGGATCAAGGCGCCGACAACGTCTACGATGTCGATGTCTCGGTCTCGGACGGCACTCTCACTGATACCGAGTCCGTTCAGGTGACGGTAACAGATGTTGTGGAGAGCGCAGTTGCTACGGTGTCGATCGGGGTCTTGCCAACCTCTCGCGCAGAGGGCGATAGCGGCCAACAATCGGTGACTTTCTCAGTCACGCGCTCTGGTTCAACGGCGCAAGCAGTGACCGTTCAGGTGGCCGCCGCAGGAACCGCAGCCGCGGGCACCGATTTCGCCGGCGCCATCCCAACCTCGGTCACGCTTGACCCTGGCGAAAGCGCGACCACCTTCACCATTCAAGTGAATGGAGATACAACACCGGAATCTGACGAGACTGTTGAAGTCACGATCTCTACGCCAAATCGCGGCGATCATGATATCGGCGTCGCAAGCGCGACCCATACGATCCTCAACGACGACAACACAGCCCCAACCGCAGCGGATGATGGGCCGTATACAATCGACGAGGACGCGGGTGGCACCACCGGCAATGTGCTTGCAAACGACCTAGATCCAGACACGGGGGACACCCTGTCCGTCATCGGCTTTGACACAACCACCGGCCTTGGTGCGACAGTCACAAGCAACGGCGACGGAACATTCGATATCGTTCCGGGCGCAACCTATGACAGTTTGGCAGACGGCCAAACGGTCTCTGACGATTTCGAGTATACCGTCAGCGACGGCAATGGTGGCACCGACACAGCGACGGCGTCGTTAACAATCAATGGGGTGAACGACAATCCTATGGCCGTAGACGACAGCGCTTCTACGACCAATCAGGACCCGGTGGAAATCGACGCCCTTGCCAACGATACGGATGTCGACAACGCTCAGAACACGCTGTTTATCAGTTCGCTCTCGGTGAACCCTTCGCAAGGGAGTGCGATCCTCCTGCAAAATGGGAATGTCGAATTCACGGCGGCGGCGGGTTTCTCGGGTATCGCGACGGTGGACTACGTTGTGGAAGACCCCGATGGCGGGCAAGACACAGGTCAGATCTCCATCGATGTCCAGCAAGTGTCGAACGATCCGACAAATACAGCGCCTACCGCTGTGGATGACACCGACAGTGTCACCGAAGATGGCACCACCAACGGCAACATTCTCGATAACGATACAGATAACGAGAATGATCTGCTGACACTGCTAAGCATCGGAGCTCCGGCACTAGGCAATTTACAGATCACCAATGCTGGCGCGTATACCTTTGACACCAACGGCGACTTTGATGATCTTAATCAAGGAGAAAGCACCACAATTCTCATCGCTTATGAGGTAACCGACCAGCAACTGTCAGATGACGGCGAGCTAGAGATTACCGTCAACGGCGTTAATGACGACCCGACCCTCGCGGCCGGGGCGATGTCTGCGACCGAGGATGGCATGGTGGAAGAGCTGAACCTGTCGACGCTCGGAGACGACATCGACAGCGAGGATGATGGCACGACGCTGATGTACTCGGTGGACGGTCAGCCCTCTGAGGGCTCAGCCTCGGTGACCGGGACGACGCTGTCCTTCGACCCCGGCGCGGATTTCCAAGACCTCGGCGAGGGCGAGACCCGCGAGGTTACGGTGACCATCGAAGCCGAGGACTTGCAGGGCGCGACCGTGCAGAACGACGTCACGGTGACCGTCACCGGCGTCAATGATGCGCCGGTTCTTGGCAACACCGGGCCGTTCGACATCCCCGAGAACGACACCCGTGTCGCTATGATCTCGGCCACCGATGCGGAAAACGATACTCTCACCTTCGATGTCATTGGTGGGGCAGACGGTGGTCTTTTCTCAATCGATGGACCTTCAGGGGCGCTCCGCTTTATTGCGGCTCCGGATTTCGAAAATCCGCTCGATGCGGATACGGACAACGTCTACGAAGTCCTCGTGGAGGTCACAGATGGGAACCTTCAGGATGAACAACTAATCCTGGTCACGGTGACGGATTTGAATGAGGGACTGGTGTACAATCCCATTAGTGGCACCGCTGGAAATGATCTTAGTCTCGAAGGCACCTCGGACCCGGATATCATCGATTCGATGGGTGGCCGTTATGACATCATCTCTGGTCTCGCTGGTGGCGATATCTTCGATTTCTCCAGAACCACTTCGAATGGTCTGCGAGAAATACGTGAGATAACCGATTTCAATGAGGCCGAGGGCGATATGATTGATATCGGCAGTGCAACTATCGCTACGGTAAGGGTCGTTGGCAACAATACGTATCTTTATCTCGATACGGATCGTGATATCATCGTACTTGAGGGAGTGACGAGTTTCGATAACGACAGCTTGTTGTAGGGAAATTCGGATCAAGAAATGAGTGTATCAGATATCAAAGTGTTGGCCGTCGTATTCGGACAACTAGTGCGACATAGAAGGGGTGAGGGTTAGTGTTTATTGGATCTGGATTGGCACTTGGAATTGGAATTGGCGTAGCAGCTGGCATGGCCTCCGCGAGTTCAATAGCGGACCTTGGGACCAATTATGATACGCCTATGCTGGGCTTTTACAGCAATTCTAATGGCTTTCTAGGCTATGAAGGCACTGCTGGATTAGACTCCATTATGTTCTTCGATGACACGCCGGCAGTGCTGTCGATTTTTGGGACCGTTTCTGATCCATTTTCCTTCGTTTTCGGAGCAGACTTCGATCTCAGCGGGACCGATGAGGTTTCGGCCAATGTTCTCGCCGATAGCATTGTGGGCACCAACTCATTGCAATACTTGTTCGAAGACGGACCAGCGGCCTATTTGGTGACCATCACTTTGATCCAGACACCCAGAGTACCGCTTAGTGACGCCACAGCGAGCATTGACTTTCCGATTTTCGATCCCAATGCCACTGTGACAGTGGACAAATATACAAATGTTGCGCCAATCCCATTGCCCGCGACGATGCCTTTGATCCTTGCAGGTCTCGGCGGACTCGCCTATTTGCGACGCCGCGCAGTCTCATAAGACTCTTATCGTTTCGGGAAATTCGTTGCGTAACGTGCTCTCGCCGAAGTTCGGACGATTGATTAGGCTATGAGCTGAACCTGATGCGCCAGATCGACGGGCAGTTGTTGGTAGCAAAGTTCTTCGCTGTCCGTCAGATGACGCGGAACCAGCGCAACGACGGTCATTTGGTCAATGAAAAGCGGAACAGACGTCTGATACGGATCATGAGCTTGATGCCGATCTGGCTGAAGTCCAACACAAGCGAACCGGTAACGGGGCACGACCTGTCAAACCCGGTATCGAAAGGGGCCATGCGCCGACTACGGTCGCGTTGTTCAAATGGTTACTTCATGTAGCTGGAACCACAGCTTACACAGGATCTCCATGGGCTCTGGGCTGGCAAATCCAAATCCGTGACCACCGGGGAATTCCAGAAACTCCGCACACCGCAGCCGATGTGCCATATTGCGTTGAGCCAGTTGCGGCGCCTGGTCATCGAGAAGACCCGCCATGACCAGGACCGGGCAGGCAATGGTGTTGAGCGCTTCCCAGGCATCGTGATCTCGGCGCGCCTTTAAAAGCCGGGCATATCCGCCCGAGGCAACAGACGGGTCGTAGAACTGCCGGTCGGTCTCTAGCCGCGCAGCCTTCAGCCGGTCAAAGGCATTGCGATCGTTCGCCTTTAGTTCAGCCAGGGTGCAATTCTGTAGGATCATCCAGCGTTCGATGGCCTCATCACGCGGCATCTCTAGGAATTCGGAGATGTCATAGGAACTCCCCCCGTCGCCTCCGGCTGTTGCGGACAGGAGCGCCAAAGCCTCCACGCGTTTGGGGGCCAAGACCGCAAGGTGCAGGGCGGTCATTCCGCCGAAACTTTCACCGATGACAAAAGCGCTGTCCCAACCGATTGCGTCCAGGTAGGCCAAAGCGTCCTTGGCATAGTCCGCCATTGTCCATGCACCAGCAGGCTGATCGGACCGCCCAAGACCGCGGGGCTCAAAGCTCGCGACATGGGCTTGACGAGTGATTTCAGTGTCCAAGAACCCGCGCTTCAGACGGAGATCATGGCTCGATCCGCCAAGATAGAGCACCTTGCGATCCGTAGGGCGAACGGGTTCGGTTTGAAGATGAAACAGCCCCAACCGGGCGGTCTCAACCCGGCCTTCTGCAATGATCCGATAGCCCGTCATGTCTTTGCTTCTCGGATCGCGCGAACCATCGGAACGGTCAGAGCCAGAAGTGCGGCCAGCACAAGCACCAAAGCAATGGGGCTTTGGAAGAAGGCTAAGAAATTGCCGTCCGTCAGGATCAACCCTTGTCGTAGGGTCAGCTCTAACGTCGGTCCCAGCACCATGCCGATCACCAAAGGGGCCATCGGAAAGCCCTGGCGACGCAGGATAAAGCCCGCGACACCTGCAAAACCCATCACCATCAGATCGAAAGGGTTGCCACGGACGAAGTAAATCCCGACCGCACAGAGAAGAACGATAGCGGTCATCATATAGGCCTCTCGGAGGCGCAAGATCGGGGCTGCGATCCGCGATAGCATCAGGCCCAACGGCAAGAGCAGCAAGTTGATCACGAAAAAGCCTGCGAATATTGCGCCGATGAGGGCCGGGTTGTCCTCCACCAGGTTGGGGCCTGGTGTGATGCCATGCAGCGTCAGAGTTGCCAGCATCACCGCTGTGATTGCATCGCCGGGAATGCCCAACGCCATCGTTGGCACAAGCGCGCCACCTGTTACGGCGTTGTTGGCAGCCTCAGACGAGACAATTCCGTCAGGCTCACCCTTGCCGTAGCCCTCGCGATTGGGGGACGAGCGCCGTCCTTCGGCATAAGAGATAAAGGCGGCCGTCGCGGCGCCGGTTCCAGGCAGCACACCGATCACATTGCCAATTAGAACCGATTTCACCAGGTTTTTGACGCGGCCCTGCCACTCTGCCAGCTTCGGCAAGACGACGCCCTTGAAGCTGACGAGTTCGGAAACCTCGCTCACCTTTTGGCTGGCCCGGATAAACACCTCTGATAATGCAAAGACGCCGATCACAACCGCCAGCAGGTTAAAGCCTGAATAGAGCTGCCAGGTGTCATAGGTGAAGCGAAACTCACCGATGATCGGATCGCCGCCCACAAGGCTCAAAAATATCCCGATGACGCCCGACAGAAGGCCCTTCACCAGGGACCCGGTCGAGACGGACACAATGCAGGTCATGCCAAGGAGGATCAGTGCAAAAGTCTCAATGGGGCCGAATTCAAGTGCGAAGGCGGCGAGTTGTGGGGCGGCGAAAATCAGCACAATGGCCGAGACAAGCCCGCCAACAACCGACGCTTGCGTCGCCCAGCCCAGGGCCAGTCCTGCCTCGCCACGCTGCGCCATTGGGTAGCCGTCCAGACAGGTGGCAGCGGATTGTGGGGTGCCTGGCGTGTTGATCAGGATCGCTGAGATCGACCCGCCATAAACAGACCCGGCATAAACCGCCAGCAACAGGATAATCGCAGGCGCTTGGCTCATGGACAGCGTAAAGGGCAGTACGATGGCCACCGCCACGGTGGAGCCGATCCCCGGCATAGCGCCAAGTATGATGCCCAGGACAGTGCCCAGAACGAGGACCAAAATGCCTTCAAGCGAGAACAGAAGGGCGAATGCATCGGGAAGGGATGAAAGCATCGCGCCGCCTCAGAAATAATGTGTGAAGGGAGACGTGGGCAGCGGCATCCCGAGGCTATGGTTGAACAAGAGCACCAGCGCTCCGGGGACAGCGATCGCGTAGATCACCATGATCAGTGGGTTGCGCACGCCAAAGACAGCCAGGCAAACGACCGCAAACACCGCTGAGCTCAAGAAAAAGCCGTATTGCGTCAGCAGGTTTGTATAGGCAATTGTCGCAATCACCAGTACCACTAACCGCCAGACCCCATGGATCGGTTCCGCAACAAATCCCTGCATCAGCACCTGTGCCAGGGCGATCACCGCAAGCCCCATCCAAAGCACAAGAACGATCCGAGGGAAAAACACAGGTGAATGGGCGTTTCCAACATCCGAGAAAGTCTGCGCAAAGCTAGAGGCATAAAGCGCTGCAGCGACTAGGAGGAGGAGGAGGAGCACAAAGACGCGTTCGTTGAGATAGCGTGACATATGGTGACCGTGACGAGGGAAGGGTGCCCGCAACATCGGGGCACCCAGGGGCCGCCTTAAAGGCCGGCGGCGTCGATGAGCGCTTTGTTTGCCTCATATTGCGCACGGAAAAACTCATCGAATTCAACCGGTCCACGATGATTGATCACGGTTCCCGAATTCGCTGCAAACTCTTGAAAGCCGTCTGACTTCACCGCGTCGTCACACGCCTGCGCCAGTACATCGACGGTTTCTTGCGGCACGCCAGCAGGCGCGAAAAGGCCGCCCCAGAGGTATAGTTCGTTCAGTGGCGCCTCGATGCCCACTTCGGTCGCCGTCGGCACATCGGGGAAGTTCTCCAGACGCTCGGAGTTGAAGACCATCAGCGGTCGGAAATCCCCGCGGTTCATCAAAAGCTCCGTGTCGCCGAAAAACTGAATGTTGCCTGCGGTGAGCTCTTTGATCGCCGGACCAGAACCTTGGAACGGCAGATGCTTGACCTTATCCATAATATCGAGGCCAGAGAACGCCGACACCATGGTCAAATGGGTGATCGCACCAGGACCTGACGAGCCAAAAACATATTTGCCGGGTTCTGCGTTTACAGCGGCAACCACCTCATCCATCGACTGGAACGGGCTGTCATTGCTCACGAATAGAAGCGTTGGCGAGGCCGCAATCGAACAGATTGGTGTCCAGCTATCGACATCGTAGGGTACGTTTTTAATCTGCGGTTGAATGGTCGACACAGTGATAGACATATAGGCCATCTGGTAACCGGTGGGTTTCTGCCCTTGCAGCGCCGAGGCTGCGACTGTGCCAGATCCGCCCGACATGTTCGAAACGAAGACGTTTTCCCCGATGGCTTCTTCGAAATGTGGCGCAAGACCGCGCAGCAACAGGTCTGTGCCACCGCCTGCGTTGAACGGTGCGATCAGATTGATGGGGCGTTCCGGGAAGTCTTCTGCAGTGGCTCCAGAAGCGGCCAGAACCGCGCCGCACGCCATACCGATGATGGATGTGAGTTTCATAGTCTCCTCCCTAATGAAGCTCTGAATCGTCCTTGGTAACGTTGTCAATGATGGTTGGTATCGTTGTCAATGGGGACACGCTACGATAGCATTGCCGCGCTGGAGAGAGTGCGATGACCGACAAACCCAACGCCAAACGGATGGACCGGGTAACCATAAAAGACGTGGCACGTCTTGCGGGTGTGTCGGATATCTCGGTTTCGCGGGTCATGCGCAATGCCCCAAACATTTCAGATGGTTTGCGCGAAAAGGTGACGCTCGCCGCTGACACACTGGGTTACACGCCCAATCGATTAGCGGGGGCGCTAAAGGCGCGCAGCAGCAATCTGGTCGCGGTGATCGTGCCATCGATGTCCAATGCGGTCTTTCCAGAGGTTTTGGATGGCATTGACTCGGTGCTGGTGCAGAACGGGTATCAAGCGGCACTCGGCATCACCCATTACGACAAAGACCGCGAATTGCAGGTCGTGCGCGACATGCTCGCCTGGTCGCCAATGGGGGTCATTCTGGCGGGGACCGATCAGGATGATCGTGTCCGAACGCTTCTGGAGCGGCAGGCTATACCTGTCGTGCAAATGATGGATATCGATGGCGCGCCAATCCAGGTCGCGGTTGGGATGTCTCACCGGAAAGCAGCGCATATAGTTGCAGAGCGCCTCGTGGCCGAGGGCTATCGCAAATTTGGCTATATCGGTGCGTGGGGGGAGCGTCCGGATCGGTCAAAACTGCGACGCCTAAGCTTTGAAGAGAAACTCACAGAGCTCGGGCACCCCTTAACAGCGCGGCTGATCTGCAACGAGAATTCTTCCGTCCATATTGGCGCGCGGGCGACCAAAGACATCTTAAAGCGGCACCCTGATCTCGATTGTATTTTCTTTGCGAATGATGATTTGGCCGTCGGTGGTTACTTTCACTGCACCAAATCCGGGGTTTCAGTTCCCAGACAACTGGGGATTGTAGGCTTCAATGGCATCGAATTGGGCCAGGCCTTGCCGGATCGACTGACATCGGTGCGCACGCCACGGTTCTCGATGGGAAAAGAATCCGCATCCATCCTGCTTCGCTGTGCTCAGGGAGAGCCGGTGGATCAAATCTACGACCTTGGATTTGAGCTGTTGATGGAGGGAACGGCCTAGGACGCGCTCATCATCCCAAACATCGTGTTTATAAAAAAAATCAAGTGCCGATAGCTGCTTAAGCACCAATCTCTTCGGACTCAGACACCTCAATAAACCGAGGGAAGCGCTCAATGATATGCGCCATGGCAGAGACCGCGATGAAGGGGGCTTGGCGCAAAGATGGGACCAAGCCAATCGGACCCGCAATCCGTGCAATTTCGTCAGGACTTGCGCCCAAGGCCATAAGCCGATTGCACCGCAGCTTGTGTGTGCGTTTGCTGCCCAGACTGCCGATAAAGCGGGCAGGGCTTTTGAGTGCTTCCAGCAGCAAGTCAGGTTCCCAATCGTGATCGTGAAAGAGCGTCAAGAAAGCCGAATGCCGGTCAAGCTCAAGGCTTGGGATGTTTTGCGGGTTTGTGAGATGTTCAGAGCGTACCGGCGCAAATCGTTCTACCGCCGCTAAATCGTCACGTTCCGGAGAATACAGCATCAGATCAAAACCCGCGCCATGCCCGGTCTCAGCCATCGCCCGAAACACACTACCACGCCCCGCGAGGGCCAATCTTGGCTTTGGGCCATAGATGAACTGCATCGGAGACCCGTCGGGCGGCGTGAATTCAAGGCGTGCTTCTTGCCGCTTCGATAGCAAGCTATGGGCCTTTTTCAGCGCGTTGGTGTCAGGATCGGGGTCAAGCAGCAGTTTCAAACCGCCCCCGCAAGGGAGCGTAAGGTCCATAAATGGTGATCCCGCACCGTAATGCAGAATGCGACGCGTCCCAGAGGAGAGCGCGTTTTCCGCCTGCAACTGGATATCACGGTCGATGCATCCGTTGGAGAGATACCCAAACATCTCTCCATCCTCGGTGACCAAGGCGAGGGTCCCCAACTCGCGCGAGGAGCCACCATGCATATCCACGGCTGTCACCAACACAAACTGTCGGTTCTCAGCAATCTGCTGTACCGCGCAGCCGATCACGTCGGCGGCGTGTTCGATATAGTGGATGGGTTTAAGCAACCGACTGGGCTTCCATCACTTCCGCGAAAGATTTAAAAAACTTGGCCGCGAGCTTCTTTGACGTGCTTTGAACCAATCTGCTGCCAAGCTGCGCAAGTTTGCCACCAATCTCTGCCTTGGCTTCATAGTTCAGAACAGTTGTGTCATCGACCGAAGTGAGTTTGACATCGGCGCCACCTTTGGCAAATCCCGCAGCGCCGCCATTTCCTTGACCCGACAAGGAAAACGTATCTGGAGCACCCTCTGGATTCAAAGTGACATTGCCGCTGAAGCGCGCCTTCACAGGTCCGATTTTCAGCACCACCTTGGCCTCAAGTTCCGTATCCGAATGCTTGATGAGCTCTTCGCAGCCCGGAATGCATTGCTGCAAAATCTCTGGATCGTTGAGTGCGGCATAAACCGTCTCTTTGGGGGCGGCGATGGTAACCTCGTCTGACAGCTCCATTTGCGTCTTCCTTTCTTAGCAACAGGGAAATTTGATATGCACGAGCCGGTCCGCCTGTTCTGGTGACAGCACAAGCTTACAAGACAACCTTCTAACAGCACTAAGAATATGCTTCATAGCGACCTCCCATTCTCTGTGAATGCCATGTGTAATCCTCAGGCGTATCGATATCGGTGAAAAAACCGCGTGCATTGCTTTCGACCAAGCTCACAAGCGTTGGGTTTTCGCGGGTGAACCTGCGGCATCCAGGGGATTTTGGGTTGGCGAGAATTTGGGCACGCAGGCGGGCAGGAATGATGATCGGGTTGCCACGGACATGGTTTTGGAGCGGAACTGTAATCTTCTCTGGGTCCTGCGTGCGATGCGCTGCCATCAACCAGCGCAAATCGTCTGGCGTCAGCAGAGGCTGATCCCCCAAGCCAATGATAGTCGATTGCGCAGAGCTGGGCTGCTTCAGCGCGGCGACGACCGAGGATTGCTGGCCGGTCTCATACTGCGCATTGTAGCGGATCTGGACTTGCAGTTCTTTCAAAGCGTCGGCCAGTTTCTCGGCCTCGTGACCGGTGATGACGGTGACGTTGCCGTCTAATGCCTGCACATAAGTCTGCACCACCTGAGCGATGAGTGGCGCCCCATGCCATTCCAGGAGAAGCTTGTTTTTCGCCCCCATGCGTTTTGACAGGCCCGCAGCGAGGATGACGGCATCGAACTCATTCATCGCGTGCCCCCGTTTCTGGTGCACGGCGAAACCGCACCAATTCAGCCAGAATAGAAAGCGCGATTTCCTCCGGCGTCACGGCGTGGATATCGAGGCCAGCAGGGGCATTGATTTTGGCGATGTCAGCCGGCGCGAAACCCGCCTCTGAAAGTTTTTCCGACAGCGTCGCAAATTTCCGACTGCTGCTGACGAATGAGATATGATCGGCCTCAGCCGAGAGCGCAGCCTTGAGAGCGCGCAGATCTCCGTTCCCCTGTGTGGCAACGACAACAAACCGGCGGCGTTGCGTAGCGCTCAATCCGCCGCCATCGGAGCTTGTCGTCATCGACCAGTGAAATTGCGGGGCGAGCTCTGCCAGTGCATGGGCCACGGGGGAGGCCCCGACAATCACCAGCTCGGGCATCGGCAGGCAGGGTTCGATAAAAATATCGACTGTACCTTTGGAGGGGCAGCCATTGCGCGAATAGGTGATCCCGTCTTGTTCGGTTCCTGGCGCTAGGCCGTTTTCGGCCAGGAACTCCTCCGGGGCGACAGAGATTAGTTGGGGCATACCGCGCTGCAAGGCCTCTAAGGCCGCGCGCTTGACGGCACCTCGTGTGCATCCTCCGCCGAGCCACCCCTCAAGGATTGTGCCATCGGCTGACAGAAGCGCTTTGGCCCCAGGTTTCGCGGCGGTCGCCCCCGCCGTCCGCACGATCGTTGCAAAAGCAAACGGTTTTTCCTGCGCGCGCAAGCTCTCTGCAGTGCGCGAGAGATCCGTATCTATGATCTCCGCAGGTGTCACAGGTGGCTCAGCTCATCTTCGAGCATTGCAAGATCATGCAGAGTGTTGGCGGCACGGAAGAGATCGAGATTGGGCAGGGCAGCGGCCATACCCGCGGTGACCGGCTCATAGTCGCGCCAGCCCTTCAGCGGGTTCAGCCACACGATCTTGCATCCGCGTTTGCGAAGTTGCGATAGCGCAGCCACGATCCCAGCTGGCGCGCCCGTGTCGTAGCCATCTGACAGGATCAGCACGACCGAGCGGCCATCAACAAACCGCTTGGCATAGGTGTTCGCAAACAAAGACAGGCTCTCGCCGATCTTAGAGCCACCGCCGAAGCCGTCTGCCATCAGTGACATTCGGCCAATCGCACGCATCGCATCCTTGTCGCGCAAGGCCTCTGTGATCCGTACAAGCCGGGTGTGGAACAGATAGGCATCGGCGAGCGGGTCGGCACGCATCAAGCCCGCGATGAAGGCGAGAAATACCTGTGCATAGACCGTCATCGAGCCAGAAACATCGCATAGCGCGACGATCCTACGGCTCCGGTCGGGGCGTTTCTTGCGCAGCAAATGCAGCGGCTCACCACCGCTGGCAAGGCTGCGGCGGATGGTTTTGCGGAAATGCAGCCGGTCACCTTTACGGGCCGCAATCCGTCTTCGAGAACGCCGATCGCGGAGTGCCGCCCCCAGCCGCTGCGCCAGTTTCTCGGCCTCGGCGATCTCTTCGGGTCGTACGAGATCCCTCAGATCCCGGCGGGACAGGTTGCGCGCCTCTGTGGCGATGAGCTTGCCTTCGCCATCCCGCTCTGCCTCGCCATCCCCGCCTTCGGGGGCGGTCGCCGAACCAGCGCCACTGGCGGCTTGGCCTTCCGCATCGCGTGAGGAATGCACGTCCTTATGGGATTTTTTCTTTGAATTGGGCATGACCCGCGTTTTGACCCGCCCGGCGTCGAGCCAGTACGCATCGAAGAGCGCATCGAAACGCGCCGCGTCTTCTTTGCAGCCTGTGCAGATCGGACGAAGCGCTTTGCGCGCATCCTCCGCGCGAAAGGCGTCAGCCGCGACCAATGCCTCCATCGCCAAGCCAGTCTCTGACACGCCCAAGCGCAACCCGTTTTCGCGTAAATGGGCAAAAAACCCACTCAACCGCGCGGCAGGTCCCGGATCCTGGGCGGCAAAGCGTGTCACGCGTGTCATGCGGCTTTCCCTGCCAGTCGGGCGCTGACCTCCGTCGTGATCTGCGCCTGGTCGCTTTGGGTTTTCAAAAGCGTGGTGAGCGCTGATTGCAGCGCCTTTGGATCTTCCGTCAGATCGGCCAGCCCCAAGCCACCAAGAGCCGCCGCGAAGTCGAGCGTCTCAGCGATGCCAGGGGTCTTTTCCAAGTCTTCCTTACGAAGCGCTTGGACAAAACCAATGATCTGATGTGCAAGACGATCATTCAGGCCCGGGTGGCGCGCATTGAGGATCGCCAGTTCTGTCTCGCGGTCAGGGTAATCCACATAGGTGTAAAGGCAACGGCGGCGCAACGCATCGCTCAGATCGCGCGTGCCGTTCGAGGTCAAGATCACCATGGGCCGGGTGACAGCTGTGATGGTGCCAAGCTCTGGCACCGTCACCTGAAAATCAGCGAGGATCTCTAACAGATAGGCTTCAAACTCTTCATCCGCGCGGTCCACCTCATCGATCAGCAAAACCGGAGCGACCTCGCGTGTGATTGCGGCGAGAAGGGGGCGCTCCAATAGATAATTGCGCGAGAAGATGCGATCTTCTACCGTTCGTCCGGTTTCACCATCCTCTGCCGCGGCACGGATCGCGAGAAGCTGGCGTTGGTAGTTCCACTCGTAGATTGCTTGCGCCGCGTCGAGCCCTTCATAGCATTGCAAACGGATCAAGTCCGTCTCGCGCAACTCTGCAAGGCTGCGCGCCACATCGGTTTTCCCTACACCCGCCGCGCCCTCTAGTATTAAAGGGCGACCAAGTGTCAGAGCCAGATGCAACGCCACCGCAAGGTCGTCAGAGGCGACATAGCCCGTTCGGGCCATGTCGGTTTGTAAGTCCGTCCAAGTCATGCCGGTCTCCGTGAGGTAGGAAGATCCTACCCCACTTTTCGATTAGCCGTGGAGCCCAAGATCATTTGCGGTCTTCCAGATCCGCCAATGATCATGCGGCATGTGGCTTTGACGAAGCCCAAAAGCGCGGAAGGCGTCATGCACTGCATTTGAGAAACACGGCACACCACCCACATTCGGGCTTTCGCCCACGCCCTTTGCGCCAATCGGGTGATGGGGCGAGGGAGTTTCGGTGTGATCGGTGGTGTAATGCGGCGTCTCCCATGCGGTCGGCAGGAAGAAGTCCATCAGCGTGCCGGTCTTGCAGTTGCCAAGCTCATCATAGGCAATCTCTTGCCCCATGGCGATCGCCAGCGCCTCCGTCAGACCGCCATGCACCTGGCCTTCGATGATCATCGGGTTGATCCGAGTGCCGCAATCATCCAGCGCATAGAACTGTCGGATGTCATGCTCGCCCGTATCCACGTCGATCTCCATCACGCAGACATACGCGCCGAACGGGTAGGTCATGTTTGGCGGATCGTAGTAGCTGACCGCCTCCAGACCGGGCTCGATGCCTGGAATGGCCTGGTTGTAGGCCGCAAAGGCGATCTCTTTCATCGTCTTGAACTTTTCCGGTGCGCCTTTGACGACGAAGCGGTCGACATCGAACTCCACATCATCGTCATGGACTTCGAGCAAGTACGCCGCGATCATCTGCGCCTTGGCGCGGATCTTACGTCCGGCCATGGCGGTCGCCGCTCCTGCGACTGGTGTCGAGCGTGACCCGTATGTGCCTAGCCCGTAGGGCGCGGTATCGGTGTCGCCTTCCTCAACGGTGATGCTGTCTGCGGGCAAGCCGATCTCTGTGGCGAGGATCTGGGCGAACGTCGTGGCATGGCCCTGACCCTGGCTGATCGTGCCAAGCCGCGCGATGGCTGAGCCCGTGGGATGGATCCGGATCTCGCAACTGTCGAACATACCCAGACCGAGGATATCGCAGTTCTTGACCGGACCGGCGCCGACGATTTCGGTGAAATGCGTCAGACCGATGCCCATAAGCTTGCGGCTCTTGCCAGCTTTGAAGTCTTCGACCCGCTGCGCTTGTTCGGCACGCAGATCGTCATAGCCCACCGATTTCAGCGCTTTGTCCCAGGCCGTTGGGTAGTCCCCGCTGTCATACTCCCAGCCAAGCGCGGACTGATAGGGGAACTGGTCGGGCTTGATGAAGTTGATCCGGCGCAGTTCCGCGGCGTCCATATCAAGCTCGATCGCCAGAACTTCGATCATCCGTTCGATGAAATAGGCCGCTTCCGTGACCCGGAAGGAGCAGCGATAAGCAACTCCGCCCGGCGATTTGTTTGTATAGACCCCGTCCACGGACAGATAAGCGGTTGGGATGTCGTAAGAGCCTGTACAGATGTTCATGAAACCCGCCGGAAATTTGGTCGGGTCGGCACAGGCGTCAAAGCCGCCGTGATCGGCGGTGGTGTGGCACCAGAGCCCGGTGATCTTGC
>JBCDGN010000094.1:0-15182 GCA_038751255.1 Pseudomonadota bacterium
CACTGAATAGCGATACGATGGGTTAGTGCACCACAGCATCAGCAGGCGGTTGGCGGTTCGACGCGCTGATGCGGTCACCCACGATCAGCCCATCGGCGCCCGCGCTGACGGTGACAGTGTCACCATCCTTAACGTCACCAGCCAAAAGCATCTCGGCCAGTTGATCCTGCAACGCACGCTGGATCACGCGTTTTAGAGGCCGTGCGCCGAAGACCGGATCATAGCCCTCATCCGCGAGCCACTGCCGCGCGCCCTCGTCGAGTTCCAGCGAGATCTTCCGAGCAGCCAGGCGTTTACGCAACCGGGCCATCTGGATATCGACAATCCCGTCCATATCGCCCCGACCAAGCCGGTCGAAAATGATGGTCTCGTCCAAACGGTTAAGGAACTCCGGCCGGAAATGTGCCCGAACGGCATCCATGACATCGCGCTTGGCATCTGACGCATCGGCTCCATCGGGCAATTGGCTGAGCGCTTGAGCGCCAAGGTTCGATGTCAGAATGATCAGCGTTTGCTTAAAGTCCACCGTCCGGCCTTGGCCATCGGTCAGTTGACCATCGTCCAAGACCTGCAGGAGCACGTTGAACACATCCGGATGCGCCTTTTCGACCTCATCGAAGAGAACGACTTGATAGGGCCGCCGCCGCACCGCTTCGGTCAAAACACCGCCTTCATCATAGCCGACATAGCCTGGAGGCGCGCCGATCAGACGAGCCACGGAATGTTTCTCCATGAATTCGCTCATGTCGATCCGCACCATGGCGCTGTCATCGTCGAATAGAAACTCTGCCAGTGCTTTGGTCAGCTCAGTCTTCCCAACACCGGTTGGTCCAAGAAAGAGGAACGAACCCAACGGACGGTTTTCGTCGTTTAGGCCAGCCCGCGCCCGGCGCACAGCATTTGAGACTGCGATCACCGCCTGGCGTTGACCGACGACGCGATGGCCAAGCTCTTCTTCCATCCGCAAGAGCTTCTCGCGTTCACCTTCGAGCATTTTGGCGACCGGAATTCCTGTCCAGCGCTCGACGACACTTGCGATTTGTTCAGGGCGAACGGTTTCGGCCACCATGAGCTCTTTGTCAGAGTTTTCGGTCTCGGTCAGACGTTTCTCCAAATCGGGGATGATGCCGTAGCTGAGCTCCCCAGCTTTGGCCAGGTTACCTTCGCGCTTGGCTTGATCGAGCTCGGCACGCGCTTTGTCGAGTTCCTCTTGGATGTCCCGCGTGCTGGCCAGCTTGTCGCGTTCTGACTGCCATTGCGCAGTCATCTCGGCCGATTCTTGCATCAACTCCGCAAGTTCCCCTTCGAGGTTTTCCAGCCGGTCCTTACTGGCCGTGTCATCCTCTTTCTTCAAAGCCTCTGCTTCGATCTGCTTTTGCAAGATCTCACGATCAAGGGCATCGAGCTCTTCGGGCTTGCTGTCCACTTGCATGCGCAGACGCGAAGATGCCTCATCCATCAAGTCGATGGCCTTGTCCGGCAGGAACCGGTCGGTGATGTAGCGGTGGCTCAGTGTCGCGGCAGCAACCAACGCACTGTCACTGATACGTACCCCGTGGTGGAGTTCGTACTTCTCTTTGATCCCGCGCAGGATCGATACCGTGTCCTCTGCCGTCGGCTCTGTCACCATGACAGGTTGGAACCGGCGGGCAAGCGCCGCGTCTTTTTCCACGTGTTTGGTGTATTCTTCGAGCGTGGTGGCTCCGACACAGTGCAACTCGCCACGTGCCAGCGCCGGTTTGAGCAAGTTTGAAGCATCCATCGCGCCATCGGTTTTGCCTGCGCCCACAAGCGTATGCATCTCGTCGATGAAGAGAATGATCTCGCCGGCTGCAGAGGTGACCTCGGAGAGGATCGATTTCAAACGCTCTTCAAACTCACCACGATATTTCGCACCTGCAATCAGAGCGCCCATATCCAGCGCCATAAGCTTTTTGTTGTGCAAAGATTCCGGCACATCGCCATTGACGATGCGCAAAGCCAAGCCTTCTGCGATCGCGGTTTTACCCACACCGGGCTCCCCAATCAGGACCGGGTTATTCTTGGTCCGGCGGCTCAGAACTTGCATGGTCCGTCGGATTTCCTCGTCACGTCCAATAATTGGGTCAATCTTGCCTTCGCGCGCGGCTTCGGTCAGATCGCGGGCGTATTTCTTCAACGCTTCATAGCTGTCCTCGGCCGAGGCACTATCGGCGGTGCGCCCTTTGCGGATGTCATTGATCGCGGCATTCAGTTTCATTGCCGTCACTGCACCTGCATCCAGCGCGTCTTTGGCGGCTGAACGCACAACAGCAAGGGCGGTCAACAAACGCTCCACAGGCACGAAACTATCGCCCGCCTTGTCGGCAATCTTCTGCGCCTCATCGAGAACTTTGGCGGTCTGCTGGTCCATGTAAACCTGACCGGTGTCGCCTGAGACGATGGGCAGCTTACCAAGCGCCGCATCAAGGGCCTCAAGCACGCGTTCCGGCGCACCGCCAGACCGTTTGATGAGATTGGCGGCAAAGCCTTCTCCATCATCGAGCAAGGCTTTCAAGATATGTTCAGGTGTGAGTTTTTGGTGCCCTTCCCGTAGGGCTATGGTCTGCGCAGCTTGCAAAAACCCGCGAGACCGCTCGGTGAACTTTTCCAAGTCCATGTGTGTCTCCTTCCATAAGCGCCCTTTTCGATTTCCACACCTCGTTTGAGAGCATGTGGAGGAAGGGCCTTGCCTATGAAATGGGCACGCAACGAAAGGATCACAAGCGTTCTACGAAGTAAAAATCCACTCGCAGACACTGGATGAATGGCAGATGTTGAAGGTGGCCGAGGGCAAGATGGCCACCTTCACTTGGGGACGCGCTTTTAGCGCGTTTTAGAGCGGCGGAACGCGCGGAGGCCGCCCATTGCCAAAAGACCGCTGAGCCCAAGAACAGCGCCAGCGGGCAAAGGCACCGGTGCAGCAACCTCGGTGATCGTGATCCGAGCCAGAGCAAAACTTGCACGATCATCGGCGAAATTGAGCAACGAGCCATCCAAAGCACCGGCGGGCGTGACCGCGGACCCGAATTCGCTTGGCAGGTTTTCGGCAAGCGTCACCACACCGCCTTCATCTGCACCACCGACACCGTTTGGTGGTGTGTTTGCGTTGGTCACAAAGGCTGGACCTTCAAGGGCGTCATTGATTTCTGTTCCGGCGTCGTAGAACTGCTCGGCGGTGATCTCGATGCTTTGGGGTCCTAAGAAGTTCCCAGCTGCGTCAAAGATCTCATAGGCAAAGGGATTGTCATTGCCAAAAAACAAGTCGTTCGACGGGATCACCATAGAGAGGAGTGTAAGATAGCGGTTGTTCAAAGCATCCGCCACATCGATAACTTCAACCGCAGACTCGCCGGGCGAAATGGGTGGGAAACCATCGCCAGGGGCGGCCACCACAAATCCTTGGGAGCCAGGGGCGGCCGCAATGCGTTCATCGCGAACCGTGCTGGGGTCGCCGAGCTCGGCGAGAATCTCGATGCCATCCGAGGCTGCTGCATTGAAAGTGAAGGCATCGAAGCTGCCATCGTGCAAGCCAAAGTAAACCGGAGTGAAGGAAAAGCTGCCGGAGGGCTGAAGGTTCTCAACGGTGACCTGCAATTGGGTTGCAGCGTGAGACGCGCTGGCAGAAACACCCACCACTAAGGTAAGCGTCGCCAGCCCCGCAAGGCGGGATCTGAGCATGGGGATACTCCTTGATTAATTGATAGGACGCGACGGCTTACCGCCACGTTATGTTGCTAACAGCGGGCGCTCTTTTTCCGAAAACACGTTGCACCCCAGTGTTGTGAGCGGATGTGAGCGACGTTGGGTAAACTTGCAACCAAAGCGCTCGCAGGTAAAAGAGCGCTGACGGACGTGTGAGGTTCAGATGGCCAAAACCGACAATCGCTTGATCATCGCGCTCGATGTACCTGATGCCCTCTCTGCTTTGCGTATGGTCGAGCAAATTGGTCCTGATGTGGGGTTCTACAAGATCGGGTTGGGCATGCTCACCGGCGGGGGTCTCGGCTTGGCCAACGAGCTGAAACAGGATCATGGCAAACACATTTTCCTGGATATGAAGCTCTTTGATATCGGTAACACCGTCGAAGCCGCCGTGCGGGGTTTGGCGCAGTTCGATCTGGATTTTCTGACTGTGCATGGCGATCCCCATGTGGTCGAGGCTGCCAAACAAGGTGCCGCAGGCGCGGATATGAAAATTCTGGCGGTGACAGTGCTCACTTCGCTGGATCGGGGCGATCTGGATGATTGTTTGATCCAGCCGGGTGATCTGCCAGAAATAGTGGCCGAGCGGGCCTCGCGGGCCTTTGAGGCGGGTGCTGATGGGGTGATTGCGTCCGCCCAAGAAGCCGCTTTGATCCGCGCTCTACCAGGATCCGAAGGCCGATTGATCATTACCCCTGGCGTGCGTCCTGCGGGCGAGGAGATGGGCGATCAAAAAAGGGTTGTGACACCTGGCGCCGCAATCTCCGCCGGCGCCGATCACATCGTCATCGGCCGACCGGGTCTGGACGCGCCCTCCCCTCAGGCCGCCGCCGCGGCGATCCTTGCGGACCTTCCTTAGGTCTCCAGCTCAGTCTTTCAGTTTTTGCGCTTTAAGACCTGAAAAGGGGTGCTCCCGCCCCTTACGGCGCGCATCTCAGATGCACGCCTAAGCGTTGGGCCGCGCAGGCGGGTACCCCGCCTGCTCCGCGCTCATTCAGGCTGGAGCGTGTTGCCGGCAACCGAGGTCGGCCGATCATTGGCCAACTGGCCATCGACGACCTGACCGATCATCGCCGCGGTTGCTCCGGAAAGCGTCCAACCCAAATGGCCATGACCGGTATTGTAGAACACGCGGGCGTCCCGTCCCTGCCCGACCCGAGGCATCATATTGGGCATCATGGGACGCAGACCCGCCCAGGGCACCACCTGCTCGGTTGAGACAGCGGGGAAGTAGCGCTCGCACCAGCGGATCAGCGGTTCGACCCGGTCCATGCGAATATCGCGGTTTTCACCATTGAACTCGGCAGTGCCCGCCAGACGGAAACGTGAGCGTCCGAGCCGCGAGGTGACGATTTTTGCGTCGTCATCGAGCAAGGACACCGTAGGCGCGGCCTCTTGGCTGGCATGGTCGAGCAAATTGACGGTGATCGAATAGCCTTTAACTGGATAGACATTCACCCGGTCCCCAAAACCGCGCGCCAATGTGCGACTGCCGACGCCGGCACAAACCACGACCTTGTCATGAAGCCGATCCGCTCCTCCGGCAATCACGCGTACCCCGCCAGTTTCCAAGTTTGCAGTGGTGATCTCTTGGCCCATTGCGAAACGCACCCCTTGGGCGCGGAGCCACTCTGCAACGCCAAAGCTGAACTTATGGATGTCGCCAGTGCTGTCGCTTTCGGTCAAAAACCCGCCCGCAAAATCGCCGGTGAGCGCAGGCTCATGGGCTTTCACCTCGCCTGGGGACAGCTCTTCGCGTTTCAATCCTGCCTCGGCATAGAGGGCTGTCACCTTCCGCGCTTTATCGAGTTCGGCCTTTGTCTTGTAGAAATGCAAAATGCCCGCCGGGCTGTGATCGAAATCGACACCTGCCTCTTCGGCCATCCCCAACAATACATGCCGTGCCCGCATCGCCATACGCGCTGTGTCGATTGTGTTGGCACGATAGTTCGGGATCGCGGCCATGAACTCGGCCATCCAGCTCAATTTGTGCCAAGATGGTTTGGGGCTCATCAGAAGCGGCGCGTCGGAGCGGACCATCCATTTCAGCCCCTTGAACACCGTCGCCCAAGAATTCCAAACCTCGCCATTGCTGGCAGACAACTGGCCGCCATTGGCAAAGCTAGTTTCCATCGCTGCGTAGCGCTGGCGATCATAGACTGTAACCTGATGTCCACGACGATGTAGGTCAAAAGCGGTGGTGATGCCGGTAATACCGGCACCGAGGATAGCAATATCGGCCATCTGAACAGTCTCCTGGCGCAGGGCACGGGGTGTGGGTCGGTTGACCCGTGCACGCGCCCCCTCCGTGTAGGAACCTGAGAGATTCACTCGATCCGGACCATCCGGTTACGAGCTTGCTCCTTCGGTGGATGCGCAAGGCATCTCTCTTCGGAGTGTCTAAGACTATGACCGGTCCATGTGCCTGAGAGTTTTCGGGGCGATTGCTCCTTCGGCGGTGGTTTCCCACGCTCTCCCGGTCAATCACAAAATAGCGTCTCGGAACCCACCGCGCAATTTAATTTTGGATGAAATCGTCCAGAGTTGCTGCGATATATTGGACATTTACCAGGCCTACTCAGCGTCGGAGGGACCTCTTTGGGCCAATGCATCTGTCACCTGACGACGTTCGGCTTCTGGCAGGGTTTCCACGACCTCCAGAACGGCCCGTAAATCGGCCCTGACGCTGTGCAACCGATCAATCAAGCCCATCACGATGGCCAGAGCGTCATCCTCCAGATCAAGACTATCGCAAAGTTCACAGGCCAAACGCAGCCGGGCTGCATCGGTCTGGTTAAAGGCGGGTGGGGTCTCATCGCGCTGGATCGGGATCACGATCCGGGTTTCAACGAAGCGCATCAGCATCACGCGATCCAAACCGGGCACCGCTGCGATAACCTCTTCCTCGCTATAGATCAGGCTCATGGCACCATCCCTTTGCGCGGATCATAGCGATGCGTTTCTCGCCACGTCTCCATAAAGCTTTTCAGGTCTTCGTCGATCTCAGGTGGTGAGACGACTTTCAATTCGACCAGTTGATCGCCGCGCTCTTCCCGGCCCCGCGGTGCGATCCCGCGTCCCCGAAGTCGCAGTGTTTGGCCAGAACTCGCCCCTTTGGGAATCGTCAGCATCACCGGACCGCTGATCGTCGGCGTTTCGATCTTTCCGCCCAAGACCGCCTCATCCAATGTGATTGGAAGCTTCAAGCGGACGATGTCGCCTTCGCGGGTAAACAAATGATGCGGTGCAATTGATATGGTAATCAGCGCGTCGCCCGGTTGGCCTTCACCAAAGGGTTCGCCGCCTTTGCCTTTCAATCGAATGGTCTGACCTTCGGCAATGCCGCGGGGGATTTGCACCTCAAGCGCATTTCCCCCTGGCAGGGTGATCCGGGCTGTCCCCCCCAAGGCAGCATCCATGAACGGCACCTCTAGCCGGTAACGAATATCTGGCCCGTCGGCATGAAATTCAGGCGTGCCTCCGCGCGGTCCACCCCGGCGGGACCGGTTGCCAAAGATATCGCCAAAGACGCTGCTGAGATCTTCGAAATCCTCGTAGCGATCTGTCCCGCCATAGGGGTTCCCTTGAGCACCTGCGTAGGTGCGGTAGAATTGCGCATCAGGGCGTTCCTGTCCTTGAGCGTCGATTTCGCCTCGATCAAAACGCGCACGTTGTTCGGGGTCTTTCAGAAGATCATACGCCGCTGCCGCGGCTTTGAATTTCTCTTCCGCCGCTTTGTCACCGGGATTGATATCGGGATGGTGATCCTTGACGATCTTGCGATAGGCTTTCTTTAGCTCATCCGCGCTGACGGTCTTTTCAACGCCGAGTGCTTGGTAAGGATCCATGGTTTGATCTGCCCGTTTCGCTTTGCTGCCGATGGCAGCATTACCGCGCGCCGTGGAATTTTCCAGAGGATTGATAGACGGCCCTGGCGATCAAAGAGTTTGTCACCAGCAATAACGGGTCGGACGAAGCGCCATCTGAGCCAAATTAAGCCTCTCACGCAAGAGAGGGACGGCGCGTGGGTGGGCAACGAAGTCTTCGGGCGGCATCATCCGCCAGCCATATCCTTCATCCCCAAAACGAACCGCACCGATCGCCGCAAAGGGCAGCCACGCCACGAAAAGCCAGCCACGCTCGCCTTTAGCCTCAAAACTACGACCCCAAATCAGCCTGTCAGGCTGCAGACTTAGTCCAATCTCTTCCTGGGTTTCCCGCAAGGCGCAATCGATGGGGCTTTCGTCTTGCTCTCGTCCGCCTCCAGGAAAGTCCCAATGGCCCGGGTAAGGAATTCCAGGCGTTTCATCCCGCAAGGTGACACACAAGTAAGGCCCGAGAAAGAGCGCGAGTTTTGCACCTTCAAATGATGCAAGAGGATCAGCGTCCGAGGGCATGAGCACGCGAGCATGCCTTTCCTTGATTTACTCGCGGCGAGGCTAATGCTTTGAGCACCAGTGCCAAGACAAATCGCGCTATGCTATACCCCCATCACGCTCTCTCGAGCACTGATCCAGAAAAGAGCATGTTGCGCGATGCCCGCCCTTTGCCGTGATTGTTTGCACACCTTCGATCAGGGTGACCGCTGCCCTAGTTGCGCCAGTCGGCGGGTGATCGCACATCCGGAGCTGTTCGATCTGACCATCGCACATATGGATTGCGATGCCTTCTATGCGTCCGTTGAAAAGAGAGATGACCCGAGCCTTGCGGACAAAGCGGTGATCGTGGGGGGAGGGCGGCGCGGTGTTGTCTCGACGGCCTGCTATATTGCTCGGATCAAGGGCGTTCGCTCTGCCATGCCAATGTTTCAGGCGCTCAAGCTTTGTCCCGATGCGGTCGTGGTGAAAGGTCGGATGTCGCGCTACGTGGAGATCAGCCAAGAAATTCGCCAGATGATGGAGGCGCTGACGCCCGCGGTCGAGCCACTCTCGCTCGATGAGGCTTTCCTAGACCTAACTGGGACCGCACGACTTCATGGGGCGCCACCAGCGGTGGTATTGGCAGGTCTGGTACGCCGTATGGAGACCGAGCTAGGTCTAAGCGGTTCAATTGGACTGTCGCATAACAAGTTTCTCGCCAAGGTTGCGTCAGATTTGGACAAACCGCGGGGCTTTGCGGTGATCGGTGCAGCCGAGACCGCCAGCTTTCTGCGCGACCAACCGGTAGGGCTGATTTGGGGCGTAGGCGCTGCAGGTCAGGAGGCGCTCGCTCGAGCAGGCATTCGGACCTTTTCCGATCTGCTCAGATGGGATCAGCGCGAGCTGACCGAACGCTTCGGCAGCATGGGACAGCGGCTCTGGCATTTGGCGCGCGGCGAGGATGCGCGATCCGTGTCAGCGCGCACACCGATAAAATCCATCAGCCACGAAACGACCTTTCATGAAGACACCCAAGATGCCGATCTGCTTGATGGCCATCTGTGGCGGCTGGCCGAAAAAGTCGCAGACCGCGCCAAGGCGCGCGATCTGGCGGGTCGGGTGGCGGTATTGAAGCTCAAACGGGCTGATCATGCCCTGATCACCCGAAGGGTTGCGCTGGAAGAACCCACCCAACTGGCCGACACACTACACGCGCGTGCGTCCCAGCTTTTGCGGCCAGAACTTACCAATGGCCTCTTTCGTTTGATCGGGGTGGCACTTTCAGAGCTTGGCCCCGCCGCAGACGCCGACCGCACTGCGGATCTGCTAGACCCTGGCGCCGCACGCCGCGCCGAGGCCGAACGTGCCCGCGACACGATCCGTGCCCGTTTCGGCAAAGAAGCGATCCTGAAAGGCCGGGCTCTCCGCTGAGGGCTTTCGCAGCTCTATTCTGCAGCCATCGGAAGATCGGAACGACCGATATCGATGATCTGAGCCATGGCCCGGGTCATGAGACGCTGAATATGGGCAAACTCTGGTTTTGGCTCCAAAGTCTTTTCATCCATGTAAAGCGAGCGGTCGATCTCGACCTGGATGCAGTGCATTCGCTGCGCCGGGCGTCCATACTGCTGGGCGATATAGGCCCCGGCAAAGGGCGCATTGCGACCCACTTTGATCCCTTCGGAAGAAAACGCTTCTTCAATACGGTCGACAATCTCAGGATCGGCAGAGGCGCCAAACCGGTCACCCAGAACGACATCGGGGGTTTTCGTTTTGCCCCGGGTAAATCCTTCGATAGCCTCATGCGGCATGGAATGGCAATCGACCAGGATGGCTTTGCCGAACCCCGTGCGTTGCTCGCGCATCAGTTCGTCGAGCGCGTCGTGATAGGGGCGCCAGAACCGCTCGATCCGGTCGCGCGCTTCGCTGAGACTGAGTTTGCCGCGATAGATCGCCCGTCCATTGGCGACCACGCGGGGAATTACGCCAAGACCGGAGGTGACCCGCGGATTGTGCGCGACCCGCCGAACACCTTCAACCAACGCTGGATCCAACTCATCGCAGGACCGGTTAAGATCCACATAGGCCCGAGGTGCACCCCCTAACAGAAGCGGCGCTCCGAGCCGCGGCGCATCCTCGATGAGCAGATCAACGAACGCGTCCTCGGAGGAACGGATTTCCATCGAATCGAGTTGCGAAGCGCGCAGAAACGACGTCGGGTAGCTGCGACCGCTATGCGGGGAGGCAAAAACCACACCGGTTCGAGGGGTTTGAGGACGGACAAGGCGATAAGGCACAGGGTTTCATCTCTTTCGGTTGCAAACCTCTATAGCCGGTTTTGGTCCAGAGCCAAAAGCCCTTGAACGCCCCTGCGACTCCTTCTATAGACCGCGGACCGACGCGGGTCCTCCGCGTCTGTTTCATTTTAGGGGTCTGGTCTTTGCAAACCCCCCGAACAGACGCAAAGGGACAGCTCGGATCCGGGCGGTTAGCTCAGCGGTAGAGCACTACGTTGACATCGTAGGGGTCACTGGTTCGATCCCAGTACCGCCCACCATTCGCCGGCTCACTTGAGCCATGACTACGACAACAGGCGCAGACGCGCCGCGACGATAGGAGACGGGCCATGAAGGTCAGAAACTCGCTTCGCTCGCTCAAGCAGCGTCACCGCGATTGCCGCGTGGTGCGCCGCAAGGGCCGGGTCTATGTTATCAACAAGACCCAGCGAAAATTCAAAGCGCGCCAGGGTTAAACCCCTGTTTGCGCGCCTTGCGCATTAAACAGCAAAAAGGCCCTTTGGTTTCCACAAAGGTAGACAAGGCGAGCGCGTAGAAATCGCGCCCGGCCTTTACACGATTGCTCTGTTTCTTCGAAGCCAGAGCATTTCATAGACGTGGCTTGCCGCGCTCTGCTAGGGGCCTCAATGCGGCCTCTTCGCAGCACGACGATTTTCCTGCGATCATTTCACACCTCCCCGCCTTGACCGAATTCGCTCGATCCTCCAGAGACTGAGCCTCAAGCGGCGCTACTGGAGCAAGCCTTTGGCCAACCATCTTTATCAAGGCGATCTGCCAGATGCGCTCGCGCTTGGGCCTGTGGTCGCGATCGATTGCGAAACCATGGGGCTCCGCCCTGCACGGGATCGGTTGTGCTTGGTGCAGCTCTCAAGCGGCGATGGAGAGGCGCATCTGATTCAGGTTGCAAAGGGCCAGACCACTGCGCCCAATCTTGAACGATTGTTACGCGATCCTTCTGTTCTAAAGCTCTTCCACTTTGGCCGTTTTGATATCGCAGCACTTTACAACACCTTCGGAGCACTCGCGCAGCCGGTCTACTGCACCAAAATCGCCAGTAAGTTGGTCCGCACCTACACAGATCGCCACGGACTGAAAGCGCTGCTTGGCGAACTGTTAAATGTCGATATCTCCAAGCTGCAACAAACCAGCGATTGGGGCGCGGAAGACCTGACCGAGGCGCAACTCGACTATGCCGCGTCAGATGTCCTTTACCTCCATCGCCTGCGAGAGACTCTCAACGCGCGTCTCGAACGGGAAGGCCGCACCAAGCTTGCAGAAACCTGTTTTGAATTTTTGCCAACCCGGGCGCTGTTGGATTTAGAGGGATGGCCGGAAACGGACATTTTTGACCATTGAACACCACCCATTTTCAGCAAGCGGGCCGCGCGGTCATTCGCACCGAAATTGAGGCGCTTGAAGCTTTGGAGGCAGCTTTGGACTCGCAGTTCGACGCTGCCGTACAAACGATCTTGGATGCTCCAGGACGAGTTATTGTCTCTGGCATGGGAAAATCCGGTCATATTGCGCGCAAGATCTCGGCAACGCTGGCCTCGACCGGGACGCCGGCACAGTTCGTCCACCCCGCTGAAGCAAGCCATGGTGATCTTGGCATGCTGGTCAAAGGCGATGTTGTGATGATGCTGTCTAACTCTGGCGAAACACCGGAACTGTCAGACATGATCGCACATACCAGGCGCTTCGCCATCCCGTTGATCGGCGTCGCCAGCCGCGCGGACAGCACGTTGCTGCGGCAATCGGATGTCGCCTTGGTCTTGCCACAGATGCCTGAGGCCTGTGGAACCGGCGTCGTTCCCACAAGTTCGACCACAATGACACTTGCGCTTGGGGATGCGCTTGCGATCGCGCTGATGAAACATCAAGGCTTCACGCCAGAACTCTTTCGCCAGTTCCATCCTGGCGGAAAACTTGGCGCACGCCTTTCAACAGTGGCCGATCTGATGAATCGGGGCGAAGCGATGCCCATGATCCGTGCAGAGACCCCGATGACCCAAGCTTTGATCGAAATGAGCCGTAAGGGCTTTGGCGTTTTGGGTGTCACCGATGCCGAGGGCCATCTCAAAGGGATCATCACCGATGGCGATTTGCGTCGCCATATGGAAGGTTTGTTGGAAACGCGCGCCGTAGATGTAATGACCCCGAACCCCAAAACCATTTCTACAACCGCCCTCGCTGAGAAAGCGGTGGCAATCATGCAAGACAAGCAGATCACCTGCCTGTTCGCGGTGGCGCCTGATCACGCGGAGCGCGCTGAAGGTCTTATTACGATCCATGATTGTTTGCGCGCCGGTGTGGCGTGACCCATGACGCTGAGAGATGAGGCCTATTCCCGCCTGGTTGCGACAGTCAAAATTTTACTGCCGCTGGTCGCGATTGGGATCTTGTCCATGCTCTTTTTGGCAGCGCGCCCGAGCAGAGAAGGCGAGCCGCTGCGTTTTGTCGATGATCTGGGAAATCTCTCAGGGACCGAGGAACAGCTTGTCCGACCAGATTACCAAAGCGTCACGCAGGATGGTAGCAGCCTAAGGATCGTTGCCGAAACGTTGCGCCCGGTTGCGGGTCAAACACAAGTATACGAGGGCGATCTCATCGATGCCAGGATCTTGCAACAGGACGATCTGTTCTATCATCTTACCAGTCCCAGCGGCACGTTCGATGACAGCGCCGGGCAGGCCAAACTGATCGGCGGCGTCAAACTGAAGCGCGGAGACGGATATGTCGCGCAGTCCGACGTGATCGAATTCGAAACCGATTTGACAGAACTTGTTTCACCCGGCCCGATACATATCTATGGGCCGCTCGGTACATTGGACGCAAATCGCATGGAGATGACCGGCCAGCCAGATTTGGGCAGCGGCACGGTGACAGTTTTCCGGGGCAACGTTCGGGTGCTATATGATCCCAAATCAAGTGACCTAACGGAAGAATGAAACGATCACTTCTGGAATATCCGCTCCCGATCAGCTTTGGCCTTTTGGTCTGGGCCGGCGCAGCGCTGTCGCAAGGGACCGGTATCCAGCTGCAAAGTGTCGAAGAAAACCAGCAAGAACCCGTAGAGGTCACTTCGGATCTTCTCACTGTGGATCAGCTGAAAGGCACCGCATTATTCACGGGCGATGTGATTGTCATTCAGGGTGAAATCCGCCTCAATGCGCCGGAGATGTTGGTTCAGTACATTATATTGCCCGATGGCACCGTCGGTTCTGAGGTTGATACCATCACTGCGTCAGGGGGCGTGATTATGGTCACCCCAACCGAAGAGGCAGCCTCGGAAGAGGCTGTCTATACGCCTGCGCGCGAGGAGGTGGTGATGACCGGCGATGTGCTGTTGACCCAGGGGCCAAATACGCTCAACGGCGCGCGCCTGGTTTTTGACGTAGAAACCGGGCAAGGTCAGATGGAAGGACGGGTGCGCACAGTGCTACAGCCTGGGAGCGATACGGAATGACCCCCGAGTTGCGTGTGGCCGAAGGCGATGCTGGTCTGATTATCCGTGGCTTGCGGAAATCCTACTCTAAAAAGCCGGTCATCCGGGATGTTTCTTTGTCACTCAACCGCGGCGAAGTCGTGGCGCTTTTGGGGCCGAATGGATCCGGTAAGACCACTTGTTTCTATACGGTCGCGGGTCTTGTTCCCGCCGATGGAGGCGAAGTGATCCTCGACGGGCGCAACGTGACTGGTTTACCGATGTATCGTCGCGCCAAACTTGGCATCGGCTACCTACCTCAGGAAAACAGTATTTTTCGGGGGATGAACGTCGAAGATAACATCCTGTCAATCCTAGAGATTTCAGAATCAAGTCCCCAAGCGCGCAGAACCAAGCTCGAATCACTGCTCACCGAGTTTTCGATCACGCATCTGCGCGAAGCACGGGCGATTTCACTGTCCGGCGGTGAACGAAGACGGGTGGAAATCGCTCGTTGTTTGGCGGCTGCCCCTCGTTATGTGCTGATGGACGAGCCGTTCGCCGGCGTCGATCCGATTGCCGTTGGCGATATCCGCGGCTTGGTCAAGGATCTCAAGCGCCGGGGAATCGGTGTCCTGATCACCGATCACAATGTGCGAGAAACCCTGAAAATCGTTGATCGCGCCTACATCCTGCACGGCGGAACGGTCTTGATGAGCGGCTCTGCGGACGATGTCATCGCCAATGAAAACGTCCGCCAGGTCTATCTGGGACAGAGTTTTCGCATTGATTAAAGCCGATCGCTCATCAATGAATTCGAACAATTTGAGTTCTGAAAGAGTTGACAACCGGGGCTGAGCGGGCGTCTCATACAAAGATGACCTGTGCGACTGCCTGTCTTTCCCTAAGCGCCGAAACACCTCGGACTAAGGCACCCTCTTACGGCATCTGCACACTCCCGTATTATTGGAATTAGGGCCCAAGGGCGCGCACGGTCTTATCAGATCGGTGTTGCGTTCACAGCCCATCGAGCGGAGGACCGATCATGCGAATTCAGATCACCGGAAAACACTTGGATGTTGGAGAAGCGCTCCAATCACATGTATCCCAAGCTTTGCTATCGGTGGTCGAAAAGTATTCTGGACGCCCGACCGATGCCGCCGTTGTCTTCTCAAAGCGCGGCTCTGAATTCCGCTGCGAAACAAACGTTCATCTGTCAACCGGTTTGACCGCCCAGGCCCATGCCTCCGCCCACGAGGTTTATGCTGCGTTTGAGCATTGCTGCGAGAAAATGGACAAGCAGCTACGCCGATATAAGCGGCGCCTAAAAGATCATCACAAAGAGCGTTCACAACCGGTTGAAGCCGAGGGCGCAGCCTA
>JBCDGN010000095.1:0-14386 GCA_038751255.1 Pseudomonadota bacterium
CCTCGCCGACGCGGTGAAGGTGACCCTCGGCCCCAAAGGCCGCAACGTCGTTCTCGACAAATCCTTCGGCGCCCCGCGCATCACCAAAGACGGTGTGTCTGTGGCCAAGGAAATCGAGCTGGAAGACAAGTTTGAAAACATGGGTGCTCAGATGGTCCGCGAAGTGGCCTCGCGTACCAATGATGAGGCCGGCGACGGCACCACCACCGCCACCGTTCTGGCTCAAGCCATCGTCAAAGAAGGCATGAAGTCGGTCGCCGCGGGCATGAACCCGATGGACCTCAAGCGCGGCATCGATTTGGCGACTTCGAAAGTGGTCGAATCCATCAAAGCCGCCTCGCGTGAAGTCAAGGACAGCGACGAGGTTGCTCAGGTCGGTACCATTTCGGCCAATGGCGAGCCAGAGATCGGCAACCAGATCTCTGACGCGATGCAGAAAGTTGGCAACGAAGGCGTCATCACTGTTGAGGAAAACAAAGGTCTCGACACGGAAACCGACGTTGTCGAAGGAATGCAGTTCGACCGCGGATACCTGTCGCCTTACTTCGTCACCAACCCAGACAAGATGATCGCAGAGCTTGAAGATGGCTTGATCCTTCTGCACGAGAAGAAGCTGTCCTCTCTCCAGCCGATGGTGCCGCTTCTTGAGGCCGTGATCCAATCCGGTAAGCCGCTTCTGATCATTGCCGAAGATGTCGAAGGCGAAGCGCTCGCGACCCTGGTGGTCAACAAGTTGCGTGGCGGTCTGAAAATTGCCGCTGTCAAAGCGCCTGGTTTCGGTGACCGCCGTAAGGCGATGCTCCAGGACATCGGTATCCTGACCGGTGGTCAGGTGATCTCGGAAGACCTCGGCATGAAGCTCGAGAACGTCACCATCGAGATGCTGGGCACCGCCAAGAAAGTCTCGATTACCAAAGACGAGACAACCATCGTCGATGGCGCAGGCGAGAAGGCCGAGATCGAAGCCCGTGTTGGTCAGATCCGTCAGCAGATCGAGGAAACTTCTTCCGACTACGACCGTGAAAAGCTGCAAGAGCGTGTTGCGAAACTCGCAGGCGGTGTTGCGGTGATCCGTGTCGGCGGCATGACCGAGGTGGAAGTGAAAGAGCGCAAAGACCGTGTTGATGACGCTCTGAACGCGACCCGTGCTGCGGTTCAAGAAGGGATCGTCGTCGGTGGCGGTGTGGCGCTCGTCCAAGGGGCGAAGGCGCTTGACGGTCTGACCGGTGCGAACAGCGACCAAGATGCTGGGATCACCATCGTCCGCAAAGCGCTGGAATCCCCACTGCGCCAGATCGCGGAAAACTCCGGCGTCGACGGGTCCGTCGTGGCTGGTAAAGTCCGCGAAAGCGATGACGACACCTTTGGTTTCAACGCTCAGACCGAAGAATATGGCGACATGTTCTCCTTCGGCGTGATTGACCCAGCCAAAGTTGTCCGCACCGCACTGGAAGATGCGGCATCGATCGCAGGTCTTTTGATCACAACCGAGGCAATGGTTGCAGATAAGCCCGAGCCGAAAGGCGCAGGCGCCCCAGGTGGCGGCATGCCCGACATGGGCGGCATGGGCGGCATGATGTAATCAGCGCCTCCGCTGCTAAAAAAGAACAAGAGGGCGATCCTGGTGGGTCGCCCTTTTTCGTATGAATAAGCATTTTGGCGCGTTTGATCTTACGCTCACCGATGCGTTAATCGATAGACATATCACCGCGCCGTCTTTGGTCATTGTCCTCGGAGGTAGCCCTGCGGGTCTTCTGTTACCTTGTTAGAATGTTTTCCGGATCGAGTTTGCAATCACGGGCGCGACGCTGGCAGACGCTGCGATGTACGATAGGGTCGCGCCCATCGTGCCGGTCACATGCCGCGTAATCCGTTTGCAGCTTTACCGGATGGTTCGGACAGAACTTGCGTGCCTCGCGCAAAAACACGGCACTTCTTCGCAAGAAGCCGCTTTGGCCTTGATCGCGCGCGCAGCGGCGACCATACCGCAGGGTAAACCTCTGGATCGGCAACCGCTTCGGTGAAACCGGTCTGACCAAATAAAGTTACCGGGTAGACCAATTTGATTACCATACGTGATGTCACTGAAAGCGATGTAATTGCGATCTCCGTTTTGAATGTGAGCGCCTTTGGGCAAACCAATGAAGCTCGTCTGGTCGACACACTCCGCGACCAAGGCTGTATCGCCCACGAGCTTGTTGCGGTTGAGCAGGACGATGCGGGCCAAGATGACATCATCGGATACATCTGTTTTTCCAAATTCGTCTCTCCCGAGGGGTGGCTTGCCCTGGCGCCAGTGAGCGTGCGCTCCACAAGGCAAGGGCACGGCATCGGAGGAGATCTCATTCGCTATGGGCTCGACCGGGCTCGTCAGGACAGGGCCGACGCCGTCGTGGTGCTGGGCGATCCAATCTACTATCATCGGTTCGGGTTTGTGTTCGGCGGCCCGGCAAAGCTGACGTCGCCCTATCCCGAGCAGTTCATGGGGATCTACCCTCTGGCACCTGTAACCGCCGCCGCAGAAGTCACACTGGTCTATCCAGCGCCGTTTCTGGAAGCATGACGCCACGCTTCGTCACTCTTCTTTGCGTTGTCTTGGTTGCGTTTGCCGCGAATTCCATTCTGAACCGTTTGGCGTTGACGGGTACCGACACCGGTCCCGCGAGTTTTGCGGCGCTGCGGATGGTGAGTGGCGCAGCAATGCTGGTTCTCTTGGTGGCCAGTCGTGACAAGACGATTGGAGCGGTCACTGACCGTCTAAGTGCGCGAGACGGATGGCAGATGGCGGCGACCCTTCTACTTTATGTGGTTGGGTTTTCCTTCGCTTATCTCAGTCTCGATGCGGGCCTTGGAGCATTGATCCTCTTCGGTGGTGTTCAAATTACCATGCTGGCTGGGGCGCTCATCGCGGGGGAGCGGTTGACTTTGCGGCGACAAACCGGAGCAGGTATCGCCTTTGCGGGACTGACTTGGCTCTTGTGGCCTCAGGGTGCCGCTGCGCCCCCACTCGGCGGTGCTGTTTTGATGCTCGCGGCGGCTCTGGGTTGGGGACTTTACTCTCTACTTGGGCGCGGGGTGGGCGATGCGCTTGGCGCCACAGCCGCGGCATTCTTGCTGGCAAGTCCGCCGGTTCTACTGCTCGGCCTTGTTTTACGCGATGGGCTCGATTTGCCTGGTGCGGCTCTTGCCATTCTGTCGGGGGCTGTAACCTCTGGGATGGGCTACGCGCTATGGTACAGCCTCTTGCCGCGGTTGGAGGCCAGCGCAGCGGGTGTTGCGCAGCTTTCTGTGCCAGTGATTGCAGCTTTGGGGGGTGTTTTGATCCTGCATGAGCCGCTTAGTTTGCGTCTCATCGGGGCGAGTGCGCTCGTCATCGGGGGGGTGGCTTGGTCTTTGAGCCAGCCGCGCGCGGGCAAAACTTAGGGCCGGATCATCGCCACCAGGTCCTTAACCTCGACAGTGCTGGCAGGATCAAAGGCGATGCGCGCCAATTCAGGCGGTGTCATGTGCAAATCGGAAAGCTCATCGGGCGCAAAAAACCGCCGCCGCGACACCACGCCGGTCGGATCGGTCCATGCGCCTTGTGGGGGCGCCGTTGAGAGTGTCGCGCGAAAAAACAGATCGACTTGATGAAACCTGTCCTCTGGGTTGTGAAACTCGCTCACGAGGCAAAGGGGACCGATGCGCACATAACATCCGGTCTCTTCATAGATCTCGCGCGCGAGATTTTCGGTCAGACTGCTGCCCCGTTCGACGCCACCACCTGGCGCGCACCAAAGCGTCTTGGCGGGGTCACGAAAGGCATTCACAAGCAAAAGCTTGCCGCGTTCAACGATGACCGCGCGCACCGCGAGCCGCGGCGATCTCATCCCTTGGGACCCGTGATGCGATTGACATGGCCCATTTTGCGGCCAGGCCGTACCTCGGCCTTTCCATAGAGATGAAGCGCCGTTGTGCCTTCCGCACGCAAATCTGGCAGACGGTCGAGATCATCGCCGATCAGGTTTTCCATCTCCACATTGCTGTGACGCGATCCATCGCCCAAAGGCCAGCCCGCGATGGCGCGAATATGTTGCTCAAACTGGCAAATCGTGCAGCCATTTTGCGTCCAGTGACCGGAATTATGGACACGAGGCGCGATTTCATTGACCACCAGGGTGCTTGGCGTCACGAAAAGCTCCACTCCGATCACACCATGATAATCGAGCGCATTGAGGATCTGGGCGGTCAGCAAAACCGCGTCACTGCGTTGATGGGAATTGAGCGTTGCAGGGACCTTCGTGTAGCGAAGGATGCCGTCGCGATGGAGATTTTCGCCAGGATCGAAACACGCAACTGCTCCGTCCAACCCACGCGCTCCAATCACAGAGACCTCGCGCTCGAAGGGCACAAACCCTTCCAGGATGGCCACGGCTTGACCGAGCGTTCTGAGCGCCGCGGGCGCCTCTTCAGCATTGGCGATCGGCGCCTGTCCTTTGCCGTCATAACCAAACCGGCGGGTCTTGAAAATCGCGGGACAGCCTGTCGCATTAAGCGCCGCTGACAGATCTTCAGGCCCATCGACCGGGTGAAAGGGAGCGGTTTGCAATCCTAAATCACGGAGAAACCGTTTTTCGGTCAGCCGGTCCTGTGACACTTCCAACGCGCGGCGTCCTGGCCGGATCGGTCGGTGCTGGTCAAGCTTGTCGAGCGCCTCGGTTGGGATGTTTTCAAACTCGTATGTGATCACATCCACAGTCTCAGCAAACTGTGTAAGCGCAGCCTCATCGTCCCAGGCCGCGGTCATAGCTTGATCGGCAACCTGTGCCGCAGGCCCGCCCTCTGCCGCAGGATCGTAGATATGGGTCTTCAGCCCCAAACGCGCGGCAGCAAGGGCAAGCATGCGCCCCAATTGTCCGCCGCCGAGAATGCCGATTGTCGCGCCAGGAGCGAGCGGCTCAGTCATCGCCGGGCTCCAGCGGTATGCTGTTGGAGAGCTCTTTGCGCCAGGTCTCAAGCCGCGCTGCTAGCTCGTGATCTTGAAGTGCCAAGATAGAGGCGGCCATCAGCCCCGCATTCATCGCGCCGGCCTCTCCGATCGCCATCGTGGCCACAGGAAAGCCGCGCGGCATCTGCACGATGGAATAAAGCGAATCCACGCCCGACAATGCCCGCGTCTGAACTGGAACACCAATCACCGGCAGCTGCGTTTTCGAGGCCATCATGCCCGGCAAATGCGCCGCTCCACCCGCGCCGGCGATCACGCATTTCAGCCCGCGTCCCGCAGCCTCTTGCCCATAATCCCAGAGCCGATCCGGTGTTCGATGGGCCGAGACGATTCTGGTTTCATAGGACACGTGTAGCGTATCTAGAATGTCGGCGGCCTTCCGCATCGTGGGCCAGTCCGACTGGCTGCCCATAATGATCCCGACATCTGCCATTAGCGGCTCCCTGCGTCATGCTCTTTGCAAAGAAGCGCTTTTATAGCCGCTTGGGATCGCGGTGCAATTGGCTTACCCAGAGTCTAGGCGATGATATCGGGCGTTAACCGGTCCTCGATCACCTGGATCCGGTCACGAAGCAGCAGCTTCTGCTTTTTTAAACGCTTGAGAGTCAAGTGATCGGCGCGTGCGGTGGCTTCGAGAGCATGAATTGCATCGTCGAGATCGCGATGTTCGCGGCGCAGCACTTCAAGCTTCACCCGCAACACCTCTTGGCTGTCCATTTCGAACGGTAGGTTCATCGCAAACCAATTCCTCTCAATCCCAGCCTAGAGCTTTAAAGTAACAAAGCGGTTTGCGTGTGCAAAGGGAATTCATTTTGGATTTCTTGTATCCTCTCCAACAAAACCCCATATCTGCCTCGCGGGTGCCCGCTGGGGCTCGCTGCACTGTCGCTTCTTGAAGGACGTGTCGATGACAAAATTGACCTTGGGGACCCATCCCTATCTGCTGGGCTTCGAACAGCTTGAACGTTTGGTTGAACGAACGGCCAAATCGGGCAACGAGGGCTACCCGCCTTATAATATCGAACAAACCAGCGATCTCTCCTACAGGATCACGCTTGCCGTGGCCGGATTTCGCGACGCCGATCTAGAGATCACCGTCGAAGACCGGCAGCTCGTCATACGTGGGCGACAGACCGATGATGCCAATGACCGTATCTTTTTGCATCGCGGGATCGCCGCGCGTCAGTTCCAACGCAGCTATGTGCTTGCTGATGGCGTAGAAGTTGACGGGGCGCATCTAGAAAACGGACTGCTGCATGTGGATCTGCGCCGCGAAGCGCCAGAATCTGTGTTGCAGCGCATCGAGATAAAAACAGGAGACGCATGATGGATCACCAATTCTCACCAGAAGATACTGAGATCGAAGCTGCGGAGCGCCAGATTGTCTATGTCCGACCCATCGCGGCTGAAGACTTGCCAAACGAAATCCGGGCGCAGGCTGAGGGGCTGAATGATCTTCATGCGGTACACACGCCTGATGGCGAAAGATTGGCCGTGGTCAAAGATCGCAAACTTGCTTTCGCATTGGCACGGCAAAACAATCTTTCACCTGTTTCCGTCCACTAGGGATGACAGCTTAAGCCTGTGTGCGGGGGGGAGGCAGAGCGCCTTGCCCAGTCGCTTAATCGTCAGAAATAATCGGTGCGACATCCGTCTCAACCGGAGTGCCAGGGACAAGAGCCTCTGGCACGTCATCGCTGGGGGCGGTCAAAAACCCGTCTCCTCCGAACAGACTGTCCGATTGGACTTGGTCGATGGGGCCGAACAGGCTTCCCGCGGAGCCCTCTGAGAGATCGTTGAGCGAATCCAAAAAGATGGTGTCGCAATGCGGCTGACAGTTGCGGTTCCCAGGCGAAAGCGTCTTGGCCGCAAGCTCTGGCGACGCCACCGCCACAGACACACTCCAGGCCAAAAAGGCCGCCATGACCTTTGGCCGTGCCGACCTTGGCATGCTCGGCATCCGTGTCTCCTCCCCAAGCTTGCCGTGTCGCCCTTATGTCGCCTCAGGCTGCTGTTTGCGGCGCGGAGGCTGAGCTCTCCGACTCAGTTTCAGCCAAGAACTTCTCAGCCTCAAGCGCAGCCATACATCCCATACCCGCACTCGTCACGGCTTGACGGTAAGTATCATCGGTCAAATCACCTGCAGCAAAGACGCCGGGGATTGAAGTGGCGGTGCTGTCGGGGGCTGTGACGACATAGCCTCCGGAATGGGTCTCGAGCTGATCTTTGACCAGTTCGGAGGCCGGTGCATGGCCAATCGCGACAAAAAACCCAGCACAGGGAATGGTTTGCGTGACCCCGGTCTTCACATGTTCGACCACGACCCCTTCAACGCCGCGGGGCTCATGAGCGCCCACAACTTCGGTCACCGTATGATCCCAAATAATTTCGACCTTAGGGTTCTTGAACAGGCGTTCTTGCAGGATCTTCTCAGCCCGCAGGCTATCGCGGCGATGGATCAAGGTCACTTTCGAAGCGAAATTGGTCAAAAACAGCGCTTCCTCGACAGCGGTATTGCCGCCGCCGATGACCACGACCTCTTTTCCGCGATAGAAGAACCCATCACATGTTGCGCAAGCAGAGACGCCGAACCCTTTGAAATGCTCTTCCGAGGGGAGCCCGAGCCATTTCGCTTGAGCGCCAGTTGCCAGGATCACCGCATCGGCTGTGTAGGTCGTGCCGCTATCGGACTGAGCGGTGAAGGGGCGCTGAGACAAATCCAGGTTATTGACATGGTCTGAGATGATCTCAGTCCCCATTTCGCGCGCGTGGGCTTCCATGTTCACCATCAGGTCCGGGCCCATGATGCTGGCCTCGCCGGGCCAGTTTTCGACATCGGTGGTGATGGTCAGTTGTCCACCAGGCTGAATCCCCTGAAGCAAAACGGGGTTCAACATCGCCCGCGCCGCATAGACCGCTGCGGTGTAGCCCGCCGGACCGGACCCGACGATCAAAACTTTGGCGTGACGCTGTGGGTTTGTCATGACTTCCTCACGAATATTGACCTGGCCTCATGTAGGGCGCCGTTCTGACCATTGAAAGGGTGTTTTAGGTTCGGTCGCCTTGGGCAACTGCTCAATACCGGCCACACGGCGCTCAATACCTGCTTGTCCCAGGTTTTGGCGTCTTTCGCTTTATGGGACAGGCTCAGAATAGAAAAAGAGCCCGCAATTCAGGCGGGCTCCAAAGCATTGCTGGCTCAATCAGTGTTAACTTGCGAGTTTGCGACGGCGTGCCATGATCGCCAACGCCCCTGCGCCAGCCGCAAGCATCGGCAAAGATGCCGGAAGAGGGACCGAAGGCAGTGTTGGCGACGGCGGCGCAATTTCACGGGTCAGCTTTGATGTAATCGCGGGTTCGAACTCGCTGAAGCCGCTCACCAAAATCGCGAAAGAATCTGGGCCACCGATGATATTGTTCTGTGCGTATGGAACGGCGAGAATGTCGTCGCTCAGGTCGTCTCCGAAGAAGGGATCGTCTTCCACGAGCAGAGCATTGATCACATCCACGTCTCCTGCGAGCGCATTGTCGCGCGCGGCTTGGACCGGTGCACAGACTGCTGACCTGAAGTTGCAATCTACACTTTCTGAACCGTCGGCAACAAGATCGATGACGTTGCGCGTGCCGTCAAAATTGTTGTTCGCAAAAAGACCGGCTCCAAAGTCCAGGCCGCGCGCAATTCCAGTGCTGCTAGAAAAGGGGCGGGTCACGGCGTCAATCGCATCGGCAAAGGCATTAGCTGTTGCGACTGAGTCGATGAGAGTCCAACCAATGGATTGAACCTGTTGGCCCGCGTCACTGAAGAACGCCAGCGATACGGCAATCGAGCCGAAAACACCGTCTGCAATGGCGTTTGTCAGGTCTGAATCGCGGAACGCAGCCGCGTAACCATCCATGTATAGATCGAAGTCGCTTGTGTTGATGCTGCCCGAAGAGTCGCTCAGCAGCAGCAATTCAACATCCACGTCCACTGCATTCGCGGCTGTGGTCAGTCCCACAGAGGCAATGCCGGCGGCCAGAATAGACTTAAGTTTCATCTCTCGCACCCTTAAAGCTAAACGGCGGAGTTTGGATCGCAGATATGGGACCCCCCGCGTTTCAAAGATGCTTAATTCGTGAGCGAAGGCGCCCATTCGGTCAATAATAGTTAACCAGTCTAACGGTTGCATCTTCGTTGAGGTTCCAGATTGTGCCATCCGTTAAGTCCATAAAATTGCAATATAATTTTTTAGATTTGCCTATGAAAACGGGCTCTTAACCATGTTGTCATTTTTGTAGAAAACCCTGCTTCTAGCAATCGGCGACGTCATTAATCGCGCCTCGAAGACCTTCTTTCTTAGCAAGCCAAGTTGGTCGCGCGCTTGCGGCAATCAGTTGTGATCCACCGGCCTAAAGTTGGCTCAAGCCGGGCAATTACTCAAACGCGCTGCTCCCCTTTGGGCGGGAGAGTAACGTGGGCACCGGGGAGATTTCAGCAACCCGGAGCGATAGCACGCGTGCCAACGAGATCACAGCGCTCCCCGGCCTTGACCCTGACATAGATTTTTTCAGGAGATCGAAAAACACAGATTTTTTGACAAGTATCCGACAGGCACTTTGAAATATTATTGCGCGCATGCTGGCCAAGCAGTAGTGTCGGGCCAAAAGGTGGAGGTTTGGCATGGCAGGGGCGAAGCTCGATCCGATCGATCGTAAGATCCTTGCGGAGCTTCAAAGCGACGGTCGTATGACCAATGTAGAACTGGCTAAGCGGGTGGGCATATCGGCACCGCCGTGTTTGCGCCGAATGCGGACCCTGGAAGAGCAAGGCTATATCCGCGGCTATCATGCGGATGTCGATATCCGCGAGCTTGGCTTCGAGGTGCAGGTTTTTGCCATGGTTGGGCTAAAAAGCCAGGCTGAGTCCGATCTTGCTGCGTTCGAAGAAAAGTGCCGGGATTGGCCCTTGGTCCGAGAGTGCCACATGCTCAACGGTGAAGTCGATTTTATCCTCAAATGTGTGGCACCCGATCTCTCGAGTTTTCAGAACTTCCTGACCGGAGATTTGACCGCGGCGCCCAATGTGGCGAGCGTTAAGACTTCTTTAGTAATTCGCGCCGCAAAACATGAGGCAGGCGTTCCGTTTGAAGTCCTAGAAGATCGTCTCAGCAAGACGGCGTAGGGTCAGACGGTCGGATAGGTGTTGCGCCCCTACCCGACCGCCCTTTTTGGAGGAACTCATTAAGAAACTTGAGCACCGTGAACACGCTAAAGACTACGCTGAGCTTGAATCGCTCTTCTCAACGCATAACGTAAAAACCGATTTAATGTAAAAGCTAATTCTGCAACGCGGCGTTATGGCGACGTCAAAGCCCAATGATTGAGATCAATCGGCCGTAGTCTGCTTCTTTTTTGTGCACACTTCGTCTGTAAGAAAAGAAACGATAAGGGTCAAAATAGGTGCAATGTCGCGTCCATTCGGCATGACCGATTCCAGCTTCGCGCAGTCTAAGTAACGCGAAGGATGGCAGATCGAAGTGGTAGCGGTCCCCTTCGCCATTTATGAAAAACCGCGTATTATCATGGCTTTCCGCCAGAAAATCATCCAGAAACTCTGGACCCACCTCATAGGCGCGCTGACTGATTGTCGGCCCAACGACAGCGTTGATCTGTTCTTTGACGGCGCCGACCCTCACCATTGCGTCGATTGTGTTCTCCAAAACACCCGCTAAAGCCCCGCGCCAGCCCGCATGCGCTGCCGCGATCACTTTAGACTGAGGGTCTGCAAATAGGACTGGGGCGCAGTCGGCGGACAGAATGGAGAGGCTTAGTCCTTGCTTTTTAGTGACCAGCGCATCCGCTTTGGGCCAGGGGCGCCCATAAGGTCGATCGACCACAAGCACATCGGAGGAATGCGTTTGATGGATCCCCAGCAGCAACTGGGGGTCGGTTTCCAGCGCTTTGACTGCGCGCGTTCGGTTTATCTCAACAATATCGGCCTGGTCGGTTGAGCCGAAACCGCAATTGAGGCCTTCAAACACACCGGAGGATGCCCCTCCCTTGCGCGTAAAAAACCCGTGTTTAAACGGCGCAAGCGCATCTGCGGTGATCGTTTCAAGGGTCATTGCTGCAATCCGGCAAGTGCAGGAACGCTCGGAGGAGCGAAGCCTATTACCTTAAACAGCGTCCCCATTTCATCGGGGTGGGTCAAGCGGCGATGTGCAGCGATATGAGAGGCGCGCGCCGCGCCTGACAGCCCGGACGCGAGCTTCTCAGCCCGTGCAGAAATGCCCAAACGTTCCAAAAAGATGCCTTGAGTGATCATTTCGCTGACCGCAATCGTTGCAGCAGCCTCTTTTGCGGCACGGGCAAGGGCTGCAAAATCCACATGTGCGGTCAGATCTACCTCGCCTGGCTGCATCAATATACCGACGCTTTTGTGGTTTTGGACGGCCTGCAGAGTGTCGCCCACCCCAGCCCAATCGCCATAGTCGATGATTAGGGCCGCGCCACCATGCTGTGTTATCCGTTGTGCTACGGTCGCCACAATCGGTTCCGCAGCAGGACAGGTCTCAACGATCAGATCGGGCGCAACATCCATGCGTCCTGGAAAACCTTTGGGCGGAGCGACAGGCCCAGACACCCCAACGCCCAGGGCGCCTTCTGCGATCCCAACCTTTCTTTCCGCCCAATCGCTCTGACGACGTTGAAATTGCCGAATCGGCAGTGCGTCGAAAAATTCATTTGCAACGAGAAATAGGGGCGCTTGCGGAAGCTCCTCGACATGGTCGTGCCAGACTGGATCGGCGTGGCTGAGACGCGTCGACTGACTGCGACGCAAAATTGGGGAAGCCTCCACCAAATGCAGTTCTGCCGCGTCGACAAATCCTGGCACCTTTCCGGCCGCACGCAAGAGATCGACCATAAGCGTACCGCGCCCCGGGCCAAGCTCGGCCAAGCAAAACGGCGCGGGTCGGCCTTGATCGAGCCATGCTTGCGCGAGTGCAAGACCCAGCAACTCGCCGAACATCTGGCTGATTTCTGGGGCTGTTGTGAAATCGCCGGCGGCTCCCAGCGGGTCACTGGTCGCGTAATAGCCGTATTTGGGATGAAACAGGCATTCGGTCATATAATCGGCGATGGTGATCGGACCCGCCGCGGCAATCCGGCGACGCAAATGCGCCTCAAGCGGTGTCACGCGGCGCGCCGTTTGGCGGCGCTGCTCCAGAGCAGGATCAGAACGCCGAGCACCACCATTGGCAGCGACAGCGTCTGCCCCATGGTGATGCCGAAATTTGCCGTTCCCAACACATGTCCCCAAGGGTTATCGGTCGTGATAAACTGAGCATCGGCTTGGCGGAAAAACTCCACCACAAAGCGGGCTAGCCCATATCCAAGAAAAAACACCCCCGCGACGATCCCGGGTCTCCTTAAGGCACCTTTGGCAAACACCAACCAGAGAAGGACCGCGCCGAGCACAAGACCCTCCAACGCGGCCTCATAAAGCTGAGAGGCGTGACGGGCGCAGGGCAACTCCCAGCCGGGACAGGTTTGTGCGGCGGTTCCTGGAAAGATCACGCCCCAAGGCAAATCGGTTGGTCGTCCCCAAAGTTCTGCATTGATGAAATTGGCAATCCGCCCCAACAGAAGACCCGGCGGTGTGGCGAGCGACATCAAATCAGCAAGTTGCATCTTGGGGACACTGTGTTTCCGCGCAAAAGCCCAAGCGGCGACGACCACGCCTAACAGACCGCCATGAAATGCCATCCCGCCTTCCCAGACTTTGAGGATGTCGAGCGGATGGGACAGATAGTAGCCAGGCTGGTAAAACAGCACGAAGCCCAGTCGACCGCCCACGATCACACCCAGGATCGACCAGGTCAGCAATTCATCGGCCTGGGCGGGCTCAAATGGCGCCACAGCTTTGGGAAAGAGCGCGGGGCGGGCAAGTGCAAGACGCATGATCCACAGCCCCAGCAAAAGCCCGACGATATAGGCCAAGGCGTACCAACGCAGCGCAAAGGCAAAACCACCAAATTCTATCGAAAAGATTTCCGGAGAGAGGTTAGGAAAGGGGATCGCGAAAAGCATGAGCCCCTTGTCCCGGCTCTGCCTACCAAGTCAAGAGGTCCATGTCATGCTTGAGCTTGTGCCGGGGCGGGGCCATATAGCGGTCAGGATAAGCAGAGAGTTGCCATGCAAAATCAGAACAAACTCATCGACGATCTTTCGCAGCTAATGACCAACGCGATGGGCGTGGCCCAAGGCGCCAAAGAAGAAGGTGAAACAGCGATCAAGGGCATGATCGACCGCTGGCTGGCGGACCAGGATTTCGTCACTAGGGAAGAATTCGACGCGGTGCGCGCCATGGCGCAAAAGGCCCGGGAAGAGAATGAAGCGCTGAAGGCACGGCTCGACGCGATGGAGAAAAGCGGCGAATGATCAGTGCGATCTGAACCCTAGGGGGCTCTTAGAAGACAGCGAGATGGTCGCGCGATACAAAACCATGCCTACGTGTTTGGCGACAAGACGGTAGGTCTCGTAAATGGCATGGGCTCTGCCTCACACAGTAAGGACACCCGCTGGGAAAGTGGCATGGGGCTCTGAAGGCGCAGGGCCTCCTTTGGTGCTTGCGCATGGCTGGCCTTGGTCCTCTTTTACCTGGCACCGGCTGATCCCTGAATTGGCGCAGCACTTTACGCTCTATTGGTATGATATGCCCGGCTATGGGCGTTCAGAGATGCGACAGGATCAGCGCACGGGTCTTGATGTTCAAGGCGAGGTTTTTGCCTTTCTGCTGGAGCATTGGGGTTTGGACCGCCCTTCGGTCTTCGCTCATGACTTCGGTGGGGCGACCACATTGCGTGTTCATCTGCTTCTGGGTTGCGACTTTGAGCGGTACATCTTGATGAACGTGGTGGCGATGCGCCCTTGGGGCTCCGCATTTTTTGATCATGTGGCACGGCATGTTGACGCCTTCACCGGGTTGCCGCCGCATATCCACGAGGCCGTTGTCAGAGCTTACATAAAAGGTGCTCTCGCTCGTGGCATTGAGCAGGACGACTTTGAAGCGCTCGTTGTTCCTTGGCTGTCCGAAAAAGGGCGCGGCAGCTTCTACCGTCAGTTTGCCCAAGCAGACGAACGTTTCACCGCAGAAGTAGAGCCGCTCTATGGCTCAGTTGGCTGTCCGACACTTATTCTGTGGGGTGCACAAGATCCTTGGATCCCGCTCGAGCGCCGACGCGCGCTGCACGCGACAATGCCAAATGCAGATTTCGAAGTGTTGGCTGATGCAGGCCATCTGCCGCAACTGGAAGCGCCTGACAGAGTTCTGGCCCATGCGCTGCCATTCTTAGTGCAGTCGTCCAAGATTTAAGCGGTTTCAAGATTGAACGACCGTGATGCGGTTGAGACTGGCCA
>JBCDGN010000096.1:0-14290 GCA_038751255.1 Pseudomonadota bacterium
CCGGTGTGGCGGAAACGCTTGACGCGCTCTGCAGGGCGGGCCATCGGCTTGCGATCTGCACCAATAAGCCCGAAGCGCCAGCGCGGATCATGGCAGAGCACTTTGATCTCATGAAGTGGATGGACACGCTCGTCGGCGGTGACACGTTGTCAGTCAAGAAACCTGATCCAGCGCCGCTCTTTCATGCCGTTGCGGCGACGGGCGCGGACAAAGTGCTTTATGTTGGAGATAGCGAAACCGACAGCGCCACAGCCGTTGCCGCAAAGATCCCATTTGCGCTCTTCACCGAAGGTTATCGGAAAAACCCAGTGGAGAAGATCCCGCATCAAGTTGCTTTTTCACATTACCACGCGCTGAGGGACCTGGCCGAGGCAGCGTTGGGTCTGCCCAAGCCAGGTCCATAAGCGCTTCGCTCTAACGGTTGTCCAATTGGGCACGGACGGACACCGCACCTTTACGCGTCAGACGATAGGGCCGACCCTTTTCTGATTTGATGAAGCGGCGCTTCAAAAGCTGCTGGAACACAGCCAGCGTACAATCGGCCAGGACATGGCCATCGCGGGAATGGCAGGTGACGTCTTGGACTTTACCGTTCGCGCCCCGGACAAAGTGGATCGCACCACCTTGGGCGAGCACGTGCAGCACGCGCTGCTCGTGTTTGGAGATGTTCATGGGGTTTCTCAGAGATAGTTAAGACTGGAGGCCCCTCCGGCTCACGCGCGGAGGAAGCTTTGGTTCCATGAGCCCCAAACAGGGTGCTCAGCCCCGTGATACATTCTCTGACATAAAGTCTCCGACACTCGCGGTCGCCCGCGATGAGCTTGGGCTAGCATCCCCTTTCAAGCCATGCAAGCTTGGGCGTGTGCTCCTGACCGACCCTTGCGCCTTGGGCGGTGTGATCGGCAAAGACAGGTTAGTCTTGCATTGCCAAGTTTGCGAGACATCTGGAACGTCAGTCGGTCTTGCCCAGAAAAACAAAGCTCATCTTATTGCCATCAAGATCGCGCAAATAAGCGCCATAAAAATCGGGGCCATATTGTGGGCGCGGTCCAGGATCCCCTTCATTCTGACCACCCTTGGACAGACCCATTTCATGCGCCTTTTGAACCTCAGAGCTGCTCTTGCATTCCAGCCCAACCATGTTGCCGTTGCCGGGCGTTGCGGGCTTATCATTGTAGGGCAACACCACCCAGATCCGTCCACCACCGCGCAGCTCATAGCAAAAAGCTTCCGGCACATAGTCCGCGATCAATTTGCCACCGATGAGCGGGAGGACAGCATCATAAAAACCGCGGGCTCTGGGGACATCGTTTGAGCCAAGCATGACATAGTTGAGCGACATCGCGGGGATCTCTGACTTCTAAACCTATCCTTGCGGATACTCCGCATTTCCCCTTCGAGCAATCCAGCGTCTTGGGCCAACGTCTTGGGCCAGCGTCTCGGGAATGTCGATCGATAAAAAAGGTATCGTCTGAGCCGAGTTCCAAGTGCTTTCGGAGGATCGGGGATCGCAAAGACCTGCTGTCAAGCACCTACCAACGCGTCAGAGCGGCCTCATCTTCGTCTCGCGCCGCGACCCAAACCTCTTCTTCAGAGGTAATTTCTTTTTTCCAGAACGGTGCGCGGGATTTCAGCCAATCCATTAGAAATTCTGCCGCCGCGAAAGCATCGGCCCGGTGCCGCGCGGCGGTGGCGACCATCATGATCGGCTCATCGGGACGCAAGGACCCAAAGCGGTGGATCACCATCGCACCTGTTAGATTGAACCGTGCAATTGCCTCTTGCCGATAGGCCTCTAGCGCGCGTTCGGTCATGCCGGGATAGTGCTCAATCTCCATCACCGCCAGATCGCCTGAGGCCACGTCCCGCACCAACCCGGTGAAAGTGACCACTGCCCCGGCACCGGTTTGGGCGGCAGCGAAGGCGTTTGCCTCATCGCCGAGATCAAAGAGCTCTGATCGGATGCGTGTGCTCATCAGCCGCCGGTCATTGGGGGGAAAAAGGCCACTTCGCGCACCCCCGCGAGCGGAGCATCAAAATCAGTCAGCTCTTGGTCTGTGGCCACCCTTAAAGCGCTGAGATCGGCAAAGGCCGCGGCATAGCGATCCTCCCGCGCGCGTAACTCAGCCACCAATTCTGCGACCGTCGCCGCGCCGGTTTCCACCTGTTCCCGGGGGACGCCGATCCTTTCTCGGACCCAGGCGAAGTAAAGCACATCGATCATCCTGTTCCCTCCTGGACATCCTTAAGATAGGGCATCGCCTTGGAAAGATAGTCCCAGCCGGTCAGTGCCGTCAAAACCGCCGCGAGCCACAGAAGGGCAAGTCCCAAGAGACCGATCAGCCAACCAGCCTGCCCGCTCCACCATATCCAGCCTGTGCCGGCGGCCATGGCGGTCTCATATGCCTCAGCGCTGACTGTGTGATAAAGAACCGCGTGTTCCGATTGGAGCCCCATGCTCAACATCAAGGTCGCGATAGCAACCATTTGCGCTGTGGTTTTCCACTTCGCCAATTTGGTCACGGCAAGCCGCCCGGCGTCGGCGCCAAGAAACTCCCTAAGGCCAGAGACAAACACCTCGCGCAGCAAGATGACCGCTGCGGGGATGATCACCCAAGGGCTGAGCCCAGAGGTGCCCATCACCACTGCAAGCGCGGTGATGACCATGGCTTTGTCGGCGATGGGGTCCAGCATGGTGCCAAACCGGCTTTGCTGGTTCCAGGCCCGCGCCAAGTACCCATCGATCCAATCGGTCAACGCGGCACCGATGAACAGAGCGAGCGCGATCCAATCAGCCTGGGGACGCACCCAGATCGCAAAAGCAAACGCCACGGCAGGCGCCGCAAAGAGGCGAAGCAGCGTGAGAATGTTGGGCAGGGTCATGGGCATAGGCGCTCCTCTACCTCGAAGTACGCGAGGCTGAAAGGGCTCTCGTCACGTCTGGACCGCAAAGGCCGCACGTGCAAGCACCGTTTCAGGAAAGGCGTCACGCCTTGAGCCGCCAGTGAGACCAAGTGCGCCAAGCGTTTTGGGAATGCCACTCTCGCCTCTGGGCCGAGGAGGGCCAAGGTATAAACCCCGGCCCGAGCCTAAGGCGCCGCCAAGTGCGGCGTCCCTGAAGGGCACTGAGGCATGTTTTAGGCGGCCCATCCCAACTTGTAGACATGGATCTCAAAGGCGGGGTGCGCCTCGGCTCCAACCACGCCTGGCTTCACATGGCGGAAGACTGACCGCCAATAGGGCTGAATGATCACCCCTTCTTGCTGCATGAGTGTCTCGATCTTGGCCATCACCTCGCGGCGTTGATCGGCATCTGCAATGGTGAGCGCCTCGTCAAGCAAGCTGTCGAATTCCGGGTTTTTGAAGCCACTTTCATTCCATGTCGCAGTGCTGCGATAGGCGAGGTTAAGCGCCTGCACACCAAGCGGGCGATGTCCCCAGTCAGTCGTGCTAAACGGATACTTTGTCCAGTTGTTCCAAAACGTGCTGCCTGGGATCACGGTGCGGGTGACATCGAAGCCCGCATCCCTAAGCTGCGCGGCCGCAGCATCCGCGGTCTCGCGACGCCAGCCATCGTCGATACTGATCAACTCATGCGTGATATCGGCAAAGCCTGCCTCTACTGCCAGATCTCTTGCGGCGGCAGGATCATAGGGCACCGGCGGGAGAGGTGCGTATTCAGGATGGATCGGGGCCACATGAGTGTCTTCGGCGACCGTTCCCAAATCGGAGTAACCCAGCTCCAGCAGAACAGCATTGTCCACCGCCATGGCCAATGCCCGGCGCATCCTGGCATCTTCGTAGGGTTTTTGGCCATTGACGTCAGAATCCTGCCGCGTCCGGATCACCACCGTGCCCGCGGTCACAGCCTCGGAAAGCTCCCAGCCGATATCGCTGATGATCGCAATGAAATCGCCTTGGGTTTCATAGACCATGTCGACCTCATCGGCATCCACAGCAGACAGCCATGCCGCAGGATCAGCACCGTAATCGATGAACTCAATCCGATCGAGCGCGGCGCCTTCGCCCCACCAAGCATGGTCATGGTTGCGCAGCAACTCAGCACCGACGCCCACCTCGTAGTTCCCGGGCAAATAGGGGCCAGTACCAATAGGATCTGCCAAAGGATCGCCTGAGAAAGCACGGTGCACCACTGCGGCAGGATAGTCCGAGACATTTGCGATCACGGCAATGTCGGGACTGTTCAATGTCAGTTTCACCGTAAGCGGGTCGATGGCCTCTATGGCGCCATCGCGGGCTCGGCCGGTTTCGGGGTCGATCAGCGCCTCGAACCGGGCGGCCATCGCATTGCCCTCGACATTGCGATCGCACCAACGGGTGAAGTTGAACACCACATCCTCGGCCGTAAAGGCATCGCCATTGTTCCAAGTCACCCCAGGCCGCAAGCGCAGGATGTATTCGCTGGCGTCTTCATTGGCTTCCCAGGCCTCCAAAAGCTGAGGTCTGAAACTGCCATCGCGGTCGTACTCGACCAGATATTCCAGCCAACCGCGCGTGAAATTGGACATCTGCGGCCAGTCAAAGCTGCGCGGATCTTTCAGCGCCAGCACTTCCATTTGAATACGCAGCTCGCCTCCGGGCTGGACCGCAGGCTGCGACCGCGCTGCTGGTGCGGCCAGTCCCAAAGCCGCGTAGGCTGCTGCCGCACTCGCGCCGAGCGCCGTGGCACGGGTCAGAAACTCCCGCCGGGTCAGCGTGCCAGCAGCGACCTCTGCGGCGTATGCGGGGATGGCGGGGTGCAGGGTGGGTCCTGTCTTGAACTTGGTCATTTGAAATCTCCGAACAGGGGTATTGAGGGAAAAGTGATAGCGCCGAAGTCTCGTTTTCTTAATGTCCTCGACAAGAAGAGCCAGACGCTGGGTGAGCAGAAAAATCAAGCTATGCTGCGCTGGCTCAGCCCCGCTCGTGAAAATAATTGTAAACGGTTTCGGCGAGCGCATCGGAAATCCCCTCGACCGCCTTGAGATCCACGAGATTTGCGCGGCTAACAGCCTTGGCAGAGCCGAAATGGGCGAGCAGCGCGCGCTTTCGTGTGGCACCAACCCCAGGGATATCATCGAGCGGATTGGCGCTGATTGCTTTGGCACGTTTTGCACGATGGGTCCCGATGGCAAAGCGATGGGCCTCGTCGCGGAGCCTCTGCACGAAATAGAGGACCGGGTCATTGTGCCGAAGTGCCTTGGGCCGGTGGCCGATCCGGTGAAACTCTTCCTTGCCTGCATCCCGGTCGATGCCTTTTGCAACGCCGATCATGGGGATGTCTTCAACGCCTAGCTCTGCCATGATCTCATGCACCGCGCTAACCTGGCCTGCGCCCCCATCGATCAGAAGTAGATGAGGCCAATCGCCCTCTTCCCGATCAGGGTCTTCGGTGAGCAGCCGTTTAAAGCGCCGGTTTAGGACCTCTTTCATCATGCCAAAATCATCGCCAGGCGTCAGATCATCGCCGCGGATATTGAATTTGCGATAGGCGTTCTTCATCAGCCCTTCCGGCCCGGCGACCACCATCGCGCCCACTGCATTGGTGCCTTGGATATGCGAGTTGTCATAGACCTCGACCCGAGCGGGTGGCCCGTCGAGATCGAAGGCCTCCGCCAAGCCCCGCAAAAGCTTCGCTTGGGTCGCCGTTTCAGACATCTTGCGAGCCAGGCTTTCACGTGCGTTACGCGCCGCGCCTTCGACCAGTTCAGCTTTCTCGCCCCGTCGCGGGACCGCGATCTGCACCCTGCGACCCTGAGCTTGACTGAGCGCATCGGACAAGAGCGCTTCATCCTCCACCGGATGGCTGAGGAGGATCAGCCGAGGTGGTTGCTTGTCGCTATAGAATTGCCCAAGAAAAGCCTGCAGGATTTCACCGGTTTCGATCTCTTCGCTGCCAACGCGGGGATAGTAATCCTTGTTCCCCCAGTTCTGATGCGCGCGGATGAAAAATACCTGCACGCAGGCCTGCCCGTTTTCCATATGCAGCGCCACCACATCGGCCTCCGCCACGCCTTGTGGATTGATGCCTTGCGAGGACTGCACCATGGTCAAGGCTTTGATTCGGTCCCTCAGGGCGGCCGCACGCTCAAACTCAAGCGCCTCTGAAGCGTCCTGCATCTGCTTGGCCAGGGTCTCTTGCACCTTGGTGGTCTTGCCAGACAGAAACCTCTCTGCATCGGCCACGAGCCCTCCATACTCTGCCTCAGACACATATCCCACGCATGGGGCAGAACAGCGCTTGATCTGATAGAGCAGACAGGGCCGCGTCCGGCTGTCAAAGGTGGAGTCCGAGCAATTGCGCAGCAGAAACACCTTCTGCAATTGGTTCAGCGTTCTGTTGACGGCGCCCGCACTTGCGAAAGGGCCATAGTAGTCCCCTTTTGTCTTCTTTGCGCCGCGGTGTTTGCGGATCTGCGGAAAGGCATGATCCTTGGCCACAAGAATATTGGGAAAGCTCTTGTCGTCTCGCAGCAGCACATTGTAGCGCGGCTTCAGTTGTTTGATCAGGTTCTGCTCTAAGAGCAGCGCCTCGGTCTCTGTACGCGTGGTCAGAAACATCATCGAGGCAGTCTCGGCAATCATGCGTGCGATGCGGCGGCTATGCCCGGTGTAGCGCGCATAGCTTGATACCCGCGCCTTCAGACTGCGTGCTTTGCCGACGTAAAGAACCCGCGACTGGGCATCGAGCATACGGTAGACACCGGGTGAGCTGTCCAGGCTGGGCAAATACCCTGCGATACAGTCCGGGCCTGTCCGCACTGGTGCGTCGTCGCTCAGACCGGCCTGACGAGACATTTCAGAGCTGTCGTCGATCATGGTTTTCTGCGCATCCCCTCTTTGCGCTGCACCGAAAGTGTCCTGAAAACAAGAAAAAACATATCAACGGAATCTGGGGATAACTCTGGTGACAAGTTCCGACTCACCTCCAAAATCCCTTAGAAACTAAGGATTTCGTTACTTTGCTTAAAAATAATGCAATCCATCAACGCGCTGTTTTATATGAATAAAAATTCACTCGCCAAGTAACGCATTGATTGATTTGACATTTTTGAGACGGTTTTGTGACAAGCTGTGATGCGGTGCAAAACTCGACCTAACTCCCGCTGAAACTGCTATTCAACCCCCAACACATCTGGCGTCTGCCAAGCCAAATGTTGACCCCCGTCAACGCATAAGAGTTGGCCGGTGACCGAGGCTTCTGCCAAGAAAAAACGCACCGCACGGACTATCGCATCAGGGTCCGCTCCGCGCTCCAGAATTGTTGCCATCCTTTGTGCGGCGAAGTGCTCCGCGGACTGCCGCGCGCCTTGCATCGTGGGCCCAGGCCCGATCCCGTTGACACGGATATGCGGGGCCAGACCTTGGGCAGAGGTCCGGGTCAGCGCCCAAAGACCCATTTTCGCGATGGTGTAGGTCATGAATTGCGGCGTGAGCTTGTTCACTCGCTGATCGATCATGTTGATCACCATGCCTTGCGCAACGGGCTCGCCGTTGCTGTCCAATTCAGCGGGTGGCATCTGCGCTGCCAATGCTTGGGTCAAGACAAAAGGCGCACGCAGATTGCTCTCGATATGGCGGTCCCAAGACTCTCTGGTCGCGGTCTCGATCGTGTCATATTCAAAGATCGAAGCATTGTTGATCAGAACATGAATAGGCCCTCCAAGCGCCTCGCTGGCACGGGGCATCAGCGTCTGTGTCTCATCCTCCTTCAAAAGATCGGCAGGCAGGGCAACGGCCTTTCGACCAAGCGCCTCGATCTCTGCGACAGCTTCCGCGGCTGGTGCTCCGGAGCTCGCGTAATGAACCGCGATGTCGTAGCCATCCTCGGCGAGCGCTGTTGCAATCGCCTTCCCCAAGCGCTTCCCAGCACCCGTCACCAATGCCCGTCGGGTCATAGCCTCTCCTAAGTGATTAAGCTCACGACATAGATCAGGTAGAGCACTGTCAGAACACCGCCTGCAAGCCGATTGATATCGCGTCCAAAGAACACGAAAGGGATAATAAGAAGGCTCGCGCCTAGCATCACCCAGAGATCGAAATAAAGGAATTCCGGTCCGACTTGAATCGGACCGAAAAAGCTCGCAATCCCGATGATCGCCAGAAGGTTAAACATATTGGATCCGATCACATTGCCCAAAGCGACATCCGCCTTGCCGCGCAAAGCAGCGACCAATGTGGTTGCAAGCTCTGGGAGCGAGGTTCCAAGAGCAACGAGTGTCAGCCCGATCACTGTCTCACTGACCCCAAAATCACGCGCGATGATCACCGCGTTGTCCACAAGCAGCGACGCCCCAAGCGGGAGCCCGATCAAACCCAGGATCAAGAAGGCCCATATTTGCCAGCGTGGCATTGTGGGGTCTGCGCCTTCGACATCGTCTTCTTCTTTTGTCGGAGAAGCCGCAGCCGCAGAGAGCGACGCCATCCGGTGCTGTTTGGCCGCCATGAAGGAGTGGCTGAGCATCGCAACCAGTCCCAACAGCAAAACAGTACCATGCGCCCAAGTGAGCGGACCCGCGAAACACATGGCGATGAACAACACTGACGCGGCCAACATCATTAGGTAGCTGGAGCGCGAGTCGCATGTGCTGGTGTGCAGAGTTCTGATCATCGCGGGCACGCCGAGCACCAAAAGGATATTTGCCGTGTTCGATCCCACGACATTGCCAAGTGCTATGCCAGGTGAGCCGTAAAGCACGGCCTCGATCGAGATCAAAAGCTCGGGGGCCGAGGTGCCGAAGGCGACGATGGTGAGGCTCACAATAAGCGGCGAGACACCCAGACGCAGCGCAAGATTGACCGCGCCCTTGACAAGACTGTCGCCCGCCAAGAGCAAAATGACGAGCCCCAGGCCCGCGAGCAACCAGGCCACGCTCAGCCTCCGGCCGATTTACAAGGACAGGGCGTGCGACCGATTTTATAGCGACCGCAATTGGGACATTTCCGACCGGAAAGTTTCGGCAAGCGCGGCACACGAAGACGGCCGAAAATCGCCAAAATGGCCATCCCAATAAGAAAGAAAGTGACGATTTTCACCATGGGCTAAAGCCCGTAGCGGGCGAAATGTGCCCGTTCCTCAACCGCGCCAAGGGCGCTGTCAATCAGTGAAGAGTTCAGACGCGACAGCAGACCTCTGCGCTGGCCATAAACCTGGAAATTGACCTCTTTGCCATAGATCTCTTTCATCTTCGGCACGAGATGTCCGATGCCATCGGCGAGGCCCAAATCGACCGCGCGCTGGCCTACCCAGATTTCTCCGGTGAAGAGGTCGGTTGTCTCGTCGAGCTTGTCGCCTCGCCGCGATTTGACCTGGTCAATGAAGGTTGCGTGGATGTCTTCCAGGACACCTTTCAGACGTGTCACATCCTCTTCCTTTTCGGGGCGGAAGGGATCAAGCATGCTCTTTGAGGTTCCTGCGGTGTATACCCGCCGTTCAATGCCGTAGCGCGCGATGAATTCATGCGCGCCAAACCCAGCCGAAATAACCCCGATGGAGCCCAAAACAGATGACGGGTCAGCCCAGATCTCGTCGGCTGCGGCTGCTAACCAATAGCCGCCCGAGGCTGCGACATCTTCCACAAATCCATAAACCGGCAGCTCTTTCTCATCAGCCAAGCGCCGGATGCGCGCACCGATCAGCGAAGATTGAACAGGGCTGCCCCCAGGCGAATTGATCACCAAGGCAACAGCGGTTGGCTTGCGTCTGGTGAAGGCGCGTTGAAGCACGGCAGCGAGGCCGGCATCTGACAATCCTGGACCGCGTCCAACACCGCCGATCACGCCGGAGAGTCGAACAACCGATACGGTGGGCGGGGTCTTGAGAAAGGGAATCCAGCGTCTCATGCTGTGTCACATAGATCGCAGATGACCCGGCAACAAGGCCAGAGCGCGCAGAGCTTTGCCGCGTCAGGGCTTAACCGCCACGGATCACCCGTGTGGCCGCTGATGCGCCCCAGCCAAAGACCCCTGCAACGGCCAAAGCCATCAGCCCATAGACCAGCGGTTGCTGGAGCGCGAGATTGAACAGCCAACGTTCCAGCCCAACTTTTTTGACGTCGATCTCGGTCTCGTAAACATCGATCACTTCCTTGTCCCGCGTCAGATAAATCTGCGTGGAATAGAGCCCCTCCACCAACCGCGGTGGCAGGTAGACAGAGGTCCGAAAAAGCGTGTCCTGGTCCAGTTGGACGCCCTCGGGGATCACTTGATATAGACCTTGTTCTGCTCGGATCCGGATCAACGCATCGACGAAAGACTCTGCATCTGGACTATCGCTTGCAGCACCGGTGGTTTTGAGGGTCTGTGGGATGCTGATATCGTGACGTAGATTGTCGGTATGGCTCAGCACATCAATTAAAGGGCCGCTGGAGGCCACCGCATAAAAGCTCGGTGCCGAACCTATGCGAACACTACTGGCATTCACCCAGATGCCGAAACGGCGCGCTTTGCGATGCACGCGAACCGGCGCCAAGGGCCCTTCGATGGTCACAATCACATGAAGCTGAGAGTCCGCAGAGACCGGCGCTTCGCGCTTCACGGCGCCGAAGACCAAGATCTCAGACCCATCAAAGGTGACCGTAATCGGGACCTCTTCTTGCGAAAGGCCCAGCACAATTTCTTCTGCTGTCGCGAAAGGCGCATAGATAAGCGCGCATATTAGGACAACCCAGGCCCTCACAGGCCGAGGTTCCTAGTTTGCAGCGAATACAGCTCCGCTGGTTCTAGCAGTAAATCCAGCGCCAGCTTGCCGCAGACCGCCAGCACCAAAAGCGCCAGAAGGATTCGCAGCTGTTCGGCGCGAAGCCGTGTGCCAAGGACAGTCCCAAATTGTGCGCCGATGACGCCTCCCAAGATCAGCAGCAGCGCCAACATAACATCCACTGTCTGGCTCGATACCGCATGCATCACCGTTACCGCGCCAGAGACGAAGATGATCTGAAACAGTGAGGTCCCGATCACCACTTTGGTCGGCATACCGATCAGATAGATCATCGCGGGAACCATGATAAAGCCGCCGCCCACGCCCATGATCGCCGCCAAAACACCCACGATGAACCCTACGCCAAGTGGTGGGAACACCGAGATATAAAGCCCCGATGTGCGAAACTTCAGCTTAAGGGGGAGATTGTGGACCCGGCTATGTTTGCGGCGCTTAGGGGGTTTGCCGCGTTTGGCCCGGCGCAGCGCAGCCAGGCTTTCGAAGAACATCAGACCGCCAATAAGCCCCAGGAAAACCACATAACAAAGGGTGACCAAGAGGTCGACTTGGCCCGTGCGACTGAGCCAGGCGAAGATCTGCACCCCGATGGCGGCCCCTGCGAGCCCGCCTGCAAGCAAGACCAGCCCCATCGGAAAATCGACTGTCCGTCGTCGCAGATGCGCCAGCACCCCTGAAACGGAGGATGCGACGATCTGGTTGGCACCGGTGGCAACAGCGACCGCGGGCGGTATGCCAGCGAAGAACAAAAGAGGTGTCAGCAGAAAGCCTCCGCCGACGCCGAACATGCCGGATAAAATCCCCACCGCCCCACCGATGCCGAGGACCAAAAAGATGCTCACAGACACTTCGGCAATGGGGAGGTAGATTTGCATCGATTGGCTGTTCCTAGAGCTTCTACCCGTTCTTAGCGTCGTTGCACTGCCGCGTCACTGCGCCTTGCTAACGCTCCTTGACATATGGCTCACCCCCGGCCCGCGGCGGGACTGCCTTTCCAACAAATCCCGCCAGGATCACAACCGTCAGGACATAGGGCAGCGCCTGCATCAACTGAACCGGAACATCCACGCCCGCGATTTGCAGGTCCTGATAGCGGTTGCCCAAGGCTTCAAGCAAACCGAACAGGAAGCACGCCCCCAGCGCATGCCAAGGACGCCACTTGGCAAAGATAAGCGCCGCTAGGGCGATAAATCCCCTTCCGGCGCTCATCTCTTTCACGAAATTGGCCGAAAGCCCGGTGGACAGATAGGCGCCGGCCAAACCGCAGAGCAGACCGCAGATTAAGACAGCCGCAAAGCGCAATTGCGTGACCGAAATCCCTGCCGTATCGACGGCCGCGGGGTTTTCGCCCACGGCCCGCAATCTCAGCCCAAATCGTGTGCGAAACAGGATGTACCAGGTCGCCGGCACCGCCAGGAGACCGATATAGACCAGGATCGTGTCGCCCGAGAGCAAGATTGCGTAAATCGGTCCAATGATCGGGATTTGGCCGATGCTCTCCGTGAAACGCAACTGGATTTCCTGGAACCGTGCCGCGCCTTCCAGTGACGGCGTGCGACCGCCTTGGGAAAACCAGTTCTGGGCGATTAACACCGTGAGCCCTGCGGCGAGGAAATTGATCGCCACGCCTGAAATGAGCTGATTGCCGCGGAACGTGATCGAGGCCACACCGTGGATCAGGGCTAAAACCATCGAGGCCAGACACCCCGCAATGAGGCCCAGCCAGACCGATCCGGTCAAATATGCATAGGCGGCCGAAAAAAACGCCGCGGCCAGCATTTTGCCTTCCAAACCGATATCAAAGATCCCGGCACGTTCGGAAAAGAGCCCGGCCAGACAGGCGAACAGCAGCGGGGTGGCCAGACGCAGGGCGCTGTCGAGGATCTGGATCAGAGTGATATAGTCCATCCGCTCAGCTCCGATCCATCGCCATACGCAACGCCAAGAGTGCGAAAAGCCCGCCCAGCACCGCCTCTATCCAGCGCCGCGCTTTAGCATAGGCAATCTGGAACACGCGCGAAGACAGCAAAATCGCCCAAGCCCCGTGCCCCAAGAAGGATATTGCGAAAGCCCCAATCGCGAAGGCTAGAATGACCTGTGCTCCGCCGCCCGTGGTCGCCCCAACCGCAGCAATCACCAGCCAAAAGGCGATGGCTTTGATATTGGTGATCTGCAGCAGAAAGCCCAAAACAAATGCTCGTACCCGAGACATCTTTGGTTCCTGATCGGCCTTCACCGCTGGCGGTGAGATCGATCGTCGAAACGCACCATAGGCCAGCCAGGCAAGATAGGCAGCACCCAGGTATTTGATCACCATCATGGCCCAGCCAATCTGCGACAGCAGTAACCCAAGGCCGAGCATCGTGCCCAGATTAAGCAGCACACCGCCAGAGGCGATCCCAGCGCAAGCAACCAGTGCCGTGCCCCGTCCATTGCTGAGCGAGAGGCCCAGCAGCATCGCAACCGCAGGTCCGGGGGAGGTCACCGCGACCAACAGGATCGCATAGGCGGTGGCAAAGCCGGGCAGATATGTCAGTAACTCGCTCATTCTGCAGCAACCTTAGCACCGTTGGCCCGCTGCCGCCGGGCCCGCGCCGCAAAGAGCCGCTCTAGCGGCATCCGCACCATGTTATCGAGCGCCCCAGTGAAGAGGATCACAAGCGCCTGGATCACCATAATCATCTCGCGACTGATCGCGGGCAGCTCAAATTCAAGCTCTGCTCCCCCTTGGTAGAGCATGCCGAAAAGCAATGCGGCCAAGAACACACCAAAGGGGTGCGAGCGGCCCATCAGCGCGACGGCAATGCCGACAAAGCCCGCGCCTTGGACGCTATCGATCACGAGGCGCTCGGCCTCTCCCATTACGGCATTCACAGCCATGCAGCCTGCGAGACCACCAGAGATGAGCATTGCTGCCATGATGATGCGGGTCGGATGAATGCCCGCATAAACCGCGGCGGGCTCGCTATGCCCTAGTGCGCGAATTTCATAGCCAAGCCGCGTGCGCCAGATCAGGAACCACACGCCGACACAGGCCAATACCGCGAGCAGGAACGAAATATTCGCTGGTGCTGACCTGCTGAACCCGAGCCAGGGCACAATGTTATAGGCAGTCGGCAGATGAGCGCCTTCTGGGAAGGGCGCGGTCTCTGGCGCCATGCCTTCCGTCTTAAGCGGCCCCACAAGCAAATAGACCAAGATCGCCGCAGCGATGAAATTGAACATGATCGTGGTGATCACGATATGGCTGCCACGTTTTGCCTGAAGCCAGGCCGGGATCGCAGCCCAAGCGGCGCCAAACAGCGCCCCGGCTACAACCGCAACAGGCAGGGCCAGCAGCCAATGCGGCCAAGGCACTGCTAAGCAAACCAAGGCGACGCCAAGACCGCCCATGGCGGCCTGTCCTTCGCCCCCGATGTTGAAGAGCCGCGCGTGGAACGCGACCGCTACTGCCAACCCGGTGAAGATGAAATTGGTCGCATAGTAGAGCGTGTATCCCCAGCCATAGGCCGACCCGACCGAACCATGGACCATAATCTTCAGCGCATCCCAAGGGTTTTCCCCGATCCATAG
>JBCDGN010000097.1:0-14264 GCA_038751255.1 Pseudomonadota bacterium
AGAGTTTTAGTGGCGCCCCGGCATAGTAATGCCACATCTCTGCGGAATCGACCTTGTGCCAATGGCTCTTTTGGCCCGCTGCGAGCAAAAAATAGATCGCGGTCCCCGCAGGGCGGACCCCTTTCTCAGCTTCTGCACACCAGGTTTGGCGATAGTAACCGCCTTCTGGATGCGGCGCGAGATTGAGCGTTTTCACGATGTCTTCAGCAGATTGCGGCATGGAGTGAGATCCTGCTGTTGCGGCATATGAGCTTTCATACGCTTAGGACAGCAACGCAACCCAGTCCATAGCGCATCAAAAACGCGTTTGCTTCAGGTCCGGATCGGATCAAAGTCTTGCCGGATGGGGCGGAGTGTGTGTCAGTCTTTTTTCTGAGACACTAGCCTCTGACCAAGAGTGATATCCATGGATGCAGACGTTTCCTCGATTGCGTTTCTTATCATTGGATATTTGGGCCTTCTATCCTTTGTGGTTGGCTATGCTTTGTTGCAATTTTCTATCATCACCGGGAGCGGAGCGGCCTATGTGCTTCTTAACTTGCTTGCTGCCCTTTTGTTGATGCTCAGTCATGTTCATTCCTTCAATGCCACCGCACTCATCACGCAATCGATCTGGGGGGTTTTGAGCTTAGTTGGACTTGGCCGGATCCTGATCCAACATCGTGGGCTGCATTTCAGCCCAGAGGAAACCGCACTGCGCGAGGCTTATTTCAGTACTCTATCGCTGCCAGCGGTGCGGCGCGTTTTTGATGCGGGAGTGTGGAACGATTTCGCCGCTGACGCCGTGTTGCTCCAAGAGGGCGCGCCGGTTGATCAGCTCTTCGCGCTTGTCAAAGGTGGGGCAGAGGCGCGGGTTGGTGGTGTCCGGGTCGGTGATATCGATCATGGGCTGATCGGTGAGATCAACGTCTTGTCTGGACAGGATGCGAGCGCCACGGTCCAGGTGTCAGAACCTTCACGCGCCTTTGTTATATCCGGTCCTGTTCTGCGGAACCTCGTTCAAAATGACAGCGACTTGGAACTTGCATTGCAGAAAGAACTCCATCGAGAAACGGGACGAAAGCTTGTGGCCCTGAACTTCTCTAAATGAGGCTCTCTCTCGCTAACGCCGTCTTTGGACAAAACGGCAAAGGAGCTCGATAAAGCGACGGGACGCATCGACCCCGAACACTGACCGGTTTGTCGTGTATTTTAGACTTTGCTGGTCTATATCCCATCCTCGTTTTAGACCGAAGGTGTGCGGCCATGGACACTCTACCAAAGCCAATTGTGGCCTATTTGAAGGCTTATAACGCCAAAGACGTGCCAGCCATGGTCGACTGCTTGAGCGATGACGCGCTCTTTCGCAACATTTCAGAGGGTGCCGTTACCGCTGAAACCCACGGCAAACAAGCATTTGAGGCACTGGCGGAGCAGGGGGCAGCCGCGTTTTCAGAGCGCAGGCAAGATGTGACCAATGCGATAACGGTCGCGGACACCACCCTCATGGAAGTCGATTTTACCGCAACCGTCGCGATGGATTTGCCGAATGGTTGGAAGGCTGGGCAGACGCTACGCTTTTCCGGTCGGTCAGCGGTCATTCTGAAGAACGACAAGATAATCAGCCTCATAGACGAGGCTTGATCTTGGTCAGGCATTGATCTGAAAAAATAAGGGTTTCAAAGCTCACTCGAGATCTGGCTCCCCACGCAGCTTTATGCCTGGCAGCAGAGATCGGTTATCTTACGCCACGAAGCGAAGCCCCTTACTTCAGGATCGATGTTCCAGCATACTCTGCAGTCTCGCCGAGCAACTCCTCTATCCGGATGAGCTGGTTGTACTTCGCTAACCGGTCTGAGCGGGCCAACGACCCGGTTTTGATCTGTCCGCAATTGGTCGCAACCGCGAGATCGGCAATGGTGGCGTCCTCTGTCTCGCCCGAGCGATGGCTCATCACATTGGTGAACTGCGCCCTATGGGCCATATCGACGGCTTGAAGTGTCTCCGTCAAGCTACCGATTTGGTTGACTTTTACCAACATGGAATTGGCGCAGCCTTTGGCAATGCCATCAGCCAGGCGCGCCGGATTTGTAACGAAAAGATCGTCGCCCACAAGCTGCATTTTGTCGCCGAGCGCATCGGTCAGCGCTTTCCAGCCATCCCAATCGTCCTCGGCCATGCCGTCTTCGATGGAGATGATCGGATAGTCGCCAACAAGCGCCTCGAGATAGGCCACATTTTCCTCGCTCGAGAGCGTTTTCCCTTCTCCGGCAAGCATATAGGCGCCATCTTTAAAGTACTCGGTCGAAGCGCAATCAAGGGCGAGGAACACTTCTTCCCCTGGCTTGTAACCTGCGGCTTCAACGGACTTCAGAATGAAATCAAGGGCATCGCGGGTAGAGTTCAAGTTTGGCGCAAAGCCACCCTCATCGCCGATCCCGGTAGAGAGACCCGCGGCGGAAAGCTCTTTTTTAAGTGTATGGAAGATCTCAGAACCCATGCGTACGGCCTCGCGGATCGAGCTCGCCGCGACCGGCATGATCATAAACTCTTGGATATCGATTGGGTTATCGGCGTGTTCGCCGCCATTGATGATGTTCATCATCGGGACCGGCAACACCCGTGCCGAGGTGCCACCAACATAGCGGTAAAGCGGTTGTGCGGTGAACTCTGCGGCGGCTTTGGCCGTGGCAAGGCTGACACCGAGGATCGCGTTTGCGCCGAGGCGGCCTTTGTTCGGGGTGCCGTCCATCTCGATCATCGCCATATCGAGGGCGACCTGCTCGGTGGCATCCATGCCCACGAGAGCTTCGGCGATCTCGCCATTCACAGAGGCCACGGCATCTAGAACGCCCTTGCCCTTGTATCGGCTCGCGTCGCCGTCGCGCTTTTCCACCGCTTCATGCGCCCCGGTGGACGCCCCAGAAGGGACTGCCGCACGGCCCATCGTTCCGTCTTCTAGGATGACATCAACCTCTACGGTCGGATTGCCGCGGCTGTCGAGAATCTCACGGCCAATAATGTCAATGATGGTGCTCATATCCCTGGTCCCCTTAAGGCAAGTGAGCGCGGTTTAGCCCGTGTTAGCGCTAAATGGAAAGTGGCGCTCTGCCGCGCCCCGCACAGTGGATCGCAGTTCAGCAGTGATAAATGTGGTTAAGAGGTGCGCGCCGCAGACAGCGCGACCTGCCGCTCCCTCAAGAGGGTATAAAGGCCTGAGCCAAGGATAACTGCAGCGCCGGCAAGCGTCATCAGATCTGGGCGTTCATCGAAGACCATGACCCCAATGGCGAGCGAGAAGAGAAGCCTTGTGTAGCGAAACGGGGTCACCGCAGCGAGATCACCGATGCGCATGGCCGCGGTAATCGAAGTATAGGCGACCATGGCCGCCCCTATCGCGAAGACAAGTAGTAACCAACTGATGCCGTCTGGCCAAACTGGTGGGGCCCCGAAGGGCATCAGAACAAGGCCTGCAATGGTGACCATAACGAAACCGCTGGTTGTCAAAACCAAATAGGGCGTGTCGCGCGGGGCAGCGCGGGTGGTTAAGTCTCGGATCGAAAGGCAAATTGTTGCCCCGAGTGCCAAAAGCGCAAGCGGCTCAAAGCTGTCCGCCCCAGGGCGTAGGATCATTAGCACACCAACAAACCCCACGGCGATCGCCAACCAACGTCGCCACCCGACCGGAGCGCCCAAGAAAACTGCGCCGCCCAGAGCGACGAAAAGCGGGGCCGCTTGCAAGATCGAGGCGACGACCGACAGGGGCAGAAGGCCGATTGCGGTGACGAAAAGGACGGTGCCAAGAACCTCTGCAAGATTGCGCAGCAGCAACGGGGGTGTCAGCAGCACCGGCGACCATACTGAGACATTGCGCGACCGGGCCATCATTCCAAAGGCGATGGCGCCGAAGAGCCCGATGAACAGAAGGATCTGGCCCAGCGGCATCTTCTCGGCCAGCATTTTGATGATCATGTCTTCCACGGCGAAGCTCGCCATGGCCAAAGTCATCAAGGCAATGCCGCGTAGGGTGTCCATGAGGTCTCCGGAAGGGTTGAGACCTTCGCGTTAGACCCAAGTACATCAGATGACCAGTGACTTCTCGAGACTAGGCGCCGTGCTTAAAGAGGATCGCTTGCGACTCTTCAGTTTTGCCAGTTTCATCGCGAAGATCGTTTCGAAGCTCGCGGCCCTTGCGCACCGCCGGGCGATCCCAGCACGCATCGAGCCAGCGCTGCATATGGGGTTTGTCGTCCATCGTCTGAGCCTGGCCGATTTTATCCCAGCCCTGCGCCCAGGGCCATATCGCCATGTCCGCGATGGAGTAGAAATCCCCTGCGACCCATTCATGCTCTGACAGGCGTTTGTCGAGCACCTTGTAGAGCCGTCCAACCTCGCGCTTGTAGCGGTCCTGCGCATAGGGCAGCACCTGTGGCGGGTCCATCATTGGGGCGTATTTCATGAAATGATGCGACTGCCCGGCCATCGGCCCAACACCGCCCATTTGCCACATCAACCACTCATCGACGGCGATTTGTTCACGTTCGCTGCTGCCGTAAAACCGTCCCGTCTTTCGGGCCAAATACTGAAGGATTGCGCCCGACTCAAAAATGCTAATCGGCTCACCACCGGGGCCATCGGGATCGTAGATCGCAGGCATTTTGTTGTTTGGAGCGACTGCCGCAAATTCAGTCGAATATTGATCGCCTTTATTGATGTTCACCAGGCTCACCTCATAGGGCAGGCCCATTTCCTCAAGTGCAATCGAGATCTTCCAACCATTTGGGGTGGGCCAATAGTAAAGCTTGATGGGCTGAGACATCCGACATCCTCCGATTTGATGCATTTGTCGCCTCTCCTGCCGACGGTATCAAGACAAGTATACTTGACCCGGCTGGTCGGCTCGGGTACCGCCAAGTCTCGTGGCGCTTTGTTCACCGGATTGCGGGCCACGTTAAAGATACCGCTAAAGAGGTTTGGCCCACTGGACCGCTCTTGAACCCCGGATAAGTAAAGGAGAGCCCGATGGCCGATGATCAATCCCGCCCACATGCGCCTCATGGTGTTCGGACCAATCTGGTCCATGGCGGCACCCGACGCAGCCAATATGGCGAGGTGTCCGAGGCGCTGTTTCTGACCCAGGGCTTTGTGTATGAAACCGCCGAGCAGGCCGAAGCGCGCTTTATCGAGGCGGGTGAGGACGAGTTCATATACGCCCGCTACGGCAACCCAACGGTCAAGATGTTCGAAGAACGGGTTGCTCTGCTAGAGGGGGCCGAGGATGGATTTGCCACGGCCTCTGGCATGGCGGCGGTCTCAGGCGCTTTGATGGCCATGCTTGGGGCAGGGGATCATGTGGTGTCCTCTCGCGCGCTTTTTGGGTCTTGTCTTTATGTGCTTGAAGAGGTGCTGACGCGCTACGGTGTGGAGGTCAGCTTTGTCGATGGCACCGATCTGGATCAGTGGCGCGCGGCGATCCGGCCCGACACCAAAGCGGTGTTCCTTGAGGCGATCTCGAACCCGACATTGGAAGTGATCGATATCCGCGCCGTTTCGCAACTTGCTCACGAAGCAGGCGCGATTGTCTTGGTCGACAATGTCTTTGCCACACCGATCTTGCAGCGCTCGCTCGATCTTGGGGCAGATGTGATCATCTATTCCGCGACCAAACATATCGACGGCCAAGGCCGGGTGCTGGGCGGCATCATTCTTGGCACGAAAGAGTTTATCCGCGGCACGGTAGAGCCCTACATGAAGCATACCGGCGGCAGCATGTCGCCCTTCACCGCTTGGCTCCTTTTGAAAGGGATGGAGACGTTAGACTTGCGCGTCCGGGCCCAGGCAGCGACAGCCGAACGCCTCGCGCGCGGGCTTGACGGCCACTCAAAACTTGCCCGGGTGATCTATCCTGGGCTTAGTTCTCATCCGCAATCGACGGTCTGCGCAGCACAGATGGAAAGTGGCGGCACAGTATTGTCGATCGATGTGGCGGCGGGGCAACAGGCTGCGTTCCGGGTGCTTGATGCGCTGCAGGTCTTTACGATTTCCAACAATCTGGGAGATGCCAAATCCATCGTGACCCATCCAGCCACCACAACCCATTCGCGTCTGCCCGATGATCAAAAAGAGATGCTTGGCATCACGCCCGGACTGATCCGGATCTCTTGCGGGTTGGAGGATGCAGGTGATCTTTTGGCCGATCTTCAATCCGCGCTTGATTTGACCTAGTGGCGCAGTTTTTCATCTTGCAACTTCGCCCAGAAGATGAGGCGGCCGATGAAGAATACGAGGCCTTCCTCTCCAGGGGCGGGTTAGAGGCCTTAGATGTCGTGCGCGTCCGGCTGGACCAAGAACCTGCCCCGAGCGCAGAAGAGCTTTCTGAGGCGTCGGGAGTAATTATGGGCGGAGGGCCAGGTTGCGTCAGTGATCCCCCCGAAAAGAAGACCCCAGTCGAGGCCAAGGTAGAGGCCGCCGCTCTGTCGATCATGCCGACCATTTGCGAGCGGGATATTCCCTATTTGGGCTGCTGCTATGGACTGGGCATTCTCACCACACATCTTGGCGGTCGCATGGGGCAAGAGCACTATGGAGAGCCCGTTGGTGGCATCGATTGCGCCCTGACCGACGCGGGCCGCGAAGATCCGCTGCTGTCCGAATTGCCACAGAGTTTTCGCGCCCTCGTGGGCCACAAGGAAGCGGTTGAGACCACGCCAGATGGTGCCGCACATTTGGTCCTGTCTGGCGACTGTCCTATTCAGATGATCCGTTATAAATCAAATATCTATGGGACACAGTTCCATCCCGAAGCCGATGGCGATAGCGTGGCGACGCGCATCCATATTTACCGCAATCACGGCTATTTTCCGCCCGAAGAGGCTGATGCCTTGATCGAAACTGTGCGGCACGAAAAAGTCACCGTCCCAGGAGAGATTTTGCGCCGTTTCATAAGACGCTACGGCTGAGACCATCGGTTATAGAGGTGACACTGGACTTTGTCGCGCCGAGCCCATTGGTTCCTTTGCCGCCAGCGTGACCGTGCCGCTGCGAAAGACGCAGAACACGCTTGCTTCGGTCAGATGTCGAACAGGTGATTTCGTCTGTAAAGCGGAATCATTGCAACTCTGGTCGCAAGCAGCGGTAAGCCAACCGGAAGCGGAACAGCGGCAAAGCGAAGCGAGCCGTCATCCGCATCCAAAACACCGTTCGTTTCAGGCACGCTGCGGATCGACGCCGAGCGCATTGCGCTGAGCAGCCTTGTGGGCGCCGTCGCTTCTGCCTTTGTGCGACCTATGGCCTTTGGAGAAACCAACAGGAACGGGATCCGCAAGATTGCATCAATCCAGCTTTTCTTCACATCCGCACAATGCCAGATGCTCCCAACCGACAAGAGCCTGCCGTAGTCTCCTGAAATGTTTCAATATCTCACGCGCGACGCGCAGCTGTTCACATTCGCGAAGTGATCCGCGCGCCTTGACCAAACGTAGACTACACATAGGTCTCAGGCACCGCGGTGGGCAGCAGCCTTGTCGCAGCAGAGCAGAGGGAGAACACCCGTGAACATCCATACCCCGGAATTCGACCGTGAGCCGTCCCGTGCAGAAGCGGAGGCTGCGCTGACGCTGTTGCGCCGCTGGGCCTCGGGTGTTTCTGACACTGAAATTGCTCATCTCGATCCGGTCGTGTCACGTCTTGTTCCAGGTCAAGAAGTGTCAAACTATCCAGCGCTGTCGCGCCAGTATCCGGCGGATTTCACCGTTACGCCTGAGTACAAAGCGTCTCTGCCTGACCTCCAAAATGGACCAAGTTCTCTTATTCGCGGCGCGAACCAACAAATTCAGCATGTTGGGATCTCAAATTTCCGTCTGCCAATCCGGTTCCGTACACGCGACAATGGCGATCTGACACTGGAAACCAGCGTCACGGGAACGGTTAGCCTAGAGGCCGACAAGAAGGGCATCAACATGTCCCGGATCATGCGCACTTTTTATAAGAGCGCGGAAAAAACCTTTAGCTTTGAGGTGATTGAGGATGTGCTCGATGCCTATAAGGCCGATCTCGACAGTTTCGATGCACGAATCCAGATGCGGTTTTCTTTCCCTGCAAAGATCACGTCTCTGCGCTCTGGTCTGGAGGGTTTCCAGTACTATGACATCGCGCTGGAACTGGTTGAAAGCGCAGGTGTGCGGAAGAAAATTGTCCATCTCGACTATGTTTACAGTTCGACCTGTCCCTGTTCACTGGAACTCTCTGAACATGCGCGGCAGACCCGCGGTCAACTCGCCACGCCGCATTCGCAGCGGTCGGTCGCGCGGATATCTGTTGAAATCGATGGGACCGCTGATTGCCTGTGGTTTGAGGATCTCATTGAGCTTTGCCGTGCGGCGGTCCCGACCGAGACCCAAGTTATGGTCAAACGAGAGGACGAGCAGGCTTTTGCGGAACTGAACGCGGCAAATCCAATCTTTGTCGAAGATGCCGCGCGCAGCTTCTGTGAACAACTCCTGGCCGACGCCCGTATCGGTGACTTCCGCATCGTTGCGAGCCATCAGGAAAGTCTGCACAGCCATGACGCCGTGAGCGTTTTGACCGAGGGGACCACCTTCGCAAGCGAAAGCCTAGATCCCAAGCTTTTCAACTCGCTTTATCACGTGGGGTGAGGCGCGCCCGGAAATCGCTCCAGTGGAGCGATTTCAGCGCCGAACGCGCGGAGCGCCGGGACAGGCGCGCCCGGAAATCGCTCCAGTGGAGCGATTTCAGCGCCGAACGCGCGGAGCGCCGGGACAGGCGAACTTCGACAAAAAAATTCCTAGGGCAGACGTGTCACTCTCGAAGGGGCGGAGTGCCGCGGCTGACGCGCTCAAGAATCGTGAAGCATGCGGTACAATGCGTTAGGCATTTAGCCCACGGACCTCTTAACCCCCGTTGGTTTCCTTCTCAGAGTTGCTGCCACTATGGTGTGGCATCAAGATCGAGAAGAGACATGCCTGAGCCCGATCTCACAGAACGTCGTCTTGCGCTAGAAGAGCGGAAAAGCGCGCTTGACGAAGAACTTGCTCGCGAACGGCTTGCCCTGGATCAGCGCCAGGCAGGGCGCTTTTCCGGCGGTATGGTCACGTTGATCGGGGCGGGCATCGCGGTGGTCTCTGCGGTGGCGACCACCACCATCGGTGGAGTTGTGACCTTGCGAAGCGGCGTGGAAAACAATGCCGCACAGCTCGAGCTGAAAACCCAAGAAGTGATCGGCGATCTAGAGATCAAACGCACGGAGGTCGAAGGCCTCATCCGGGTGCAAGAGCTTCAGGCCGAGGCCGAACGGTCCCGCCTGGAGATCGAGCAGAAATTTGAGATCATCGTCCAGGCCACTAAGGGACTGCCACCGGAAACGGCGTCTGCAAATTTGCAGTTCTTTGTGGAGGCGGGGATCTTGGACGATCCCGATGGCCGTATTGCACGCCTTGCCGAAGAGGGCCGCGCGCCGGACCTGCCGACGCCCGCGCAACTGGGACCGGTTTCCAACCCTCTTCTGGAACGTGTTGCGCAAGTGCAAACGGAAGCGGACCTTTCAGCGCCACAAACCAACGGCACCTTTGCGGTCTCGGAGGGGGTTCTTTTACCCCAAGGCGGTGTCGAGGTGAGCTACCAGGAAACCTCTGCCCATGGGGCAGAGATCGATCCATCCTATGTCATATTGCATTTCACCACTGCGGTCGGGCCCGGGATCACGGCCTGGTTGACCAGCAACCAAGCCCGTGCGAGCGCCCATGTGCTGGTCCAGCGCGACGGCTCGGTGATCCAACTTTTGCCATTTGATCATCAAGCATGGCACGCAGGGCGATCTTCTTGGGGAAGCCTTCAGTCGCTCAACAGACACTCTGTGGGGATTGTGCTCGAAAATTGGGGCAAGCTGACCCCATCGCAAGAGGGCTGGACCAGTTACTCTGGCCATGAAATTGCGCCGGATGAGATCTTTCTCGATGAAAATGATGAAGGGTGGCACAGCTTTACCGAGGCACAGATCAAAACTGTGACAGAGATTATTGAGAGCCTGATCGCCAGCACACCTCAGATCGTCGATATTCTCGGCCATAGCGACGTTTCACCCTTGCGCAAAATCGATCCAGGTCCCGCGTTTCCCATGCGTGATCTGCGAGAGGCGATCTTTGGAAGAGGCGAAGCACTGCCACCGCCGGGATAGCGCCGATAGAGTTTGCCTAATCGACGCAACAGACGCTTGCGAAAGGCGTTTTTGTCAAGGAGCCCATGGCCGTGCCATCGCAAAAACCTCTGAGACCTGGTGCGGTGCTCGCCACGATCAGTGGGAATGCGCTCGAGTGGTATGATTTCACCATGTACGCGTTCCTTGCGCCGACGATCGCGACCCTGTTTTTTCCCGCTGACGACAGACTTGCCTCGCTTCTTTCTGCCTTCGCGGTGCTCGCCCTGGGCTACGCGGCGCGCCCGCTAGGGAGCTTGATCTTTGGCCATGTCGGGGATCGGATTGGCCGCAAGACCTCGCTGATGATCACCGTCGCCATTACCGGCGGGGGCTCGCTCGCGATTGGACTTCTTCCGACCTTTGATCAAATCGGGATTGCCGCGGCGATTGCCCTGGTGGCGATCCGACTCATACAGGGCGTCGCTGTTGCGGGTGAATTCTCTGCTTCGGGCGTTCTACTGATCGAGCAGACGCCGCCAGAGCATCGCGCGCGGATGAGTTCTTGGGTCCAATGCGCGATGTTTGCGGGCTCGATGGCGGGGGCCGCTGTGCCTGCGCTCGTCAGCAATCAACTCACAGCAGATCAGCTTACTGACTGGGGCTGGCGCATCCCTTTCTTGATGGGCGCGTTGGTGGCGTTTCTGAGCTTTTTCTTTCGCGCGGGACTGACAGAAAGCTTGGACCTGGGCGAGGAGCGCCCCCGAAACACGCCCGCGGTTGAAATTCTCCGAAAGCACAAGCTGCTGATCTTGCGCATGGTGATCCTACAAATGCCGCTCTGTGTGATTTACTTTGTGATTTTCGTCTATGGCGCATCCTACATGACCGAAAGCGGACATTTTAAGACCGCTCAGGCGCTCAACATTACGACGGCTAACTTGGCGATCCTAGCGCTGGCCATGCTAATTTTTGGTCTTTTTGCCGACCGAGTGGGTTTGCGAAAAATGTATCTCGGCGGTGCGATTGCGGTTTTGATCGTATCAGTGCCCGCATGGGCCTTGATGCATCGCCCTGAGCTTCAGATCGTTTTCATCGGTCAGTTGCTGTTAACCCTGTCAAACGTGTCGGGGCAGTCGATGGCGGTTGCGGCGATGTCGCAAATGGCCCCGTCTTCTATACGATGCAGCGCCATGGGGTTGGGCTACAACCTGTCGGTGGCGATCTTTGGAGGCACGACACCTTTACTGGCAACCTACGTTGTCCACCGCACCGGCGACGACTATTGGCCGATTTATTACCTGCTGATCACGACGATGATTTCGCTTTGGGCGATTGTGAAGCTTCCCGGGCCGGTGAGGCGTGAAGCGCTAAGTGTTTGAAGCTGACCGACGCGCCACACGGGCGGCGCGACCGCCGCGGCGCTTGGTTGGTGTCGCTTCGCGAGACGGCAGTTCAGCCATAATTTCGACGCGTGCCTCGTGGGTCATGGTGCCCCAGGCGGCGATCTCGTCAATCGAACGCGCGCAACCGGTGCAAAGACGCGTCTCGGGGTGAATAACGCAGAGCTTCACACAAGGGGAGGCAATCTCCTCGCGTTTCCAAACCTCGTCACTCATTTCCCAACCTCAAGATGCTGCAGTCTGTCTAACGCGCCCTGCAAAATATAGCTCGCTGCCACATGGTCAATCACTTCCGCCCGGCGCGCGCGAGAGGTATCGGCCTCCAGAAGAGCGCGTTCCGCGGCCACTGTTGACAGCCTCTCGTCCCAGAACCCAATTGGCAGGTCCAAGAGGCCAGAGAGGTTGCGTGCAAAGGCGCGGGTCGATTGGCAGCGCGGACCTTCTGAGCCGTCCATATTACGCGGCAAACCCAGAACAAGACCGGTAACATCGGACTGCTTCAAGGCCGTTATCAAGCGGTCTGCATCACTGGCAAATTTCTTGCGTTTGATGGTCTCGCGTGGGGTCGCTACGGTGCGCAAACCGTCCGAGATCGCCAAGCCAATGGTTTTGCTGCCAAAATCGAGGCCCGCCAAGGACCCGAAGGTGGGCAAGGCGCTGGCAAAGCTCTCAAACGGTTCCAAAATTGCGGCGGTCACGGACCGATCCCGGCCTGTTCCGCTGCGGCGCGCAGGGTGTCCAGCGCGCCAGGGCTGGCGGCAAAAACGACAAGCGATTCTTGGTAGATCGCAGAAGCACGGTCGGTTTGGCCCAGCACCCCGAGTGCCGTGATCAGTTGCGCCCATTCATCGGGCCGCCCGCCTTGGGAGGCGAGCCGCGCAGACAAGCCCTCTACCATGCCCTCGATCATCCCCATCCGGTCTTCCAAAGACATCTCCGCGGCGGCATCCATATCCTCACGGCTCGGACCGCGCAGGGCAGGGACCGCACCTTCGGGCGGCAACTCATAGACTTCGCCTGCGCGAAACGCAGCCTCTTCGATTTGCGCGCGGATTGCGGGGACCCAAGGGGCGTCCGGCGCGCTGGCATTTAGCAGACGCCGCCAAATGCCGAAGGCGAGATCCGGACGTCCGGTTTGGAAGAACAAAAGCCCCTGATAGTAGCGCGCCGGGCCATTGGCCGGATCGCGCGCGATGGCTTCGCCAATGGCGTCTTCGGCCTCCGGCGAGACATATCCCCCGGCCGCCAAAACCAGCATGTCGGCGAGGTCCGCATAGTCGGTCGCGCTGGCGGTCTCTCCCTTGAGCAGGATCACACGTGCCTTTGCCTGATGAGCCGCGGAAAAATTCCCCAAATTCGCTTCGTTTTGGGCAAGGAGTTCAAAGCCGCGAAGATCATTGGGGCGCTCTGAAAGGGTCGCGCGCAGTCGGGTCATCAACTCAGCGTAATCGGCGTCAGGTGTCACAGGGGGCGGGGCCAGCGCCCCTGCTGCGGCCTCGGCTGCGACTTGATCCGGTCGGCTATCGCGCAGCTCTTGGCTGGCGGCAAGCCGAGCCTCTAATGGCTGGTCACCATAGCCCGGCGCACCCATGATCCAATAAAGCCAAAGACTGCCGCCAATGACAAAAAATACCGCCACGAGCGCCAAGCCCAAACTGGCCAAGCGTGGTGCCCGGGCCAGATGGGCTTGGTCGGCAGATTTGTCTGCCTCTAAAATGCGGCGCGACACCTCCAACCGGGTACGCTCTGCCACCTCATCGGTGATCACTCCGCGCGCAAGATCTCGGTCGACCTCAGCCAATTGGTCGCGATAAACAGCTATGTCATAGACCGAAGGATCATCCTCTTCCGCCGTGACCCGCCGCAGCGGCATGAGCAAAATCGCCAACACCGCACAGGCGAGCACAACCGAGATGATCCAAAACACCATAACCGGTGACATAGACGGCGGATCCTTTGCAGAAAAGCCCGTGAGACGAATTTGCTCAATCTCTCAGCAGGATCAGGGATGCCACAGAGGCTTCGGTCGTGTACCATGCCTGGGATGTCGTATTTGGATTGCCTCTTGTCGGAAAAGTCCGGCAAGAAACCTTCTACCCGCCCCTGACGAGAGGAGCTTGAGCCGTGTCTTTCCGCCGCCGGAATTCCGCCTTCGCCATCGCTCGCGAAGCGTTGCGCCACCACGAAGGATGGCAGCGCACCTGGGAAGACCGCCCGCTGAAACCGAAATACGACGCGATTATCGTGGGCGCGGGCGGTCATGGGCTGGCGACGGCCTATTTCCTCGGCAAGAACCACGGGATCACAAATGTGGCGATCCTTGAGAAAGGTTGGCTCGGCGGCGGCAACACCGGGCGAAACACCACGATCATCCGCTCGAACTACCTGCAGGATCCATCAGCCGCGATCTATGAGAAAGCGCGCTCGCTCTACGAGACGCTCAGTCAGGACCTGAATTACAACGTCATGTTCAGCCCCCGTGGCGTGATCATGCTGGCTCAGACCCATCACGAGGTCCGCGGTTATCAACGCACCGCCCATGCCAATGCGCTGCAAGGGGTGGAGACCGAATTCATTGGGCCTGAGCGCGTCAAAGAGCTTTGCCCGATCATCAATATTGAGGGTCCCCGCTATCCGGTTTTAGGCGGGTTATGGCAGCCGCGCGGCGGGACAGCACGCCACGATGCGGTGGCTTGGGGCTACGCGCGCGCCTGTTCCGACATGGGCATGGA
>JBCDGN010000098.1:0-14002 GCA_038751255.1 Pseudomonadota bacterium
ACCACCCGCTCTCTGAGGTCATCCGAATACGCTTTCGTCATCCATACTGGCCTCCTTCACCAGTATGGATTCTGAATCACGATCTACCGGGAATGGGAATCCCAATTGCGATTCAGAGAAGAACTGAGCCGCTCTAGCAAAACGCTTGTCGTTCGAGACGAGATGCCTGTTTGCGAGTGAACGGCTTCAGCCCCGACGATCATAGGACCGCAACGCAGCATTTCCGCTATGGCAACGGGACCGACAGAACCTCACTGAAGAGATAGGTGCAGCCAAAGATGATCGCGATCACGCTTCCCAAAAGCACCGCCCAAGACTTTGGCCTAAATTGGTCATGCTGAGCAACAAAGGTCAGCACCAATCCAAGCAGTACTGCTGTCGCGCCGAAGCCGAGTGTGGTGAAAAGGAACACCGCCCCGAGCATGGCGAGGGGTAGCGCCGCCATCCGGATCCAGGATCCTTGGGCGGGAAACTCGGTCACATGGCGCGTGATCGCCAGTCTAAGCAGCGCAAAGGCAACGAGCACGACCATTGCGGTTGCGATCGTGCGAGGAAACACCGCTGCCTCTGGGTTCAAATCTGCGGATTGCAGCAGAGCGACAAAAGCGACGGCTCCGAAGGCGAGCAGCGCAATTAGATCTCTTATCACTGCGGGTTTCGATGATGGTTCGCCCACAAAATATGGCTCTCCTTGCGCGCGGGTGGCCACACGCTTGATCTGCGGCCAGAGTGGGTAGAGGAAGCTTACCAGCGTCAAGGCGATGATCGCCATCGAGAGCGGGCGGCCAAAAAACTGGCCCCATAGATTGCCGAGCGCGTCTCCGATCGTCCAACTCTGCACAAAGCCCTGCTCCGCGATGCGTCCTAAGATCAAGCCAAGCACAATCGGCGATGCTGAAAAGCCGCGTTTGCCAGCGACCCAGCCGACCACGCCGAGCACGATCATGATCGCGACGTCAGAGATGCTGTTGCGGATTGCAAAGGTGCCGATCACGGTCATGAAGGCTACGATGGGGACCAGGGCAGCCTTTGGCGCTTGTACGATGGCGCCATAGGCAAACCGCCCGATCATGAGCCCGACCGGCAGCATCAGCACCGTCGCCAGCAGCAAACCGAAGATGAAGGTGTAGACGATATCTGCGCCATCTGAAAAAAGACTTGGCCCGGTGCGCACGCCCTGGACCAAAAGCGCCCCGAGGATCACCGCGTCCGGAGGGGTGCCGGGAATGCCCAGAACCAGGGTCGGGATGAAACCGCCTCCGACGGTGGCATTGTTCGCCGACTCCGTGGCTATGATCCCGCCGGGATTGCCTTCACCGTATTTTGTGCTGTCGTTCTTGCCGCTGCGTCGGGCCTCTGAATAGGCCACCAACCCCGCGATGGACCCACCCGCACCGGGCAAGGCCCCCACCATCGTGCCAACGACCGAACTGCGCAAAACGTTGAACTTGTTTCGCAGCATGATCAGGCCAGCCTCAGGCAAACGAAAGCCGCGCGTTTGCTCCGGTGCTTTAAGATGCCGATCAGGCGTCGCAACGAGATCGATGAGGACCGGGATACAGTAGAGCCCAATCAGCGCCGACACTGTCTCAACCCCCCCTAGCAATGTGTTCGACCCGAAGGTGAAACGCACCTCGGCGCTGGTTTCCGAGATGCCGATCATGGCCAGCAATAAACCGAAACAAGCCCCGATCATGCCTTTTAGAAAATCGCCGGTGGACAGCGCAGCGATCAGGGAAAGGCCAAAGATTGCCAGCCAAAAATACTCAACTGGCCCGAACGCAAGCGCTGCTTCCGCCAAGGGCGGCGCAAGCAACAAAAGCGCGAGCGCGCCCACAAGACCCCCGATCACCGAAGCCAGACAGGCGACTGACACGGCCAAGTCGCCATCGCCACGTTTGGCCATTGGATAGCCGTCAAAGGTCGTTGCGATGGCCGACGGCGTGCCTGGCGTGTTCAGTAGGATGGCCGCATAGGCGCCGCCATAGATGGCACCGGTGTAGATCGCACCCATCAGGATCAAGGCGCTGTCCGGTGGCATGGTAAAGGTCAGCGGTACCAGAACCGCGACGGCCATGGTTGCAGTCAGACCCGGGATCGAGCCGATGATCGTTCCTGCGGCCACGCCGAGCAGCGCCAGCAGCAGGTTCAGCGGCGAAAGCGCGCCGACGATAAAGTCGAGCATCGATATCTCCGGGAAGAGTCAAATTGTCGTTTGAAAGAAGCAAGGGGGCATGGCGACCATGCCCCCCACGCAATAGGCTTTACTCGATGATACCCGCCGTGCGTGCGGCATTCAGATACCCATCTGCCTTATCTGCGATGAAGGCATTCATCTCGTCACCGTACCCCACATCGACCAAAGCGAAGCCACCATCCAGCATCTGTTTTTGGAAGTCGGGATCGGCATTGATCGCACGGATCGCATCGGAGACTTGCGTGCGCACGTCTTCAGAGGCTGAGTTCGGGACCGCGATGCCACGATAGGCGCCGGAGACCATATCATAGCCAAGCTCGCGGAATGTCGGCACATCAGGGAAGGCAGGGTGACGCTCTTCCATGGCCACGGCCAAAAGCCGGACCTTATCGCCTTGCGCTGCACCAACAGTGGTATAGCCCCAAGCGGCTTTGACCTGCTTTCCCAAGAGCGCGGTGACCGACGCCCCAGTCCCTTTGAAGGAAACATAGGTGCTTTCGATATCTGCCATATCGTCGAACTGCACCTGCGCGAGATGGTTCGCCGTTCCTTTGCCGGAGCCCGAGAAAATCACCTGTTTTGGATTGGCCTTCGCATCATCGACAAGATCTTGCAGCGACATATAGGGGCTGTCGGCTGTCACCACGATCGCGTCCGGCGTGTAGTGGAACATATAGACTGCCGCGAGATCATCGGTTTCAAAGCCCACATCGCCCTGCTGCGGCTTGATGATAATATGCGGCAAGTTGATCCCCATGATCACCGAGCCGTCGCCAGCCATGTTGTTCAGCTGCGACCATCCCACTGCACCGCCGCCGCCAGGCTGATAGGACACCACCATCTGTTCACCGAAGAGCTTCTCAAAGAAAGGCTGCTGGAAACGGGCCGTGATATCAGATTCGCCGCCTGGACCAAAGGGAATGACATAGTCGACACTCCCCGTTGGAAAATCATCATCGGCAGTTGTAATGCCGCCCGCCATGGCCAGCGCAATCGATAGAAGTGTGGTCTTCACTCTCACGGTTTTCTCCTCCCGGTTGAGACATGTCTTTGCTTTTTGTTCGCAACCCTAAGCGCTTCTGAGGTGCTGCGTCACGCGAATTAGCGCGAGATTGGTGAGATTTCGGTCTCAAACGCGTGCAGGATGTTCTGAACTGTCACTTCGCTAACGCGCCTGTTCGCCTGCTCGGTCACGCCCGCGATATGGGGGGTAAGGATCAGGTTTGGGCAACCCGCGAAAACCGAGGCTGCTGTTTCGGTCAAAGGCTCTGTGGCAAAGACATCCAGCGCGGCACCGCCAAGCTTACCGGTTTTCAGGGCGGTCGCCAAAGCCACTTCATCGACAATCCCGCCGCGTGCCGTGTTGATCAGAAGCGCACCTTGCTTCATCCGGTCCAACATCTCGGCATCGATCATATCGGCTGTTTCCGAAGTAAACGGCACATGGATCGAGATCACGTCAGAGTTACGGATTAAATCGTTTAATTTGGTTTTTTGCGTGATCTGCCACAGTGGATCGCTTGAGGTGAGAAACGGATCATAGGCCGCGATCTCCATCCCCAGCGCACGCGCAGGCGCCGCAACGGCGCGCGCAATAGCGCCGAAACCAACAAGACCCAGTGTTAAGCCAGATATTTCAGCACCCGCGCCCACAGCGGCCCTGGGCCAGTTCCCGGCGATCACATCAGCGCTCGCAGCATAGGCCTTTCGCCGCAAAATCAGCATCGTGGCGATGACATATTCCACAACAGATTGGGTATTGGCTCCTGTTGCCGGATAGACACCGACGCCCCGCGCGGTACAGGTTCCTAGATCGACATTCTCTAACCCGACACCCAAGCGCCCGACGGCTTTCAACTTGGGCGCCGCGTCGAGCAAGACTGCGTCCACACGTGTCCGATTGCGGATGATGAGCGCATCAGCCTCTGCGATCTCGGAAAGGAGCCTTCCAGCGTCGTCGACCAAATCGGGATCATAGATGACCTCAAAATCGTCTCCGAAGGCTTCGAGTGCCTCGATATCCATAAACTCAGATATCACAACCCGCGGCATGGCAGCCTCCGCGCTTCATTTGTTTTCAGCACCATCCGCTCCAAGAGTTTCAAGTCTGGCAAATTGGTGGCTGGTCGTATTGGCGCGTGGGAATGTCCACTGTCCTGCTCCAGCCAAGGTTCTGTTTTTGGCATCCGGTCAACTGTGTAGAAGTCACTGGCTGTGTGATGGATGATGTCTTGACAGTATCTCTGCCACGTATTGACAGCACATCCAAAGTCGTGTGGTGCGCAACCCTTTTGGGCCTTGAAAATCGAGTTCATGGCCCGTGTCTAACCGAGGATTGGGTCACGTGAAAACAGGGGCAGCCATTAAACTCCGCTTGGATGAAGAAACGCTTGGCGCTGCCACCGGGCTATGCAATGCAACGTCCTAAGACCACCAAATAGGACGGCGCCAATGAGCGGATTGGCTTACTTCGAAACACCTCAACAACGGCGCTTGGCTTATCATTTAACCGCAGGCCGATCACCGGGTGTGGTTTTTTTGGGTGGCTTCATGTCCGATATGGACGGCACCAAAGCGTTGCATCTAGAAGACTGGGCCAAACGCGAAAAGCGCGCGTTTCTAAGATTTGACTATTCTGGCCACGGAAAATCCGAAGGGTCTTTTTCGGACGGGACCATCGGTGCGTGGGCCGCTGACGCGATGGCCGCGATCACCACTTTGACCGAGGGCCCGCAAGTCCTTGTTGGTTCCTCGATGGGCGGCTGGATCTCTCTACTGTGCTCCAAAGAGCTCTCGCAAACCGTCATAGGACTTGTCACCATCGCAGCCGCGCCGGATTTCACTGAAGACAGCTTCTGGGCGGGCTTCGACGAGACGCAGCGCACTACCCTTGTTCAGAATGGCAAGATCGATCTGCCCTCTGACTATGATGAGCCCTACACAATCACCCACCGCTTGATCGAAGAGGGGCGAGACAATCTGATCCTGCGTAGCCCTTTGAATTTAAATATCCCCGTGCGATTTCTTCAGGGCACAGACGATCTAGAGGTCGATCAATCTGTGGCGTTACGCTTGCTTTCTCATGCCAATGGTGACGATATTCGTCTGACGTTGATGAAGGGCGCGGACCATCGCTTCTCGACGCCGGAATGCTTGGAACTAATCGAAAACACGCTTGCTGACATGCTGACCAAATTGGAGAGTGCTTGATGCGGCCGCTGATCGCAGCCCTTGTTCGCTTGGTCGTGAGGCTGGCGCTTCTGCTTGTTGTCTTAGGGGCGGTCACCTACGCAGTGCTTTGGATGATCTTTCCGTCAGACCCCATCGATCTCGAACCGAGTTTTGACGCAGCCTCAATCGGCGAAGATGTCGATGCTTATCTGGCCACTGCCGAGGCGGGGACGCCCGCCCTGAAGGACGGTGTTGAAAAGCGCGTCATTTGGGCTGGCGATCCCGGCACAAAAACCGATCTTGCATTTGTCTATATCCATGGATTTTCGGCAACCTCCGAGGAAATCCGTCCGGTGCCAGACAATGTCGCGTCGTATTTCAACGCAAATCTCTATTACGCGCGCCTGACGGGACATGGACGTGATGGTCCGGCCATGGCTGAAGCTGAAGCAAACAATTGGATCGATGATCTGGCCGAGGCCATCGCAATTGGCCAGCGCATCGGCGAGAAAGTCATTCTGATCGGCACATCCGCGGGCGCAGCCCTGGAAGTGATTGCCGCGACATCCCCAGATCTTGCAGATGCGTTGACTGGCGTGGTGCTCGTGTCCCCTGCGATAGAGTTGCGCAGCCGGTATTCATGGCTTCTCAACTGGCCAGGCGCGCACTGGTTCGTCCCGCTGCTCTTGGGGGAAACGCGCAGTTTCGCGCCGACGAATGACGATCACGCGAAATATTGGACCACACAGTATCCAACAAGAGCCATCATTCCTTTGGCACAGATAATGCAGGCAGCGCGGCAGGCCGATGTAAGCGCCACCAGCGTGCCCGCCCTGTTCTTTATCTCAGACGAGGACCAAGTCATCGACCCCACGGCTTCGCGCAATCTTGCGGCCCGATGGGGCGCGCCACACCAGATCGTCCCCGTTGTCCTCGGTGAAGATGATGACAGTAGTCATCATGTCATTGCCGGAGACATCCGAAGCCCCGATCAAACTCAGGCCGTCACGCGACGGATTATCGTTTGGGTCTCCGAACTATAGGGGCTGCAGGGATTTTTTATCGGCTAACCTAGGCTTAGTTCTGCGCGAGGAGGTGATGGGTCGCGCGGTCAAAAAGCGCAAAATCCCCTTGGATCTTCGCCATCATCATAGCACCTTCAAGCAATGAGATCAGCGCGACGGCAGCCTCTTCCGGCTCTGGCACCAGCCCCTGATAGCCATCGCTTGCGTAGTCCGTCAGCGCCTGAAAAAAGCTCCGGGTTTCACGCCCAACCGCTTCAGGCAGGATGTCGCTCTGGGCCGCAAGACTGCCGCAAAGGCACATGAGCCCATCTTGGTGAAGCGCCTGCCGAAATGCATGTTGTAGAATCGGTGCGGGGGATTGCGACGGCTCTAGCGATGGCAAAGCGGCAAGGAAATCCTCGCGGTAGCGCAGCGCCAATTGGGTCATCAGCGCCGCTTTGGTCGGGTAATGGTGGTGAACGCTGGCGCTTTTGATACCGATTTCCTCCGCAATATCGCGGAAGCTGAACGCTTGATATCCGCCTGCCCGAACATGGTGTTCAGCGGCGTCAAGGATGCGATCTTTAGTGCTCATGGCGAAGCTCCATTTGCGTAAGGTGTGCCACTGCCGCCTCGGCTGACGCGAGGGCACCTTCGAGAAACCCGCCTTCTTCCGGGGCAGCCTCGGAGCCTGCAAAGACGATGCGCCCCGCCCAATCCCCGCCAAGGGGATCGATGGGGCGATAGGCCGGGTGGGCATAAATTCCTTGCCTGTCTGCTGCCACGGCGGTTTCCGGGTCGTGCGACCAGTCTTTTGTAAAAAGGTGCTTCGGCGTGCTCGCCTCCGGCCCAAAAAGCCGCGTAAGCTGGTGAATTGCTTGCACGCGCAAATCCCCATCACCCAACGCCTGTCCCATCGTGCCGATAAAACCAAAAAGCGCTCCCAAATGTGCCTCTGGCGGGCTCGCATCATGGATCTCGACCAGCGGGCCCAAATGGCTGCTGGCGTCTCCGGACAGGCCATGGTTGCGCCAGAATGGGCGCTCATAAACTGCGAGCATCTTGGCCTGCCCCGCCATCCAGGTAGGCGTCGCCGCCAGTCTTGTGCTCAGGCTTTGTGGCAGTGCGGGCGCGAAAACGATTTGCGCCGTCAGCCTTGGTGGCAATGCCAGGATGACCCGCTCTGCCCGCCAAGCAAAGGCCCCCGCGTCATTGGTCCCTTTGATCTCAATCTGGTCCTGATGCGCCGTAAGCGATGTCACTTTGTGCGAAAGCTTAGTGCGAGATGTTGGCACCTGTTCCTCAAGTCCGCGCACCAAGGCGGCCATCCCGCCCTTAACTCTGAGGGCCCCCCCCCCCCATGGTTGCAAAATCCAAATCTCGCCGCACATGACCGGCACGGTCTTCAAATGCAAAACGACCGGACGAATATTGTTCGAATACTGACAGTCCAAGCGTCTTGGTCAGCGCCAAGAGCCGACGATTATGGGGCCAAATCCAGGCGGGCCCCAGATCGAACCCTGCCGCCTCAACGGTTTCGGTTTCAATTCGTCCGCCGAGCCGCGGTCTGGCCTCAAGCAAGCAAAACGAGCGCCCTTGGGTGGATAGGGCCTGCGCCGCGGAAAGACCGCTGAGCCCGCCGCCGATGATCGCAACCTCAAACTCCATCACTTAGGCGGGCGTCTTTGGCAACGACGCCAAATGGCCAGATTTGATCCAGAGGCGCGCACCTTCGTCGCCCGCGACGCCGTTGAACTGTGATCCGGTTGGCAACCGCAACCAATCCCAGCGGTCAAGCGTCTCTGTATCTTGTACGATTTGCCCAGAGATCACGAAGACCTCTAGGCCGTCCGGGGCATCGATCTCTACCGTCGTGCGAGCGGCAAACTCTTGCAGCCATACCGTCTCGTTGTCGTCTTGGTGCAGGGGCAGTTTACGCCCGCCGTCTGACTGTTTATCCCAATCCAGGCCATCGCTTGGCACATGGATTTGAGTGCGATCGTCAGGGTCGAACTGGTGCAGTTTCACCAGTATCGTGGCACCGTCCTTGGCAGAGGGCGTGTGTCGGGAGGTTGGCGGATTACGAACATAACTGCCAACCGGGAAATCACCCTCTTCGTCCTGAAAGGTGCCCTCAAGCACGAGATACTCTTCACCACCATCATGGGTGTGCGCGGAAAACGCGCTGCCGGGAGCAAACCGCACGATGGTCGTCGCGCGGGCGACCTCTTCCCCGATACGGTCGAGCATGCGCCGCTCAACCCCCGGCATCGGTGAAGGCACCCACGCGCTGTCACTGAACTTGACCAGAGCGGGTTTGGAAAAATCGGCGTTGATTTTCATGGTGGCACTCCTGTTTCGGGTGGATCATGTTATTCTATCTATCGATAGGTAGATAATGCAAGGACCCTTTCAAGACCGCTGGTCCCTAAGCTTCAACCTAGCTCCTGAAAAACTCCTAGACTTCCTCAGGCGGTGCTCAAACGCGTCTGTCAGCTCCCATTTGCTGCGGCGCCGCTGCCGGAATATTTCGGAAACTGGCGCCCGACAAAGGACCTACCGGAGACTGATGATGAACTACGCGATGACAAACCGGATTGGTCCCCTCCGCTCCTGCCCTTTCTGCATGGGCGTCGATAAGGCGGATACGCTGACCATTTCAAACAAGCAGCTCACCATTCCGAAACCCAATTGCAGTCTGAACCGCGCCGGGTGCGCCGGAGACTGATCTCACTCTAGGATTACCATCTCAGGTATGGAGTTAGATGTCGCTCGTTTCGGGCAAATACTCAAAGACTGAAGATAGCGTGGAAGCTTGTATTGGACATGCAATGGCTTCGCAAAAGCATGGATCATTCTTAGTAAGGTGCGACTATTTTCGGTGAACCGGTACGGCAGAGCGAGCCGATGGCGAGCGATTTGATGCGTCACCTGGAAGAGGCCTAAACACTTCTGGATTAGGGGATCGTGACAGAAACTTCCAACCCGTCCCGCACCTAGATAGTGAGGAAGACTCGCCCCTTTTCTTCGGTGCCAATGCTCGCTTCACCAAGAGCATCTACCGGCTGCGGCAACAGCCAATCAGAACCATCTTCCCTATTAAGATCATGTATTCACGAGATATAATCTCCTGAAGCAATGTGTTAAAATTAGCCTTCCAAATTCTTGATATAAATACTAAGGTTTAGGCATCCCAGCGTTGGAGCACCCGCTTCAAAAGCCCGGCCCATAGAATTTGTCCTTCGGGGCAGCGCGTGCCGGGGTTCGTTTCGATCGAGGATCCGGAATGCAGCTGCCGCGACACCTGGAACGAGGCGGCGCCTTTGTCACACGATGACTACAAAGACAGTTCGAAAGACGGTGCGTCCACGCCGAGAATTCTTTTGGCACTAACGCCTCTACGCTCGCAGGTCGGGGCACTACCGATTTTCATGCATCTGCCTCAGACGTTTCAGAACCGCATCGCGAAAGGCGACTAAGATGACTAAGAGCCGCTCTAAATGCTGTTCAGACCATACATTCCCTCAGCATGAAGGCGAAATTGACCCTGCGTTCAGCGAAACTGAGCACACAGTTCTACAAATTGCGCGCTGCTATTTTCAGAGTTTTGCGATGCCTGAATCTCAGGCGTGGCTTTATGCCAATAGCGTTGCAGAGTATGGATTTCCCAGACTGCAAGCGCCCCTAATCTCGGCGCGCGCGCTTGATATGGTCCAGGGACTTAGAGTCTCACGCCGCTCCAACTTCACGTTTTCCAATCCATTTTGCGTTCAATGCGCACAGATCGTGACCCCCCATGAACGTTTGATGATTCTGTGCTTGTCGGCCTATCGCGCCGAGCGAGCAGATCAAGCCGAAGCCCATGCTTTGCTTCTCTGTGAGGGCAATCCAATGGAGCGCTTCTTGATAGAAACACAAAACCTCGCCGCGTTGCTACCGCGCCGCGCGAGCGAGGCTTGCTGATTGCTTGGGGATCATGTTGCTGCCCCAGCATACCCCGCCTGCGCGCGTTTCAGGTTCTGTCAGGCTCCCGAAGTCGGATCGGCAGGCGGGGTTCTTTTCGACAGGTCGCGTCCGCTCGGTACAAAACAGAGCGAAATACTCTGGATTGACTTTGTCGATAAAAACGATCAGGTTTCTGCAAAGCGGTCTCGATCAAATCGACCGGGGAGGCCGCCCAAACGAAATGAGCCTCTCATGCTGTCACACAGCGACATGGACCGATCACATAGAGCAACGCTCAATCCGGAGGATGCACAGAACGCGGAAAGGGACTGCGTTTTCACGTCTTCTACCACTCACGCACCCGGCGAAGGCTTAGAGAGGGCTAAAAAATGACATTCATGCAAAAACCAACACCCCAAACCGCGATTAACCCTGGGCAAGCTGCTGCGCAGCCGACCTACAGTGCGCGCGATCTCACCAATGACGGCACAACCGCCTATATCGACCTTGATGGCCAGCTCTATATTCTGAGGATCACAAGAGCCGGAAAGCTGATCCTCACAAAGTAAGCTTGGTTCGGTTTCGGCGCGTCCGCGCGCTTGCCATCTAGCTTCTCCCAGCCCATAAGGCGGATCTTGATCCGCCTCCACTTCGCTAGGTTTTACGATGAGCAAATTGCCTTCTCCGTGTATCGGTGTGTGCAAGTTCAAGATCAAAGGCGGTCATTGCATCGGCTGTTCGATGACCAAGGCGCAAAAGTCGCTCTATAAAAAGATCAAAAAAGACCAGGCGCGAGAAGGTTTTATCACCATGCTCTCGGCGCAACAAATGGCGGTGGGGTCTGCCAAGGGCTGGATCGGCGCCTATTTGCGGAAATGCGCGAAGAAGGGTGCGACCGCTCCACGTCTGCTGCGCAAAGTCTGACGCCCGAATTTTTCCGCTTCCCAGCTTTCTCGCAAGGACACCAGATGAAACACTATCCGTCCCCTTGTCTTGATGTGTGTAAGTACAAGATCCGGGGCGTATATTGCATCGCCTGCGGCATGACAAAGCCGCAGAAAAGACTGTTCGAAGGAATGTTCAGTGAAGACGCACAGCGCGCGTTTTTGGAAGAGTTAAAGCAGCAACAGGCGCGCGTCGGGTCTGCCAAAACCTGGTCAATGGAATACGCCGCCATGTGCAAGCGCCAAGGGGTTCAATCGCCGTTCGAAACGTCAGAGGATTGATCCTTGGCAGAGCCCATGTGTTCGCGAGCAAGTCACCGCGCCCAAACAGCAAAAGAGAAGAGCGAGGGCGCGGGAACAAGCCGATCTATGACAGATGGGCTTTTAGCATCCAGGCAAATTTTTCGTGCAGGCGGCCACGTTCGATGCACAGGTCCTCGGTCAGTGAATCGCCATGACCCGCCGCCAACTCACCACAGCCAGCGAGCGTTTCCGCCATCTGAACCTCGGCGTCGAGCAGATACTGTACCATCTCTTTGTCTGTGCCTTGGCCGTCATGCTCTTTGATCTTGGACCGCGCCACCATGTCGGCGAGCCGACCATCGGCGTGTCCACCCAGAGCTTTGATACGCTCTGCAAGATCGTCTTGGCCTTCGAAATGATCTTCGTAAATCTTTTGGAAGAACTCGTGTAGCGGCCCAAAGGCCATGCCGGTTACATTCCAATGAAAGTTTTGGGCGATCATTGTGGTCACCGCGGTCTCGGCGACACACTGATTGAGCGCGTTACAGATTTCTGTCTGAGCATCGGTGCCCAGAGATGCAGCAGTTTGCGTCATTTGGAGACATCCTTGAGCAAGGTGTATGATGTGATGATAGCTGGCTAATGGCTGGCTTTCGGCTTGCTGTTGCTGGCGTCGGCTGGCTTTGGCTCGCTATCACCTTCTTAGAATTATTCCAAATCTTAGGTGAATCAAGCAAGAAAAAACCCGACAAAACCGCTTTTTTTCTTCTCCGCAAGAATACTGAATAACATCAAAGCCCTACAGCTCTCGGTGGATGCGCCGAGGCTCTGATAGAACCAAATGTTAGGTAGTAAACGCTCTGTCGCGGTCAAGCAGATGTCGAAATATGTGCTAGTAGGTATCTACTGACATGCGTCTGTCTGGAGGCGCCACAACGCCGTGCACAAGGTACGCGACCGAACGGCGGTACTCGTGCGGGACGCGTCCTGACAATAGGAAGGTGAAGCTGTCAGTGTCCCCAGCCTCAAGACGTTCGATCAGTCTTAGCAACCACCGTTCGTCAAAACTAATCTCTGGAGAGCCCGACCCATGGATGACCGGACGCTTGCCCAACGCCTCACCCAATGTGCGCAGGAGCGCCCGCGCGAACACGACCGGCGCCTTATCGGGGTCCACGGTAAGGAGGGAACATGCTTGAAACAAATCGAGCCGCGCCGCCGTCCGACACCCCGCCGCCTGAGCTCGCAAAAGATCGAGCCTGCGCATCTCGTCGCCTTCTAACAACGCAATAGCGTTGTCGGCGTCTGAAGTCGGCAGGAGCTGCGCGGGTATCATCGGTCGTTGCTTCACCTTGGTGTTGGCAGGAGCGAGTCTCTCTATTCCCGACTGATATTATAAACAAATCAGCTCCATTGCCAGAGGCAGTTATAAAAAAGCATGCTCCCGGTGTCGCAGTGCTATCCACCGATCCGCTTCCTGTGTCCGCGACGTCTAGGCGCAGGCTTGAAAACTGAGTACAAAGCCGTTTGGCAAGAAACCTAGCTGACCAAACGCGTTAGAATTACCGGTGTAGCGGGAAACACCCATTTCGCAGCGAGAAATCAATTCGATTGAACGCCTTTGCTCAACACTTTGTTACACCAGATACGCTTACCGCCATCACATCGGGACCGAGCATCATAACGTTAAAGCAGAGTGTCCAGGCAAGCTGATCGACAACACATTTGAAACATGTACTCTTTGCAAATTCAGGTTTTCGTGGAAGCTCGACCGACACCAATTAATGCCATAGCACTGCACAACAGGAGGCCAAAAGCAGCAGGTAAAGGAATCGGCGCAACTATTGGGCTTTGCGAAACAAAAACATTCGAATCCATATCGCTGTTTACGATTTTGAGGCCGAGTGGAAATACCGTTGGATCGCTTGGATCCAACATAAGTGTCGGATCGATTCCCAATAGCGTGAATTCTGTTACTCCAAAAAGCCCCTCGGAAATTAGATCAAGTAATTCACCTGGGGCCAAAAGATAACTCTGACCACTCACTATAATTTCATAGCCATCGGGGTCAGGTACCATATCAAGACTAGGTGCTATGATCTCTGCGATCTCACCCGAAAAAACCTCGTACTCGAAGCCAGCCGCCGCTGGAGGATCAATCCAGATCGGTTCGCCTTCCAGTATATCCTCAGCCAGAATAGCAAAAAGAAACTCTGGGTTTTCCGGATCAACAGTATTTACTGGTAGCAGAGGTGTTTGCTCTGATGAACCATCTTGTTCGGATGCGAGCCAGGCATCTATCGCGATAATGTTGCCCTCAGCAACTTCGCTGTAAAATATAACTTCATTAAAGCTCTCATCTAGCTCCCAGTAAAAATCACCACCGTCAAGTATGTCTCCAAAATCCTCGGCTGTTACCGGGGTTTCAAAGTCAACGTAGTCGATATCGAATTCGGCGAAGGTTCTTTGCTCGAAACCTTCACCAAGGTTTTCAAAAA
>JBCDGN010000099.1:0-13466 GCA_038751255.1 Pseudomonadota bacterium
AATCGGCGGTCGATCGCTCCATGCCCTGAGCGCTGCCTTGCAGGCCACGAAAGATGTTGCCGCCGCCGATCACCATACAGATCTCGACGCCCAACTCATGAACCGATTTCACCTCTTGTGCGATTCGCTGAACGGTCGGCGGGTGGAGACCATAGCCTTGGTCGCCCATCAATGCTTCGCCCGAAATCTTCAGCAATACACGGCTGAATGTCACTTTCGGTCCTTGGGTCTCGTCAGACATGCCCCGGCCCCGCACTTGCACCTTACGTTGTGCTTCATGTCCTAAACATCACGGCGTTTCAATCCGCACAAAGGCCGCGGCGGCAGGCGTGGAGATTGCACAACATATCGTTTCATCTGGGGACTTTTATTTCAGGAAGCCTCGCAGTACCCCGCTGAAATCATGTCGCGACATCTTGCCGATACGTCCCACGCGCTCATTGAAACGCTCCTGGCTGAAGACAGCGATCCGAGCTGTCCCATCCTGATCGCAGGCCCAACAGCGTCTGGGAAATCAGGGCTCGCAATGGCACTTGCCGCGAAAAGCGGACGCCCGATTGTGAATGCAGATGCGCTGCAGGTGTTCGATGGGTGGCGCATTCTGACAGCTCGGCCAAGCCTCGAGGAAGAGGCACTTACGCCCCACGCCCTCTACGGGCATATCGCACCCGATCAGGACTATTCGGTCGGCCAATGGCTGCGAGATCTAGATCCATTTTTAACGCAGCCCAAGGCACCAATCATCGTGGGCGGCACCGGTCTTTACTTTACGGCCCTCACAGAAGGGCTCGCCGATATTCCTGCAACCGATCCTGTAATCCGGGCGGAGGCGACTGCGCTTTTTAAAAAAAATGGGCTCGAAAGCCTGCTTGCAGGTCTCGATGCAGTAACTCTTTCGCGGCTTGATCTGAACAATCCCATGCGCGTGCAGCGCGCTTGGGAGGTTCAACGGCAAACCGGCAGAGGGTTGGCCGCGTGGCAAGAGACCACCCAAACGCCTCGGCTACCGCTTTCAAGTGTGACAGCTTTGGTTCTTGACGCCGATCGCGACTGGCTTTCGGATCGCATCTCACGAAGGTTCGAGGTCATGCTAGACGCGGGCGTTTTGGACGAAGCCCACGCCATGCGACCGGGCTGGGACCCAGACCATCCCTCTTCGAAGGCTATCGGAGCGGCGGAGTTGATCGCCCATCTGCGTGGGGAAATGGGACTATGTGATACAAAAGACGCGGTTTTGGTGCAGACGCGGCAATATGCAAAACGTCAGCGCACATGGTTTAGAAACCGTATGTCGTTATGGTCGCGCCTAGATGCAGAAGATGTTGCCGAACGGATCAAAAAATGAACGAGATTGAAACGATATTCTCGCCATATTTCGCGCACGCGGCACAGCAGCGATGGCCAAACCGCGTTGGGATCGTTAAACTTTCACGAGTCAAGGGGGACTCGTATGTTTGATAGTAACATGCCAGGTCACATGCAGGGGGCGGTTCACGTCGCTTCTATTGCTCATGTCGCGCGCGAAGCGCGGTGGTCGCTCAATGCGCCTCGGAGCTATCTGGTCCCCAGCCTCTTTTGGTTCTCATCCGGTCAGGGCAGGATCAGTTTCGACGATGAGATGCGTGGGTTTACCGCCCACAACGCCCTTTACTTTCCAGCGAACACGCCGCACGCGATCGAGATCGCGCCGCGCACGCAAGGCATGGCGGTGTTTTTCAATGCCGCGTCTGGGCTGGCGTGCCCAGAATGCATGATGCATCTGCGACTTCACGGCATCGACCGCCAATCTGAACTCACACGCCAGATCGATGACATCGCAAGAGAGTCCAGCGGGCACCAACCCGAAAGTGATGGCTTCCTGTTCCACCAATGCGCACTTCTGATGCTGTGGCTGCGTCGTCATGACGGGACCATGTTCACCAAAGAAGTGCAGAAAAGCGCATTTGACGACGACGCTCTCGCGTCCGAACGCTCTGAGAAAGCCACTCAGCAAAACTGACCTCTCGTTGTCTCAACGTGACCAACAACGCGTCCCGGTGGCGGTCGGCCATGGTTCAGACGCCCGGCCCCCCGGTCGTCGTAATCGCACGAGACCAAGCGAAAAACGCACCTCCCGGCGAAATCCGCCCAATTAACACGCGCCTGCCTCAGCCACGGGCAGTCTCTACCAAACAGTCCATAATGTCGCTTTTCGACCGCTCAGGTCGCAATCAGGCCGTTGACGTTCCGAGTTGAACTATGTTCCCCCTAGGACGGGGTTTGGGAATCACCGGAAAAACCGTGTGACTTGCGCGTTTTTGATGCATAAACTGCCCCGTTCGAGCGGCTGCCCGCGCAGCCTGACACGATTGAGACGCCAGGGAGTTATTCATGCCAGCACCTATCCGGACCTCCGGAATTCACTCTGCAGCGCGCATGTTCGCGGAAGAACATCTTTCAGGCCTGATGAGCCGACGTGAATTCTTGAGCCGCGCAACGGCGCTCGGCGTCACCACCACGGCAGCTTATGGGTTGATCGGCCTCAAACCGGCAAAGGCCTTGACCGAATGGGTGGTCCCGCCGAAAGGCGGTTCGCTGCGGATCCAGATGCAGGTGCTCGGCCAAAAAGACCCCCGCACTTATGACTTCACACAGATGTATAACCTTATGGCCGGGGTCCTAGAGCTTCTGATCGAGGCCAAGCCAGACGGCACATTTGTCGGCAGCTTGCTTGAGGGTTGGGAGGTCAACGAAGACGCCACCGAATACCTCTTCTTTGTCCGACCCGGTATAAAATGGAACAACGGTGACGACTTCACAGCCGAAGACGTGGCCGCCAATGTGGCCGGTTGGTGCGATAAAACGGTCGAAGGCAACTCAATGGCCTCGCGCTTGGCGGTTCTGGTGGACCCAGAGACAGATAAACTCATCGAGGGTGCTGTAACTGTGGTCGATCCGCTGACGGTGAAACTCTCCCTGCCAAACTCCGACATCACGATCATTCCGTCATTGGCCGAGTATGTCGCACCGGTTCAACACCGCGACCTTATTGGGACGATCCCCACCGATCACATGGTTGGCACCGGCGCCTACCGGATCACGAATTACGAGGTTGGTGTCGGCGTCACGATGGAACTCAACCCCGATCACGAGTATTGGGGCGAAACCTATCTCGACACGATTGAATACATAGATCTCGGCACAGACCCGGCGGCGGCTGTGGCCGCGGCTGAGGCCGAAGAAATTGACATGAACTACGACAGCGTTGGCGAGTTCGTGGAAATTTACGACGCGATTGGCTGGGAAAAATCGGAAATCGCAACCGCATCAACCATTGTGATGCGTCCGAACCAAGACGCAGAGGTCGACGGCATCAAACCCTATGCAGATGCACGGGTCAGACGTGCCTTATCGTTGGCCGTTGACAATGAGATCCTCTTGGAGCTCGGATACTCTGGTCTGGGAGAGGTCGCCGACAATTCGCATGTCGGTCCGATGCATCCAGAATACTACCCCATTCCAAAGGCCGAGACCAATCCTGAAGAGGCGCGCCGTCTGCTCGAAGAAGCGGGGATGCTTGACTATGAGCATGAATTGGTCTCGATCGACGATGACTGGCGCCGCAACACCACCGACGCCATGGCCGCGCAGTTGCGCGATGCGGGGATAAAGGTGAAACGGACCGTAATCCCAGGCACGAGTTTCTGGAACGACTGGACGAAGTATCCTTTCAGCTCCACGAACTGGAATGGTCGCGCCTTGGGCGTGCAAATCCTTGCGCTGGCCTATCGGTCCGGCGTTCCGTGGAATGAAAGCGCCTTCTCAAACGCAGAGTTTGACGAAAAACTCACCGAAGCCATGGCAATCGCGGATCATGGCAAACGCAGCGAAGTGATGAAACGCCTGCAAGAGATCATGGTCGAAGAAGGCGTCGTCACGCAGCCCTATTGGCGGTCGCTGTACCGGCACACACGCCCAGGTGTGTTGAACGCACAGCGCCACCAAGGGGATTTGATCTTCCCTCACAAGCTCGGCGTCGAAAGCTAACAGCCGCTCGCAGGTCCGCGCGGTTTGGCGCGGGCCCTCCCCTGGCCGGGGCTCTGGCCAGGACAGGAAGCGGTTCGTCCGCGCAACCGACGGTAAGCTAGATGGCCCTATTCATTCTCAGGCGGATCGGAGTGATGTTGCTCACATCACTTTGCCTCACCCTGATCGTTTTCTTTCTCACCAATCTCGGCCCCAATCTCGAGAAGCTCGCGAAAACCCAAGGCAACGCGCGCATGACCGACGCAGAGGTCACCAGTTGGCTAGAGAAAAATGGCTACGATCAGCCCATGTTGATCCGCTACGGGGAATGGCTCGGTATCCTGCCGGGATGGACCAAAACCGCAGAAGACGGGACAGCCACCGGGCGCTGCATCACACGGGACATCCCCGCCGAAGAAGCTCCGCGCTATTGCGGTGTGCTTCAGCTTGATTTCGGCTATTCCACAGTCTTCCGAGAAGAGGTGTCTAAAATCATCGGAACACGGCTTGGCCTGACCGGGATTCTGATGTTCTGGGTGATGGTCGTCATGGTGCCCATCGCCCTGATCATCGGCGTTTTGGCGGGCATGCGCGAAGGCTCACGCGGGGACCGGGCGCTGTCGACCTTTTCCATCGCCACGACGGCAACGCCCGAATATGTCTCTGGCGTGATCCTGATCACGGTCTTTGCCTCTTCCGCGGTTGGTCTGAAATGGTTCAAAGGGTCTGCAGCGAGCGCCATGAAAGGCGTCACATTCGAGAACTTTACACTGCCGGTTCTGACCATGGCGTTGTTCGGTATGGGCTACATTGCCCGCATGACCCGCGCCTCAATGGCCGAAGTGATGACGGCGCAATACATCCGAACCGCCCGCCTCAAAGGCGTCAGCTTTCACAATATCGTACTGAAACATGCGCTCCGAAATGCCCTCATCGCACCCTTCACGGTGATCATGCTGCAGTTTCCCTGGCTTCTGACCGGGGTGGTGATCGTTGAAACGCTCTTTAATTACAAAGGCTTTGGGTGGACGCTGGTCCAAGCCGCCTCGAACAACGATATCGAGCTGTTGCTATCGTGCTCTGTCGTGGCGGTGATTGTCGTTCTGGTGACGCAACTGATCTCTGATATCGGCTATGTCTATCTCAATCCCCGTATTCGGATGGCATAGGGGGACGATGATGCAGGTCGTAACGCGAAAGGGCCCAAATCAATGGAGCCGCTGAGCTGGGTCGATATCATCACCCGCATCATGATCCAGTTCGGCCCAGTTTGGGCGGCTCTGGCGCTGACTTTGGGACTTTCGGCCTTCTACAAGCGCCGACTGGGGCTCTATGGCAAGCTTTATGACAGTTCCATAGGCGTGGCGGGTTTCACCATCGTCATCTTCTGGGTCTTCACCGCGATTTTTGCCAATCTCATTGTCACTTACGACCCGCTTGCAGTGGAATCCGGGCTGAAAAACGCGGTGCCTGGAAGCCCGACGCCCGACGGTTATGGCTATTACCTGCTCGGCGGCGACAACCTGGCACGCGATGTGTTCTCTCGCATGGTGATGGGGGCCCGCGAAGTCCTGAAGATCGCCCCGGCAGCGACGCTTTTTGCCTTCATGGTGGGCATCGCGCTCGGCCTCCCCGCAGGTTATTTTGGTGGCTGGCTCGACACGACGCTGAGCTTCATCGCCAATCTGGTGCTCGCCTTCCCTGTGATCTTGCTCTTCTACTTGCTTGTCACGCCAGAAATCGTGGCCACCGGTATCCCGGTCTACATGGCCGCCGTTCTCTTTCTTTTCCCGATACTTTTCCTGATCGTGCTGTGGAATTCGCGCTATTTCACGCAACCGACCCAGCGGAACCTTTATGTTGGGCTGACCGTGCTGATCGGTCTTTGGCTCTATCTGGGCCTCGCCTGGGATGCCGATCCGCTTGGCCTTGTCTCCATGCCACCGAATGTGCTGATCGTCTTTGTCTCCGTTGTGTTTGTGAACTCGCCCACCGTGTTCCGGATCGTGCGCGGGATCGTTTTGGACATCAAAACCCGTGACTACGTGGCCGCGGGACAAACCCGCGGCGAAGGCCCTTGGTACATTATGCTGTGGGAGATCCTCCCCAATGCGCGTGGGCCGCTGATCGTCGATTTTTGCCTTCGGATCGGTTACACGACCATCTTACTGGGAACGCTGGGCTTTTTCGGCCTTGGTGTAAGTCCAGAAAGCCCCGACTGGGGCAGCACGATCAATGAGGGACGTCGGCTTTTGTCGATATACCCCCATCCCGCGTTGCCACCAGCCATCGCCCTGATGAGCCTTGTGCTCGGCCTTAACTTGCTTGCTGATGGCCTGCGAGAAGAAAGCTTGAAAGACTGATGCGGTTTCATTGCCTCTCCAGCCGGGCTGCGATCATTGCTTTGCGAGTGCTCAGGCCAAAGCTGCTCACATCACGCAATTTCAATGGCTTCCAAGAAACTCTTCACCTTTCGCGCCATTTGCCAGCTCAGGGAGAAAATCCCAAACTATGATAGATCCCGACTATACCGGCCCGATCCTCGAGATTGAAAACCTCTCGATCTCGTTCTTCACGCGGCTTCGGGAAATCCCGGCGGTTATGGATTTTTCCTGCACGGTCATGCCGGGCGAAGCCATGGGACTGGTGGGCGAGTCTGGCTGCGGTAAATCGACCGTCGCACTTGGGGTGATGCAGGATCTGAGCGTCAACGGGCGCACTGTCGGCGGCTCGATCAAATTCAAGGGCCGTGACCTGACCACTCTCAGCGCTGCAGAGCTGCGCCAACTTCGCGGCTCTGAGATCGCCATGATCTATCAAGAGCCCATGGCTTCGCTCAATCCGGCGATGAAAGTCGGTAAGCAATTGATGGAAGTGCCGATGATCCACGAGGGCACCAGTGCGAAAGAGGCGCGCGCATTGGCCCTCCAGACTGTCAAAGACGTCCGCTTGCCAGATCCCGAACGGATGCTGGAGAGCTTCCCACATCAACTGTCGGGTGGTCAGCAGCAGCGGATCGTCATTGCTATGGCGCTCATGTCCAAACCTTCGCTCTTGATCCTGGACGAGCCCACCACGGCGCTGGATGTGACGGTCGAAGCGGGGATCGTCGATCTGGTGAAGGACCTCGGTACAAAATACGGCACCTCGATGCTCTTCATCAGCCACAACCTTGGGCTGGTGCTGGAAACCTGTGACCGGCTTTGCGTGATGTATTCTGGCGAAGCTGTCGAGACGGGAAGCATCGAACAGGTTTTCGATCAGATGCGCCACCCCTATACGCAGGCGCTCTTCCGGTCGATCCCGCTTCCGGGCGCGGACAAGAATGCCCACCCGCTTGTGGCAATCCCGGGGAATTTTCCCTTGCCGCATGAGCGTCCCCCGGGCTGCAACTTCGGGCCACGCTGCAACTATTTTCAAGCCGGACGCTGCGATGCGGGCGAGATCGCCATGGACACAGTCCCCGGCAGTGAACGCCACGGATCACGCTGTGCACGGTTTGCGGAAATTGACTGGACCGAGGGTGTGGATGCGGCCAAGCAGACCACGGCGCGTCCTTTGGGCGATGTGGTGCTGAAAACCGAAGACCTACAAAAATACTATGAGGTTGCGCCCAATGCCCTTTTCGGTGGTGGTGCTGCCAAGGTGGTCAAGGCCAATGAGACGCTGAGTTTCGAGGCGCGCGAAGGCGAAACGCTTGCCATTGTGGGCGAGTCTGGCTGCGGGAAGTCAACGCTCGCCAAAGTGCTGATGGGGCTGGAGACCGCGACCAGCGGCAATGTGCTGCTCTACAATCAGTCGATCCAGAACACTCCCATCGAACAGCGCAATACTGAGACAGTGTCGTCGGTGCAGATGGTGTTTCAAAACCCTTTCGACACGCTCAACCCGTCCATGACTGTGGGACGCCAAATCATCCGCGCGCTTGAGATTTTCCGCTTCGGCAACAGTGACGACGACCGGCACCAGGAAATGCTGCGCTTGCTTGATCTGGTCAAACTGCCCCGAGCCTTTGCCGATCGAATGCCGCGGCAGCTCTCGGGTGGGCAAAAACAGCGGGTGGGCATTGCGCGCGCCTTTGCCGGTGGCGCGAAGGTTGTGGTTGCTGATGAGCCGGTCTCCGCACTCGATGTCTCGGTGCAAGCCGCGGTGACCGATCTGTTGATGGAAATCCAGCGAGAACAAGGCACCACGTTGCTCTTTATCTCGCATGATCTCTCGATCGTGCGCTATCTCTCTGATCGAGTGATGGTCATGTATCTTGGCCATATTGTAGAGATCGGCAATACTGAGGACGTCTTCCAGCCGCCGTACCACCCCTATACCGAGGCGCTCCTGTCCGCGGTACCCATCGCCGATACGAGCATCCAAAAGGAACGGATCGTGCTAGATGGCGACATCCCATCGGCGATGAACCCACCCCCCGGCTGTCCGTTTCAGACACGATGCCGCTGGAAAGATCGTGTCTCAGGCGGGCGCTGTGATACAGAAATGCCGCCAATGCAGACGCTGCGCGGTGGTCACCAGATCAAGTGCCATCTCTCCGCGCAGATCCTCTCGGAAATGGTTCCTGTCATCACCGAGATCGCCGCTGAATAGCGATGGCGCGTGGCATCGCGACAGAGAATTTCGACAAGGTTGAGATCGACAGCACCGAGGCGCTTTGGACTTGGCTGGGCGCGCATCACGCTCAACCGGACAGCATTTGGCTGGTGACTTGGAAGGCAGACTGCACCAGTAAATATGTCAGCCGCGAAGAGGTGCTCGATGCGTTGGTGGCCCATGGTTGGATCGATGGGATCCGCCGAAAGCTCGATGATAAACGCACCATGCAGCTTATTTCTCCGCGCAAGACCCAATATTGGGCCAAAAGCTATAAAGACCGTGCCGACCGGCTGATTGCCGAGGGCCTTATGCACCCCTCAGGTCAGCGCAGTATCGATAACGGACGCGCCTCGGGGCTGTGGTCTTTTATGGATGACGTGGATGCGCTGATCTTGCCCGATGATCTGATCCAGGCCTTGTCGGCCCTTCCGCCCGCCGATACCCATTTCGCAGGATTTGCCGCCTCGAAACGAAGGAACATCCTGCGATGGATCAAACTCGCCAAGACCCCAGCGACACGGGCATCACGGATCGCACAGGCAGCGACGCTGGCGCAGGAGAACAAAACCCCACCGCAAATGTGAGCGCACGTTTTGCGACAACACCAGCACCGCCATACTACGCAGTGATCTTCTCCAACCAACGCAGCGGGCTGGACGATGGCGGCTACGGACAAATGGCCACTCATATGGATGTACTCGCCCGCAGCCAACCGGGCTGTCTCGGTCTTGAAAGCACCCGCGATGCCGAAGGCTTTGGCATCACCGTCAGCTACTGGGCTGATGAGGCGGCCATCTTAGCGTGGAAAGAGGATGCGCGTCATCTTGTGGCACAAGAGCTCGGCAAAGACGCCTGGTACCGTTTCTATCACCTCCGCGTTGCACGGGTAGAGCGTGGCTATACCGGTCCAGCCGGGCGATAGGTCAAACTTGTCGTCCAATTTTTGCACTTCGAAACCACACAATCCGCTTGCGCGTTCCGGTTTTCGGGCGCCGGCAGAAGGGCCCCTGATTGCTGCAGGTCCGAAGTTGGGTCAGAGTTTCACGCGCCCACGAATGCGCGCGTCTGGGTCATCTCAAGCACAACGCGGCGTTCGCGCTCCGCAAACAAAAGCTGTTTTACCGCTCTGAGGGTCAACGCTCGCTCCGTGGCAGATCAATTAGCGAGGCATTGAGAGTGACATATATCAGGTCGAGGCCGGATGGAGGCTGCCGGGAAACGTTATAAAGAGATACCCCTGCGATAGGGATCATCCTCGTGAAAGAGCAGTTGGCTCTCGGCCATCACCCATGCTTTCCCAGTGATCTTCGGGACAATGCCGCCGCTTGGGCCAGGCCGGCAAGACGCCCGGTAGGTCGATCCGATGATGCTTTCCAGCGTGATCTCTTCGTCTGGAGCGATCCGGCCGTCGGCCCAGAGGCATGCCAAACGCGCTGAGCATCCTGTCCCGCAAGGTGAGCGGTCATAGGTATCATCGGGACAAAGAACGAAGCTTCGACTGTGGATATTGTGTCGATCCGAGCGGTCGTGGAAGATCACATGATCGACTGGCTGGCCATCCTCACCGCCGATACCTGCTGCGATGGCAGAGGCACGAATGGCAGCAGCTGCGCTCGCCAACCATCCGATATTGCGCGTCTCTAGCGGTATTGGACTGGGCTCGATGATGAAGAACCAATTGCCGCCATAAGCAACATCGCCTTTAACGCTGCCAAGACCCTCGACATCGACAGAGACCCCCTTGCGCACACGGCGGCTTTCGACATTGGTGACGGTCACCGTATTCGTATCATGGAGCGTCACGTCGATGATCCCAGCCGGAGTCTCAATCGCATAATTGCCAAGGCTGATGCGTCCCAGATGTGCCAGTGTTACGCCAAGACCCATCGCGCCGTGGCCGCACATGCCCAACAACATGTCGGCCTCAAAAAAAATCACTCCTGCAATGCAGTCCGGATCTGTTGGGGGGACCACCAAAGCGCCCACCATGGCAGGCTGTCCCCGAGGTTCTCGCAGAACCGATCGGCAAAAATCCAAGTGATCGTCCTGTAAGCGGCGCGCGCGCTCCGCCAGTGGACCATCCCCCAAATCGGGTCCACCATCGAGGATCACCCGCGTTGGTTCCCCAACTGTATGGCTGTCGATCACATGCATAGATCGTCTCTCCAGGCCCGTCGCAACCAATCGGCAAACCATTTGCGAAAGCGCGAAAAGTGTTCGCGGTGTTATTTCTCTGCTTATTGCTTTCAGCGTCGGTTGGATGGAGAGGCAGCTTATGGTCCTCCTCACGGTTCAGATCACGCAGTTACCAGTAGTAAAAGACAAAGTCGGGCCCGTCGTCAAAGCGCGACTTGTGTTTCTGTGCCGGCATCGAGGAACACTATTTCATCCTGGCAGGCGATAAATTTTGCGGAATACGTCACGCCTCTTAGACAGATAAACCCTTAGACTTCCGAGAGCTTGGTATGCTCCGCCGGGGGCACCAGGAACAGATCGGCGCTATTTCTTTATCATACGATTGACCCGGACCGGCTCAGGCTCGAAACGTACTACGACCAAGTGGTTAATCGCGATCCTTCCAACGCACCATCTGACGCAAAAGACCATGGAAAATCTGCACATCAGCACGCGTGAGCGGCAGACGCGACCACATGTTGCGGAGCACGATTTTCATCCCCGGCGCCTTTGTTTCGGGAAAGAAGTACCCCGCCACATCCAGCCGGTCTTCATAATGCTGAGCGAGCTTTTCAATTTCGACAGCGCTGGCCCAATCGGCGCCCGCAAGTTCCATTTGCTCGGCCACGGTCTCCGTCACCTGGCGTTGCCATTCGTACCCCACCAGCAAGACGCATTGCGCTAGGTTTAATGACGTGACAGCGGGGTTCACCGGGACCGAGATGATTGCATTGGCGCGTGCAATCTCGTGGTTTTCCAGCCCGGCCCGTTCAGGCCCGAAGAAAACGCCGACACGGCGGCCCGCCAATAGATGGCCTTTGGTTTCCGCCATGGCCTGCTCTGGCGTCACCACTCGCTTGGTCAGACCCCGCGGGCGGGCCGTCGTGGCATAGACCACATCTAGGCCCTCAAGAGCGGTAGGCACATCAGGCACAATCGGCGCCTCATCCAACAACCGCCCTGCCCCACTGGCCATTGCCACTGCTTTCTGATTGGGCCAGCCATCGCGGGGATCGACAATGCGCATCCGGTCGAGACCGAAATTCCACATCGCCCTCGCTGCCGCGCCAATATTTTCGCCGATTTGCGGGCGCACCAAGATTATAATGGGGGTCGGCTGCATGTTGGTCATAGTTCCGGCGGTCTACGCGGGCTTATGAGGCGCTGCAACGGCAATGCGCTTGCTGTGGATGCCAAGCCGCGATAGACCCACGCGGCCTCTTTTCCGGAGCCCCAGCATGGCTGATGCCGACCGACCGCAGCTCTATCTGATCACACCGCCCGCTCCCGATCCGGTGGCCTTTCCCGACGCGCTGGCCTCGGTCCTCGATGCGGCAGAAATCGCATGTTTGAGGCTGAGCCTCGCAAGCGATGACGCAGACCACGTGGCACGCATGGCCGATGTGACCCGCGCCATCGCCCATGCCCGCGATGTGCCGCTCGTGATCGACCGGCATCTGAAGCTTGTGGAGCCCCATGGTCTCGATGGGGTTCATTTTCCCGATGGCGCTCGGCACGTGCGTGCTGCCCGGAAGGAGTTGAGCGCCGATCAGATTGTTGGGGCGGGATGTGGGAATTCCAGCCATGACGGCATGTCCGCAGGTGAAGCTGGTGCCGATTACGTGGCCTTCAGCCCGGTGACCCCGAGCCTGTTGGACACGGCCCCCCCGGCAGAGCTTGATCTGTTTGCCTGGTGGTCTGAGATGATTGAACTGCCCGTTATCGCAGAAGGCGGCTTGACCGATGAGGCGATCCAGTCACTCGCCCCGGTGACTGATTTTCTGGCGTTTGGATCGGAGATTTGGCAAAGCGACGCTCCGGCCAAGGAGATCGCGCGGATTAACGCACTGCTCAGTTAGGCGCAGCTATTCTGTTGCTTCCGCCAGTAATCGCGCGTGACCATCGCGAACTGCTTCTTCGCAGGCCGCGGCGAGGGCTTTGCGATCTGCGAAATCTGACACTTTAAGCGCCGGATGGTAGATCACCGTGACACCTCCCTGCGGGGTTTGGGCAAGGACCTTTAGAAGATGCGGACCAAAGTCCATGTCGCCCCACCATCCATAAAACCTTGGATCAGCGCCGCGCGGAGCACGATAGACCACCGATATCGGCTGTATCGAGAGAGCCTCCCGCAATGGCTGCCTGAAGAACGCCGCAAAAAGTGTTGATTTAAATGGCAAAACGCGCCTGGCATCAGAGCTTGTTGCCTCTGGAAAAAATACCAAATGGTGGCCTGCGGTCAAACGGGATTCGAATTCCCTTGCCTGGTCGGCAGCTTCCTTCGTTTTGCGCGTGATGAAAACCGTCCCCGTGGCACGCGCCAACCAGCCAATACCGGGCCAGTCTGCAACCTCGGCTTTTGAAACGAAGTAGATCCGCTGCGGGGCGTTTAGGGCAAAGATATCAAGCCATGAGCCGTGATTGGCGACCGCGGCCCCCGGGGAGCGCAGAGGTTCGCCCAAAACGGTGAATTCCATGCCAAGGATTACAAAAGCACCACGGCAAACCGTGCAGGTGATCGTCGGGGTCCAGGGCCGGTCCAGCCCAAAGAGCGGGCGTTCGATCAGTCGCAGGGTCAGGTGCAGCGCAAGACCTCCGAAGACCCAGAGCCCCAATAGGGTGCCACGTATCCCCACGCGCAGCCATCCCATCGGACCTATGATTGCGGGCGGCTCTGGCGG
>JBCDGN010000100.1:0-13356 GCA_038751255.1 Pseudomonadota bacterium
ATGCTGAGCACTTTCTCGTCAAAGACGTTGGATGGGACAGGTATCCTCGGCAAGAAGGTCGAATATGTCACCGGCGACACGCAGACCAAGTCCGATGCGGCACGTGCGTCGGCGAAGTCGATGATCGAGAAAGACGGCGCGATCATGATCACCGGCGGCTCGTCTTCTGGCGTGGCGGTCGCGGTTCAGGCGCTTTGTCAAGAAGCAGGCGTGATCTTCATGGCCGGTCTGACCCACTCGAACGACACCACCGGGAAAGACAAGAAGGCCAACGGGTTCCGCCACTTCTTTAATTCCTACATGTCAGGCGCTGCCTTGGCTCCGGTTCTTGCCGCAAACTACGGCGAAGACCGCAAGGCCTATCACCTGACCGCTGACTACAATTGGGGCTACACCACAGAAGAAGCGGTTCGGAACTCGACCGAAGCGATGGGATGGGAAACCATCAACGCCGTGAAAACGCCGCTGACGCAGACCGACTTCTCGGCCTATATCGCGCCGGTTTTGCAGTCCGATGCAGATGTCTTGGTTCTGAACCACTATGGCGGCAACATGGTCAACTCGCTGACCAACGCTGTTCAGTTCGGCCTGCGGGACAAACTCGTCAACGGCAAGCAGTTTGAGATCATCGTCCCGCTTTATTCGCGTCTGATGGCGAAGGGCGCGGGCGCCAACGTTAAAGGCATCTTCGGTTCCACCAACTGGCACTGGACGCTGCCAGACGATGGTTCCAAGGCCTTTGTCCAGTCCTTCGGCACCAAATACGGCTTCCCGCCGAGCCAGGCTGCTCATACCTGCTACTGCCAGACGCTGCTTTATGCAGACGCCGTTCAGCGGGCAGGATCGTTCAACCCATGCGCCGTGGGCGAGGCACTCGAAGGCTACGAGTTTGATGGTCTTGGCAACGGCCCGACCCTCTACCGCGCCGCGGACCACCAGTGCTTCAAAGACGTTCTGGTCGTGAAGGGTAAAGAGAACCCAACCTCTGAGTTCGACCTGCTCGAAATCGTTGAGATCACGCCTGTTGAACAAGTGTGGTACGACCCTGCGATCTTCGGCGGCAATCTCGGCTCCTGTAACCCAGGCGCCTAAGTCGGCTCCAGAGCGTGCCGCCACGTGCGATGCGCTCTCACCGCTACCATGGGCCAGGATGTTTGACCGCATCCTGGTCCGCATCTTACTAAGACGCGCGAGACCGTCGCGCATTCCAGACGCACATCAGGGGCAGCACAATGGAAGCAATCCTTCTGCAGATCCTAAACGGGCTGGATAAGGGCTCTGCCTATGCGTTGATCGCACTTGGCTTGACGCTCATCTTCGGCACTTTGGGAGTGGTCAATTTCGCCCACGGCGCGCTCTTTATGATCGGCGCGTTTTGCGCGGTGACGCTCCAACGTTTGCTGTCACTCAGCTACGAGGTGGTCGACGAAACCCAGTTGGACTTTCTTGGCAACCCGCTCAAAGTGCAGGTGCCATATTTAGAAAGTTGGTTTGGGACCGAGACCGGTGCTGCGATCATAAACTGGTCTGTGCCGCTTGCGGTGTTGTTTGCGATCCCAATCATGGTCGTCATTGGCTATGCGATGGAACGCGGCCTTATCAAGCATTTCTACAAGCGCCCCCATGCTGATCAGATTCTGGTGACTTTTGGCTTGGCGATCGTCCTGCAGGAGATCATTAAATATTTCTTCGGTGCCAACCCGATCCCAACCCCAGCGCCAGAGACGTTTTCGGGGAGCTTCGATTTCGGCGTTCTTCTTGGCTTCGATCCAAATACGATCATCTACCCCTACTGGCGCTTGGTCTATTTCTTCTTCGCAGCGATCATAATCGCAGGGGTATTTGCGTTTTTACAATTCACGACCTTCGGAATGGTGGTGCGGGCCGGAATGGCAGATCGAGAAACAGTGGGGCTGCTTGGCATCAACATTGACCGTCGTTTCACCATCATGTTTGGGCTTGCTGCGGCGGTCGCGGGCACTGCGGGGGTGATGTACACCCCGATCAATGCGCCCAATTATCATATGGGCATGGACTTTCTGGTCCTCAGCTTCGTCGTCGTCGTGGTCGGCGGCATGGGCAGCTTGCCCGGCGCCGTACTGGCAGGCTTCTTGCTCGGTATTTTGGAAAGCTTCGCCTCGATGGCCTGGGTCGTGAACACGATCCCCGGCATCAATCAAATCATCATCTACCTGGTGGCGATCATCATCTTGCTGACCCGGCCGAGAGGCCTGATGGGGCGCAAAGGCGTGATGGAGGATTAAGCATATGTTCGGTCTCGGCAAGAAAGACACTGCACTCCTTCTGATCGTGGCGTTGCTGACGATACTAGCGCCCTTCATCCTCAACCCATTCCCTGAAGGGTCGGAACTGGCGCAGTTCAATGGGGGCTACCCCGATCTGATGCAGCGCTTTGTGATCTTTGGGATCTTCGCCATCGGCTTCAACATCTTCTTCGGGCTCACCGGATACCTCTCCTTCGGCCACGCGGCCTTTCTGGGCGTTGGGTCCTACGCCGCCATCTGGATGATGAAGCTTCTCACCATGAATGTGCTGCCGGCGATCATCCTGTCGGTGATCTTTGCGGGGCTTTTTTCGCTGGTTGTCGGCTGGATATCCCTCCGTCGGACCGGCATCTATTTCTCGATCCTGACGCTGGCCTTTGCCCAGATGTCCTACGCGCTGGCCTACTCGGTGTTGACACCGATCACGGGTGGTGAAACCGGGCTACAGCCCAAGATCGACGACCCGCGTTTGCTCGATGGGTCACTGGCCGAAGGCGCTACTCCGAAAGCCAATTTCTTTGGGCTCGAGATGGGCGACAGCGTTGAGCTTGCGCTCGGCGGCTGGGTCTTCACTTTCAACGCGGGCTATTACGTCGCCGCCGTGTTTATGCTGCTCAGCTTTTATCTCTCGATCCGGATTTTCCGATCGCCCTTCGGCATCATGCTCCGCGCGGTCAAATCAAACCAACAAAGGATGAGCTATACCGGTCTCGACGCCAAACCCTACACGCTCGCAGCCTTTGTGATCTCCGGCATGTATGCGGGACTTGCCGGTGGGCTGCTCGTGGCGATGGATACCCAAGTGGGGCCAGAGCGGATGTTCTGGACCGCCTCTGGGGAGGTGGTGCTGATGACCATTCTGGGGGGCGCTGGCACGCTCATCGGTCCAGTGCTTGGTGCGGGCCTGATCAAATATATGGAAAACATCATTTCCAAGATCAATGACAACATCCTGCACCAATGGTTTTCCTTCATGCCGGATGGTCTTGAGGATGCGATGGTCTTCATCATCCATCCGTTTATCGGAAAAGGCTGGCACCTGACCCTGGGCATTGTCTTCATGCTGGTGGTGATCTTCCTGCCGGGCGGTCTTGTGGAAGGCGGGCAACGCATCCGGCGACTATTCACGCGCAAGAAGAAGGCGCGGAGCAGCGACCCCGAACATCACCCCAAAGCAGCGCCGCATGTGGGCGAATAGGGAGAGCGGTCCATGAGTATTCTTGAAGTCCATGGCGTCGGCAAACGTTTCGGCGGCCTCCAAGCGCTGAGCAAGGTCAACTTGAGCATCAAAGAAAACACCGTTCACGCGATTATCGGGCCGAACGGTGCGGGCAAATCTACCTTGCTAAACTGTTTGGTCGGCAAACTGATCCCCGACACGGGCGAGGTCACCTTCAAAGGCAAATCCGTCTTGGGTCGGGTCCCGCACGAGATTAACCAGATGGGCATCAGTCGCGTGTTTCAGACACCAGAGATATTCGGCGATCTCACTGTGATCGAAAACATGCTGATCCCGTGCTTTGCCAAACGCGACGGCGCATTTCGCATCCACGCCTATGAGACGGTCGAAAGCGAGAAAGAGATCATCGAAAAGGCCGAGGCAATGCTTTCTGATCTCAATATGATCGATAAGCGTGATATGAACGCGGCTTCGATGTCTCGCGGGGACAAACGGCGGCTCGAGATTGCCATGTGTCTCGTGCAGGAACCGAGCCTGTTGTTGCTGGACGAGCCCACCGCGGGCATGGCGCGCGCGGATACCAACAACACCATCGATTTGCTCAAAGAGATCACCCAGAGCCGCAACATCACGCTCGCCATCATCGAGCATGACATGCATGTGGTCTTCAGCTTGGCGGACCGCATCACCGTATTGGCCCAAGGCACACCTCTGGTGGAGGATACGCCCGACAATATCCGAGGCAATCCTTTGGTGCGCGAAGCGTATCTGGGTCAAAAACACTGAAGCAGAGGGTATGGCGATGAACGAGCAGGTAGATTTCTCGAACAACGCGAATAAGGCAGCGACCGCGCCAGCCTATTTTTCGGTCTATGACATGCACTCCTACTATGGAGAGAGCTACATCATTCAGGGCGTGTCCTTTAACGTCCATGAAGGTGAGATCCTTGCGCTGCTCGGGCGCAACGGTGCGGGCAAAACCTCTACACTGAGATCGATCGCCCGCATTGGCTCACCGCTCGTGACGCATGGGGAAATTTGGCTCGACCATCAGCCGTTGCACGATATGAGCTCACACGAGGCCTCTCAGGCGGGGCTGGGTTTGGTGCCAGAGGATCGTCGGATCATCCCCGGTCTGACAGTGGAAGAAAACCTGCAACTCGCGCAGATTTCCCCGCCCATTGGTTGGACGCTCGATCGTCTCTACGATCTTTTCCCTAGGCTCGGCGAACGGCGCACCCAAGAAGGTGTCACGCTGTCGGGCGGGGAGCAACAAATGCTGTCCATTGCGCGCGCTCTGGCCCGTGACATCAAAGTGCTGCTGCTGGACGAGCCTTATGAAGGATTGGCCCCGGTGATCGTCGAAGAGATCGAGAAAACGCTCCGCCACATCAAACAGCAGGGTATGACTTGTGTGATCGTGGAACAAAACGCCATCGCCGCACTAGAACTCGCGGACCGGGCCATCATCCTCGATACCGGTAAGATAGTGTTCGACGGCGACGCGAATGACGTTCTCGCGGACGAAGACATCCGGACCCAGTATTTGGCGATCTAAGCCCATCCAGACTAACTTTGAGACCTGAATGCGCCAGATCATGCTGCCACGTCGCGTGTTCTCGTTTGGCCCGCGCGCCGAGATACTTTTGATCAAAGCTTCTGTACTTCGTTGGTGATACCACCAAGATCTTACTGAGATCGTCAATCTCAGTTTGGGACATTTCGTCGAAAGCTATGTTGGAAATCGACTGCGCCTTTAGTCTCGGCCACTTTCCAAAGGGCGTTACTTTTCTCGGACGAACACACTGTCCGTCGTAAGGTTTTTTCTTGACTCTGAGGGCGTTTTGTAACGGAGGCTCTCGTTCGGTCCCTGTTTGAGTCTGGGTGGCAGCGTATTGGTGATACAACCGGTGCTTTCTGATTGTCTGTTTCTCGATCTCCACTCTCATCTTCAGGATCTTTGCGTATCGGCCAAGCTAGACTTCGGCCAGCGTCAGGTGGCCGAGGCTCTCGTGGTGCGTGTGGTGGTTGTGGTGATCGATGAGGTTGCTGATCGCCTGGTCCAGGGCCCTGGGAAGGTAGGAGGGCCTTGTCAGCTTGTTTAAGGCATTCCGTCGATTTAGCGCACTCCGATGCTGAACCTGTCTGATCTTTCCTGCCTCAAGGGGTTTCGTTTCCCGCGCTCGGTCATCGGCTAAGTGGTTTGGGCGTATCACCGATTTGCCTCTGTCTTCGTGATGTTGAAGACCTGCTGGCATCTCGCGGTATCACGGGTATCGTCACGCAAGACCCGATGCCTTCGACCTTTAGAATGGAGTATCCGTTTGGTGTGCCCGCTCTGGCGCGTTCGGAGGGCCATCTGTTACCCTGCGAGAGCAGGGTAAAGCCATTGGAGAAGCTCGTCGATACGGGTGACCTATATGATCGCCGAAAAAGGTGCTGGCATGATCAAGGCAGCGCAAAGATAAACGAACAGCGGTGCGCGCGCTCAACGCGCGTCGCTGGCTTCGACGTCACAGCCAGTCGGCAGACGCTCGGTGCGTTTGGGTCGCGGATCTAAGCCCTCTTAGAACGTGGTGGCCAGATGGTCTGCGATGACCGCTTTCAGCTCCAGCCCAGCAACATCCACAAAAGGCAAATCAGTCGTGCCCAGATAGGCCTCTTGGTTGAGCGCGGTCCAGCCATTGACCGCCAGGCGATACCTGCGGGACGGATCAAGATCGATCTCTGCCACATGCACATAGTCGCCAGTGCGTCCATCGAGACCACTTGCGGTAAATTGGTTCGACCGCGCTAGGATACCCGCGAGATCTTCGCCCGATAGCTCTACCATCTTCAGACCGCCACCGAAGCGCACAAACGCGTCGAAATCATAGCGCGTCAAGGGTCCCGCCGCCAAAGGTGCACCGAAAGTGGTGTGTCCGATCATGGCAAGGTCTGCGTCTGTTGCAAGACGCAGCGCCTCTGTGGCCAGAAGGATCGAGTTGTGCATATCCATCGCCTTGGGGATTTCGGCGATCACCTCTTTGTCTTCGTCGGTGAGATGCTCATCCATCTGTGCCGCGATCAGAGCGGCAAGCTCTGTATCCCCGTCTCGCGGTGAAATGCTATGGGTCTGGTAGCTTGTCTGGACCCCATCGCTTCCTTTGGTCAGGGAAAGCGCTCCCAATTGCACACCCCAGCTGCCGCCATGAAAATATGGGATGCCTTTATAGACCAGATCAAGCGCGAGGTGGTCATGGGCGCCTTGCACCACTGTCCCAGAAGGCAGGCTATCAAGATAGGTTTTGTCGGGCGACACGCCGGCATGGCTCATGATCACGTTCAAATCGGCCCCTGCACTGGTATCCGCAAAGGCATCCGCCACGAATTGCGCGGTATCAAGAAATGTCAGTGTCTCACGCACGGGCGGGCGATAGACGAAGGGATTGGTGGCCGCGAGTCCGAGCAGAGAGATATCGATGCCACCCAGACCCAACCTGTCCGAAACAGGCGCGAAGAATCGCCCGGTTCGCCGGTCCACTAGGTTTGAGATCACCGCAATCCCGGCCTGATCCGCGCGTGCCGCGAAGGTGGCCATATCGTCAAGGATCGCGGTTTCATGGTTGCCAAGGTTCAGGACAACCGGCATCTCGGAGGCCAAAGCAGCCAGAAAAGCCCAATCCGCGGCGCCTCCAGAGCGTTCGCAAACAACATTCCCGCGCTCAAACACATCGCCATTCAGCAGCATCGCTGTGGGGACGCTTGCCTCCGCCTTTACAGTGCGAACGGTCTCCAAAAGCGCGGGCAGACGCGCATATGGCGCATGAAGATCTGAGATGGTGAAGAGGATCGCCTCCACCCCCGATTGCGCTTGCGACGCCGAAGCAAGTGTCAGTGTCCCCAAAGCTGCGGCCCCGCCTTTCAAAACCATGCGGCGATCGATCACGAATTGAGGGGCAGGCATTGGGCGTCTCCATCCTGGTCCGGCGGATCCAAGTCTAGCGATGGACCGAGGGGTAGAGCAAGTTTGTGACAGTCATGTTGCGCGCTCCGAGATGTCTTTTGCGCTGCTATCCGTGTCAGAAAACTATCCAAGGCGGTTGCGAAGCCCCTGCTACGCTCATGTTGTCGTCTTTGAAACCTCTTCGCAGCAAAGCAAATTGAGCGCCACTTAAGGCTGCTACCGTTCCGCGGGTGGCAATATCCGGGCGGTGCCCATTGAGCATTTAAGACAAACTGCCCACCATCGCGCGTTTGGCCAAGTCGGCAAATTTGACCTTAAATGGCGCAAGCGCGTTATGGAAAACCTCTGTGCGGATGTCAGCGTGCAGTGCTGGCAAGGCAAGCGTCTCCGAGTTGCTCTCAATTCTTGGTGATGGCACTTAAGAACGCGCACACAGTTCGTTTCCGACACGTCTGCCCATTGGTCGTTGATGTTGGGCATCTGTTGAACCTCACGCGAAACTGACCCAGCCGTCACAGCGCGTCCAGAAACATGTTCGGGTCCTCGTCGACCCAAGGGAGCGCGTTCCATACCGACCGTGTCAGCTAATCGAGCCAGCAATAGCGATGCCCGCCCCGGATCGACTGACCGAGTGCCCCGTTTTGGTAGGTAGAACCATAGATCAGGACATCGCCTTGCTTGGACTCGTACCCGGCCACGAGCTCACAGGGAAAGGACACGGGTCCTCCCAGGTGGAAATAACCACAACAAAATGGACAAATGTCACAGCAACGTTTCACCCGGCAGATGGAGGACCCGCATCACTTGGTGGTCCGGATCTGCGGAAACCATGGAGATGCGATGCGTCGCATGACCGACGACGCGGTTCTTGGACTCGTCCAGAACCGCAGTAGAGCTGCGAAGGGCTCAAATGGGCATTGCGCTCGCGACGCTTCTCTGGCCATATGATGCCGATGGTCCCCAAACGCTGTCGGCGCGCGGGGTTAATTGGGAACACGGTGCGGTGTAGCCATCAGGCGCCAAACCCGTGACTGCCCCCGCAACTGTGAGCGGAGAGCGATCCCGAAGCATCCACTGGGCCCAAGCTTTTTGCAGTGCCCGGGAAGGATCGGGAAAGCCACGACCCGCGAGTCAGGAGACCTGCCATCGTAATCGTAACCCATACCGGGCGGGGTGTCCCGGGGGAGTGGACCGATGATGCGCGACGCCAGACCGGCGCCTCCATGGCTGAATGACAGCACGGCCCTTGGGCCGACGGGACAGACCTGCCGCCACCCTTTTGAGAGGTGGCGAGGATGGATCAACAGCGGCTGACACTATCAATATGTCTACGCTGCCGCGATGGCCGCGAAACCGATGCTGCGGATCTGTCACAGCGCGGCGGGCGACGGCTGTCCAACGCCGTGGTGCAAGCCTTTGAAAACAGCGCTGCTGCCGAACTGGGTGTCACGCTTCGCGGGGTCCAGTGCATGAGCCAATGCAAGCGCCCCTGCACCATCGCGCTTAGCGGACCGGGACGTTTCACTTACCTATTTGGCGATCTCGACCCGAACACAAATGCCCAAGAGGTTCTCTCGGTTGCAGCCGCTTACGCGCAGGCCGAGCTTGGCTTTTTGCCCCGTCCCGCCCGTCCCGAAATCCTCCGCGCCGGCATTCTTGGGCGCATTCCGCCTCTGAGCTTCGACGGTGAGCTTGTCACCCCCCTGTCCCCTTCCCTGCCCACAAAATCAACGGAGACCAGTGCCTGATGTTCATATCCCATTTTCCCCTCAAACTTGCTGCGGTTGCAGCGGCGGCAATCACTCTTACTTCCGCACCGGGCCTGACCAAGGACATCACCGTCGGTCAAACCTTTATCGCGTCGGGCCTTGACCCTGCCGAAGGCTCAAACGGGTGGGCATTGGTCAGCCACGGAATAGGCGAGCAATTGTTCAGCGTCTCGCGCGATGGCGAAGTCGTGCCCAACCTTGCCAGTTCGGCGACGCAAACCGAAGATGGCGCTTGGACAATCACGCTCGCGCCGAACCGTTTCTTTTCCGACGGGACGCCGGTGACCGCCGACGCGGTTGCCGACGCCCTAAACCGGACCGGCGAGGCGAACCCATCGGCACGCGCCACAGCGGGCCGATTGACCTTCACTCCGCTCGATGCGGACACGCTGAAAGTGGAAACCGAGCAGCCGACCACGATCCTGCCATCGATCCTCGCGGAGTGGGCCTTTCCCGTATACCGGATCACGGGCGACACACCGATCTTCACCGGTCCATTCGCCGTGGAAAGCTTTGAGCCAGGCGGCACGATCAAAATGGCGCCCAATGCGCATTACGACAACGCCGCGGCACGCCCCAACGTGACCTTGCGCCGAATTGCCGACGGGCAATCGCTGGCGCTGGCCTTTGCCTCTGGTGAACTCGACATGGCCTTCAACCTGCCCGTCGAGACCTTGCCGATGCTTGAGGCCGCAAAGGGAAAGACCGTATCCTTCCCCGTCGCTTACCAATACATGATGTGGATGAACACGCGCTCGCCGGCGTTAGCCGACCCCCGCGTGCGCCGCGCCATCGATTTGGCGGTTTATCGCCCTGATCTGGTGACCGCCGCACAAGCAGGGCAACCCGCGACAGGCGCTTTCGCCGCAAGCTACCCTTTCGCGGCAACGGACCCGCTGCCCTATGACCCGAACTACGCGGCAACGCTTCTCGATGAGGCGGGATGGACACTTGGCGAGGATGGCACTCGCAGCAAGGACGGGACACCGCTTGAGGTGGTGCTCTACGCTTATCCACAGCGACCAGATCTCGTGACCTTCCAGCCAGTGGTCCGCGCGGCACTGACAGATCTGGGGATCGCTGTCTCCACCCAAGTCACTGAATCCCCAAGCGACGTGGCGGGCAGCGGTGAGTTCGATTTGTTTCTCTGGGCCCAGCACACAGCGCCTGCCGGAGATCCCGGCCTTTTCCTGTCGCTCTTTTTTGAAACGGATGCCGCGCGCAATTACACTGGCTGGTCGAATGCTGACTACGACGCCCTGATCTCAGAGCTGCGCGCAGAGGGCGACCCGCAAGCCCGCATCGATCTTGCCCTTAAGGCGCAAAAAATGATCGCGTCTGAGGCCCCTGTTGCCTTCCTGGTGACGCCTGAATGGCATGTGGGACTTTCGCCCGCGCTTGCAGGATATGAGCCCTGGGGGTCGGACTACTATGTGATCCGTCCAGACTTGGTCCCCGCAGAATGACACGCGCGGCGGCAAGCTTTGTTGGACGGCTTTCGCTGTCCTGGCTTGCCGTCGTGGCCGCGGCTTTTCTGCTTCTGCGGCTAATGCCCGGCGACCCTGTCGAGGTTTTTCTAGATCATGTGAACATCCGATCGGGCCCAGAGATCGTCGCGGCTTATCGTGCGGAATGGGGGCTCGACGGATCCTACGGCGCGCAATTCCTCAATTGGCTTGGCGGTTTCCTAACCTTTGACTGGGGCATCTCGTACGAAACTGGACGCCCCGTCACCGACGCCTTTGCAGCGCGGATCCCCTATTCCGCCGCCATAGGCTTTGGCGGCCTGACGCTTGCCATTATCGGTGGCTTTGCCTTGGGGTTCTTTGCTGCCCATCGCCCGGGTGGTCGCTGTGATGCACTGTCTCGGGCTCTTGCCGTGGCAGGCCAGGCGCTGCCTGCCTTTGCGGTAGGACTGGTGCTGCTTTGGGTCCTTGGCGTGCAACTTAAGTGGATAAATGCGTTCGGGGGCGGGCCGGTGGAACGCATTTTGCTGCCCATGCTCTTGGTGGCTTTCTTTTCGGTGGGTGCACTGTCTCGGCTGACGCGAGCCGGTTTTCAAGACGTCAGGCTCAGCCCCTATTTTCGTACAGCATTGGCAAAAGGCCTCGGGTCGAAACTTGCGCTTTGGCGCCATGGCCGGGCGAGAGCGGCCATGACCTTGATCGCAGGGCTCGCCCCTGAGATGGCTTGGATAGTCGGTGGCACGGCGGTGGCCGAGATTGTGTTCGGTGTGCCGGGTCTTTCCGAACGCGTGGTCCAAGCGGTCAATTTTCGCGATTACGCCATTCTTCAACCCTATATTGCGTTGGTCGCTCTTTGGGTGGCGCTGGTTCTGCACCTAGCGCGGATGATGCGCCACGCGCTGGACCCTCGGCTGACATGAGGCGGATCTTTGGGATCAGTGTGGTGCTCTGCCTTGGCGTGTTCTTTGTGCTTTGGGGCTTGGGCGGTCTTGGCGATCCGCACGACGTTGATCTGACCAACCGATTGGCGGGGCCATCAAGCGGACACCTTCTGGGCACCGATCACCTTGGCCGTGATTTGGCCAGCCGCCTGGCTTGGGGCGCCTTCCCTTCGCTCTTTGCGGTCTTGATCGTTCTAGTCGGAGGTCTTGGGCTGGGGGTGCTCGCCGGGTGTCTCATCGCTCTTGGACCGCCGATGACCCGCGATGCGGTCTCTTGGCTCGCCGAGACTGCCTTAGCGCTGCCAACCTTGGTCACCGCCTTGGTGCTTTCTGCCCTATTTGGGGCCGGCGTGATGACCATTGCTGCGGCCCTTCTCGTCACGTCCTGGGCGCCTTATGCGCTGACCATTGCTGCGCTCTTTGATCGGATCCGTGGAGAGGCCTACTGGCAAGCCACCCAAGCCCTTGGCACCGCGCCTTTTGAGGCGATGCGCCGCCATATGCTCCCCAATGCCTGGCCTGCCATCGGCGCTTTGGCTGGTGCCGACGCAGGCCGCGCGGTGGTTTTGGTCGCCTCGCTAGGGTTCATTGGGCTGTCTGCGGACACCGGCCAGCCGGAATGGGGTGCCATGATCCACGAATACCGGATGTTTCTTTTCACCGAGACACGGCTGGTGTTTGCACCGATCCTTGCCTGCACCTTCCTGTCGGTCGCGCTGCATTTCGCCCTGGATGGTGGGTTCAGAAAAGGGCTTAGCTGATGTCCTCGCGATGGCCTATGACTAGGGATGCATGTGAGGGATCGTAGAATGGCTGGCGAAATAGCGCGGGCATAGTGGCGTCCGGCCATGCGCGCAACATTCTGTCTTCGCTGGTTTTGGCTTTTTGCGATCGACCGTCGGCTTGGTAATCCGCCGCGAAGACAGAATGATTGATCACACTGATTGGATCCCCCAGAGCGGCGGACTGAACCAGCATATCAACCGCTTCATCAGGTCGATCGGTCAGCAACATTGCCGTTGCCCGCGCGTTCTGGGTCGCCCCAAGCCGAAATGTACCATTTGGAAAACCCTCAGGAACGCTCACCGCCAAGGTCGTTTCAAGATCCCCGGCGAAAAGCGACACAATCGCATAATAGTCTCGGACATGACCATTTGTCGGGTCGACCTTTAGAGCCTCTCCGTTCTCCCCTGAATCGAAATTGGACTCCCATACGGTGCAGTTTGTGACTCAGAATCGATACTGGTGAGGGAGGCCAGCATGGATGACGAAAGCGTATTCGGATGACCTCAGAGAGCGTGTTGTGGCGGCGATGCAATCCGCAGAGAGCTGTCGCCGTGTTGCAGCGCGGTTCGGTGTAGTACCGTCGAGCGTGGTGAAGTGGACGGATCAGGCGCGGCGGACCGGTTCGGTCAGTCCGGCAAAGATGGGGGGTATCGCCGCCCGATCCTCGAGCTGCACCGGGGCTGGCTGCCGGGTCAAGTGCGCAACCGCCCCCATGTGACGCGCGCCGTCCTTCAGGACCTGCTGGCAGAGCGTGGCGTGACTGTCAGCCACGACACGGTGTGGCGTTTCTTACGTAGCTGCGGGTTCAGTTTCAAAAAAGACGTTGGTCGCCAAGGAGCGGGAACGCCCGGACGTGAAGCGCCGCCGAGAGAGGTGGCAGCGGCATCAGAGCAAGATCGACCCAACATGGCTGGTGTTCATTGATGAGACATGGGTCAAGACCAATATGGCACCGCTCCGGGGCTGGGGGCTGAAGGGCGAAC
>JBCDGN010000101.1:0-12974 GCA_038751255.1 Pseudomonadota bacterium
GGTGGCGAAATCTGAAAGCGAGCCCATTTTGACTGATGCTGCGCTTTGCAAGAACGGTTGTTTTCTGAACTTTTCCAAGCCTTGGGCGTTTGATAGCAAAGAGAATGGAAAATGCTAGCGACACGCAAAAAACAAAGGTTAAGACTTGGGTTTATGCCGTTTTCATCGTGGCCTTTCTTTGTGTGTGGCTAAGCGGAATGATCGCAGGGTTGATGGCTGGCGCGTGCCAGAATGATCGCTACGAAGGCGCCGAGAAGCTTCGGTTCTGCAACGTTTCACTCGCCGCTGGCGCTTGGATGAATTTCTCAGATAGGAAAGTTCGAGAAAGCGGCTGAAGCATTTGACGAAGCCCTGTGCGATGCAAAAGCAAAGTCGGGTCCGTGGGAAAAGGAGCTCCATCGACGCATGGTTCAAATCGAAGACCGAAACACACTTGGGCTGTGGGTGTCAGTGGTCGAAGCCGCTAAGTAGGTGAATTGAGGAGCTTGGGTGATTTACAAAGCCGCCATAGACGCCTTCGCAGCGAATTCACACTTTGTCCCGCACTACCGACCTAGACATGCGCGCCGGGCCCGTGGTCAACTCGACGGCAGCGCTCGCGCATTGGGTGATACGCTGTGAGCGCCCAAAAGCGACCGTTTGAGACTGATTTTGGTTTTTGACCAGGGAAGCCAAGCAGCCGCTCCACAGAACAGTAAGAGGCTTCGATTTATCACGATGTTGTCTGAGGCATACGCACGCAGTTAGGTGCTGGACCTAAGGGATCATGTCTCGGATAATCTGGGCGAGCGCCATGGCAACCGGCTTAAGCGAGCTGGGGTCGAAATGCATGCCATCAATGCTGCCAGGGTCAACAACTTGATTGAGGTCAAAGCACTGCGCCCCAAACGCAGCGGCAACGGGCGGGTAGGTCTCACGAAGCGCCTGAAGAGCCGCTCGGCTGTGTGCCGTATCGAATATTGGTTTCAGCCAAGTGGTGCTGACGTCGCCCATTTCTGGCGGCACCAAAACGAGCATCTGCGGGGCTTTGCGATCCGGACCGGCATTCGATTTGGCTATGATGTCCAGAAGCCGACCGAGACCGCGGGCAATCTCGTCACCATTCACCCCAAAGCGGGCTTTTATGTCATTCGACCCCAGCAGGAGCACAACAAGATCGAGCGGCATATGCGTCTTGAGAGAGATCGGTAGCTGCGCGAGACCGCTCGTTTCGCCGATCATAGGGTCGTCGAAAACCGTCGTCCGGCCATTCAACCCGTCTTCAACCACGTGATACCGAGACCCAAGTTCCGCCTGGAGCTGCCTCGTCCAGCGCTCTGTGACCCCGTAGCGCACAAAGCTCATGCCGCCGCGCGGATCAAAACCCCAGGTCAAGGAGTCCCCGAAACAGAGCACGGTCTTTGGCTCGGTTCTCATCTGTTTCGCTCTTGCCATCGCTCGCTCCCCCCTCGGCCGAAATGACCATAGTCTCTAGAAAGACAGAGCCTCAAGGCTTCAGGCATCGCCTTTCCGAACGGCCATGAAAGTCCGCTCTCGACTGGCCTTGCTGTCCTTGCGACCCCCGCTCAGCGACGCAAGCCCTCTGGGTCCGCGATATCAGCACATTTTCAGGCTTGAACAAATGACCCTTTGTTCGTCACGCTCTGGAGATTACAATTGGCTCATCGCCTGTCGCCCCACAGTGGTGACATGCAGACTGCCGGTCCCTGAAAAGGACATCATGATGATCAGAACCGCCCTCCTCACCGCTCTGGCAACTCTCGTGCACACCGCAACGGTCGCTGACGAGCTCCCAGCCGATAAGGTCATCGCCGATATCAACTCCACCGGTTGGGCGGTTGACCCGTGGGATTTTGGCATGTCCGCAATGGAGTATCAGCGCAAAGAGGCAGACATCTTTGCCCTAAACATGATCGACAGATCTGGCCTTAATGAGTTCTACCATTTTCAGGGGCTTACAACTGCTGCGGACACCTGGGTCGTGACCCCAAATGTTGACACCGTTTATTCCATTGCAGTGATCGACGCGCGCGACGGCTTTTCCATTGAACTGCCCGATGTGGGTGCGCGCTTCATCTCCCTGCATGTCCAAGACCAGAACCACACATTTGTCGCGTATAGTTGGGACGCCGGTCTGCACGACTTCCCTGCCGGCTCGATTGAGACCGACTACGTGATCGTCGGCATCCGGACGGGCACCGATGCGACGCCCGAGGATGTCGATTACATCAACACCGTATTGCAGCCGGCAATGGTGATCAAATCCAACTCTGCTGTTCCCTATGAAACGGACACAACCGAGGCCGACATCGCAGCACTCCGCGAAGCTTTGTTGGTGGAATGGGCCAAACTGCCGAACATGTACGACACCGTGCAATTCGACATAAACGACGTCAGTGATTGGGAAAAATGGACCTACACCATTGCGGGATCGTGGGGGTTGAGCCCAGAGTCCACCGCCATGTATGTTGCTTGGGCCCCGGAAAACACCAAAGCCGACACCTGCTATACAGCCACCTTCGACAAGGTCCCCGCCAACGCCTTTGCGTCTTTAACACTCTACAATGCCGACAACTATCTGATGACGGACACGCATAACGTGGTCAGCACCGGTCGTGAGTCTTACATAGAAAACGATGACGGCAGCTTCACCATCATCTTCGGCGGTGCAGAATGCCAAACGCTCGCAGAGGAGCGCTCTGTGAACTATGCCCAGACACCAGAAGACGGGTGGCGCGGCCAGGTAAGAGCTTACCGTCCAGATGTGGAAACCATGAAAGCTTATGCACTGCCAGAGTTGCGTGAGATTTCAACGCCATAGTTCGCTACCGCAGATGTGTCTGCGCACTGAATGCAACTCGACAAAACTTGATACGCGACCCTTTGTTGATCTCCAAGACCTTCATTTTGTGGGCTTTGACACATCTCGGATAAACAGCAGCGCCACCAACAAGCCCAACAGCGACAGCCCGCAGTTGACTAGGAAAGCATTGCCGATCCCCGCCGATAGCGTCGCCGCGCTTGTGACGACCGCGGTGTTCATCCCCAGCCCAAGCGCGCCCCCGGCCACATTGACCATATAGATCCCCGCACTCGCCAAACTGGCCCGATCTGCGCCAAGCGACGTCACTGCAATTGGAATGACCGCGGAATAGAAAAACGCGATGCCAAACCCCAAAACGAACATGCCTGGGACGATGTGCCAATAGATGGTCGCGGTGCTGATTTGCGTCAACAACAACATTCCTGCCGCAAGACCGACTATACCCAGACAGAGTGTGGGTCGTGGACCAAAGGCATCATAAACACGGCCCGCCACCAATGAGACCAACGCGTAGGTGAACATCATCGGGGCCAGACCGATGCCTGCGTACATGGACGAAAACCCGAGTTGCTGGGTCATAAACTGCGGAAGGTAAACCATCGCACCAAAGAACACAGCCGCAATCAGCAAGGTGATCAATGCGGACATCGAGAAGACCAAATTACCGGTCACCTCTTTGGGCAACAGCGCACGTTCGCCTTCTCGCCGCTCAAAGGCGAAGAACACAAACAAAAACACGACGGAGGCCACGAATAGGCCAACGATCCTTGGATCACGCCAGCCAATATCGACGCCGAAATCCAAAGCCAAAAGCAGCGATAGAATGCCAATGCTCAGAAGGATCATCCCCACGAAGTCGAGGCGTTCATCGGGCTTGGTCGGCGCATCTTTTGGAATGACAAGCAACAGCGTGATCATCCCAATCAAGGCAATCGGCACATTGATGAAGAAGATCCACTCCCAGCCCAGCGTATCCGTCAGAATACCGCCAACAAGCGGGCCCGCCGCATTGCCAAGCCCCGCAACCGCGGTGACCAGTCCGCCTGCCAGGCCCGCACGCTCTTCGGGCACAATCTCAAAGGTTAGCCCAAGCACTGCGGGCCACATCAGCGCACCGCCGACACCCATCACCGCGCGGCAGGCCAAGAGCATCCATGCCTCGCTGGCAAGCCCGCCTAAGAAAGAGAACACACCAAAGATAGTCGCTCCGATCAGAAACAGGCGTCTGCGCCCAAGCATGTCCGCAAGCTTGCCGCCCGTCACAATGACCACACCAAAGAAAACGGCGTAGATATTGATGACCCATTGCGCGGTGCTCAGACTGACGGAAAGGGACTTCTCAATCGCGGGGATGGCCACCGAGAGCGCCGTGAAGTCATTGGCCACCACAAAGATGCCCAAACCTGCGGCAAACATCCCCACAATGACGCGCCGATCCAGTTTTTGCGAGGAAGGGTGTTCTGGCAAAGCGATGCTCCTGGTTCGGTCGCCGTCCTGGCTTAGCTATCGCTTATCCGCTGTCCCACTGTCATCCGATTTCTCGACGCACGGCGGGTGATCTGATCCCCCACTCGGAAGACTGCTTTCTTCACACATGATATTTTCCTCGGGCGCTTTGCGGGCTTAGGCCTATGGTAACGACGCCCCAGGATGTGTATTTATAGGGGGCGTAATTGCTTTCGGTCCCCTGAGGGAGTGCATCTGATGAAATCACAGTCGAAATCTTCTCCATTTGGTGCGTTTCTGCGCAGCAATCAGCAGGCGTTCAGTGATTTCATGGACACGGTCAACGCCAGCACAACCACCGTCTCGAAACCCGAGGAAACGCCCGCCGATCCGGTGGGTCTGATCCAAGACTATCTGAAAGAGCATGGGCAAGCAGCGCCTGGCCATCTTTTGAGCACGGTCAGCAGCGCCTCGGGCACCTCTCGTAGCGTGCTTCTCGAAGCTCTGAAAGAGATGGAAAGCTATGATATCGTTGAGAAAATAAATGATGATAACGGCGATCCGGTGTTTCAGCTTAAGTAAGCTGTCGTGGCGCTCTGGGTCGCATATACGCTGACCGCCTTGATCGGAGCCGCCGCAGCGGTGGCAGAGCTTGTATCGCGCTACAAAGACGCGCCCGTCCGCGCCACCCTCACGATCTCTGGCGTTTGTTATTTCGTTTTCAACGCGGCCGTCGCCATGGTGACCTTTGCGCTGATCTATCGGGTCTTTCCTGTTTATGCGGATGCCTCGGGCGAGCCTGACCCGACGATGAGCGAGCTTGTCACACTGGTCCTGCTGGCGGGCACAGCCTCGCTCGCGATCATGCGCTCTAGCCTTTTCACCATTCGCGTTGGCAATCAGGATGTCGAGATCGGGCTCGCAGGGATCATTCAGATCTTTCGCTTCGCCATTGATCGCAATGTCGACCGTGTCCGCGCACATGACCGGGCCGCACAGGTCGCAGTGGTCATGAAGGACGTCAGCTTTGAACGGGCCTATAGGTCGCTGACCTCTATGTGCATGAGCTTGATGCAGAATGTGGCGCCCGAAGAAAAGGCATTGGTCGAGCAGCGGGTCGAGGCGCTGGCCAACCGGGGGGACAGCAGCGATGAAGGCAAAGCGTTGGAGCTGGGTCTTATCCTCGCAGGAACTGCTGGCTTTGACGTGCTGAAAGCTGCCAAAGACAACCTGCGAGACGGCATTGCCACTGGCACATCCCGCAAAGAGACAGTGATCATAGCCCTCCAAAAGATTGAATATGGCACCACGCGGGACGAACTGCCGCTCACCTGTCTTGGCCTTGCGCGGGAATTGTCGGAAGAGGACCAGCTTATGATCACAGAGCAGGTGGCTCGGATCGATGCTGGCAAAGTCTCTGACCACGCCAAGGCCGTGAATATTGGTCTTCTGCTCGCCCATATCGTCGGCGAAACTGTGTTCACTGCCGCGGTCGACCTGCTCTCTACCAAAGGCAAAAAACCCGCAACGCCGACTGCGCCGGCGCAGCCCCCGAGCGGGCGGTCTTCCACGGGTTCGGCAAGCTAAATTGGGTTAGCCTCAGCGTATGTGCGGAAGAACGCCAAACAGGCGCGGTCGGGGTCTTGCGCAGCCTCCTTGCCTTTGGCTCAGGCGCGCCACTCGCTTTCGACAAAGTAAATGTCATAGCCGGGATGTCGTAGCCGCGCGGTTTCATAGGTCTCGGTCCGCAGCGCGGCCCCCTGACCCTCCACCCAGGCCGGTCGCGGCTTTGTAGGTCCCGCCGCTGGGGTATGGACCACGGGCTCGGCCTCACTTGCCACACGCGCTTTGCGGCCCAATTTTAAAACTCACGTCGCGCGCTGCGGCATCGACCCCATCGAGGTCCTTACGCCACCAGCGTAGCTCGACATGGGTGAGGCAAAAGCGAAGGGTAGCTATAAGGACCGCGCGCAAGTGTTGGCTGCGCTGAAAGCCGCGGTGAAAGCCTCAAAGGCGAAAGGGCAGGGGGGTGTGCTCTGTCAGCGGAGCCCCGGCGAAAGCGGCATCATGGTGCGCAAGAAGGGCAAAAGCGTGAGTATGGAGTTCTCTGAGACGCTCTCGCGCGGCGCGCTTGAAGTGGCTTTCCAGAGCTATCTCAAAGAACGGTTCGGGGGCTGATCACACGATCTTGCCAACCGGCAAGACTATAATATTATTATTCCTATACAGCCACTTGAGCGAATACTTTGGGCTTTCATAGGGGCGGATGTATTGCGTTTAAACCCCCGCGCGTCTGAGCGGCGGGGGCCTGATCAAAGAAAGCCCTAAGCACAGGAACTCACACGTTCCGATGGGGTTTTCAGAGCGCCTTCCAAAAGACGACTTTGTCGTCTCCCGCAGCCCAAAAGTCACGAAGCCGCGCCTCTTCGGTGTAGCCGGTCTTGAGATAAAAGCGTCTGGCTTGGGCGAAGTCCGCCGTGCTGGACGTGTCCGCAATCAAGACGCGACCTCCGCGGCGGCTCAGCTTAGTTGCGAGCGCTTTGACCAGCGCAGTTCCAACCCCGCCCCGTTGCTGGCTTGGGTCCACCGCAATCGCGCGCATATTCCAGGTGCCCTCAGCGAGTTCTTGTGGGACGGCATAGCAAAATCCTGCCACTGCGCCATCGATCTCACAGCATAGCCACAGGTCATTGCTGTTCCCGGGGCCCTCAAAGAACCCAGCTATCAAGTCAGGCAGGATCTCGGGCGGGAACATTTGATTGGCCGCAACGATGCGTTGCAGAGCTTCGGTATCCGAGGGTTTCGTCGGTCTTACATTCATTGGAAGATATCTTTCACGATGCCCATGTCCGCGCCAAACTGACGTCAGACAGGGGTGTTCACCATACAGTCCAAAGTCTTCTAAAGACGTTTTGTGAATGACGGCACAGGACAAGTTACCAACGGCATTGCGCGCTGGTCTGAGGTGCTTTTCGGCCATCCCAACAGATGGGATCAGCGGTCACCCGCGGTCGTGAACATAAAATCTCCATTGCCCCGGCATCCGGGGTGCCGCAGGGATATCAGGATCTGACGAATGGAACAACGCTTGGCTCTGTTGGGCTCGGCAGGCAGCTAAAAGTCGGCCTGCGGATCCTTCACATGCGTCGCCATTTGCGGCGGCTGCCGAGCGCAACCAAGGCCGCGCCAAGCAAGCTGAGGCCTGCTGGGAGAGGCACTGCCGTCGGCACCTGGTGGATACTATAGACTGTGCCTGGGCGTTCGAGAAGGACACCACCTGTCCCGTCGGGAAAGGTGAAAAACCGCGGGTCGCCGCGACTGCCAATACCCGCGATGTCGCGCAGGGTTGAGTCCATGCCGTTCTCGTCCACCACACCAACCCGGTAGACCGGGACAACCGAGCCGCTAAGGGGATCGATGGTGCCGAACAAATCGCCATTCACCAGGTTGCCAAAGAGGCTCGTGAGCGAGTCAAAAGAGTAGTCGGAAATAAGCGGGCCGCTGATTGCCAAATTACCGCCCCCTTCACGTCCGAATTGGGCGAAGGGCTGAATAAAGCCGGGCTCTGGAACAGGCGCCTCGCCAATCCCGATGCCTGCCTCGGAGGGCCGGAGCGCCACGCCGGGTTCGATGTAAATCGTGCCTTCCCGGGCAAGACCGTCAGAGCCTCGGCCCCAGCCAAAATTCTCAATCTCCGTGGTATCGATCAGGTCGGCGACAGAGACGATGTTGACCTCTTCCGCCGTGGCGTTCCCGATATCCGAAAATGCGATCTGCGTCTTTGTCTGGTCGGTATAGAACAGAGACTGAACGTTCCGAATGCCCTTCCCGGCAACCGTGACAATATCGGCGGGATCGGTTTTGGTCGGGTCGATGATCAACAGTTTTCCGACATGTTCATCATCGTTCTGCGGACCGCCGCGGCCGTCTGTGCCGGCGGGAACCGCATCGCCTGTGGCAACGAGCAGGCGTCCATCGGGCAGGGTAAGCATCCCGCCGCTCGAATGCGCTTGGCTTCCTGTCTGCATCTCCAAGGCAACAATAGGTTTTCCAGTGGAAGCATCGGGAACGCCGTTGTTCAGGTCATATTCAACGATGATGTGAAAATCGGTGCCGACCGTTTCGTTGACCTCGTAGAGATTCACGATTCTCGGCGTGTTACAACATTCCTCAATGATCGGATCGGGCAACACACGGGTTGGAATGTTGTTATAGGGTTGCGCGTCGGTCAGGAAGGTCATGTATATGGACGAACCATCCGGGCTTGCCGTGATGTTTCGGATATTCTTGAACACTGTGGGCCCAAGCTCTGGCGGAAGGTCGCTGGCGTCAAAGACCGCAGTGAACCCGCTGCTCGTCACCATGGTGTTGGTTTTCTTCCCGCCTTGGATCATCGCGCGATTGAGAGATTGTGTTTCGCTGTCAATCACATAGATGCTGTCACCGATGGTGACGGGTGCCTCGACATTGCGGCGTCCAGTTTCCCCCGGCGCGCGTTCGAGCGTGGCGACAGGTTTGAGTTGGACCTTGAGATTGGAGTTTAGGACCGCGTCGGGCACAAAGGTGCTTGCAGAGGCTTGACTTGCTGCGAGGGCGAAAAGGGATGCAAAGAATATTTTTGTCTTAGGCATGTGTCACCAACTACCGAAAATGCCCCGACAGGGGACCGTTAATGGCAGCTTAACCTTTTCGAATTGTCGATCAAGCGGCAGGGTCGATTGCGTTGCGTAAAGGGTCAATCGGCCCCGTGCGGGTCTGTGGCTTGACGATACCGAAGCGTTGGGTCCACCACAGCCCCAATGTCTTTGCATCGGCTGAAGGGGAGAGCTGAGTATGGACCGCTGGGTTGCCGAGGCCATGAGGCGTATCAATGCGGACGCCCACCGGTCTGCTGACACGCATTTGTTCCGGCTGCCCCTGCCGCAACTGCCGGGCGTCGCGCTTTACCTCAAAGATGAGAGCACCCACCCGACCGGCAGTCTTAAGCATCGACTGGCGCGGTCGCTGTTTCTCTATGCCCTTTGCAATGGCAAAATCCGCGAGGGGACAACAATTGTCGAGGCGTCCTCTGGCAGCACAGCGGTGTCTGAGGCCTATTTCGCCAGATTGATCGGCGTGCCCTTCATCGCGGTCATGCCGCGGAGCACCGCTCAGAGCAAAATTGCGTTGATCGAACGCTATGGCGGCAGCTGCCATTTCGTGTCCACTGCGCCAGAGATGCACGGGGCCGCCGCTGCGCTGGCCGAGACCACGGGTGGCCATTTCATGGATCAGTTCACCTATGCAGAGCGCGCCACGGATTGGCGTGGCAATAACAACATCGCCGAAAGCATCTTTCGTCAGATGGAGCATGAAACGGTGCGCGTGCCGACGGTTTTGGTGATGAGCGCAGGAACCGGCGGCACCTCGGCGACGCTTGGGCGCTACATCCTTTACAAAAGCTATGAGACCGAGCTGGTGGTGGTCGATCCTGAGCGGTCGGTTTTCTACGATGGCTATCAAAGCGGAGACCGCAGTCTGACCGGCGCTGAATCAAGTCGGATCGAAGGGATTGGGCGGCCCAATGTCGAGTTGTCGTTTCTGCCCGAGGTCATCACCCGGATGATCAAAGTGCCTGATGCTGCGAGCATCGCCACCATGCTTTGGCTGGAGGATTTGATTGGCCGAAGGGCAGGGCCGTCGACGGGGACCAACCTATGGGGCGCCTTGCTGGAAGGCGCCAAGATCGCAAAAGCAGGGAAGACCGGCGCGGTTGTGACGATCATGTGCGACAGTGGCGATCGCTATCTCGACACCTATTACAACCCCGATTGGGTCAGCGCGCATATTGGCCCTATCGCGCCCTATCGCTCCCGCCTGGACCGGTGGCCAGAAGACATCGAAGTCTGGTCTGCTAGCGGCTGAAGGCGGGTAGGCCGGGCCAGCGGCGCATTACAGCCGGCCATCTGCGCTGAGATGCACCACATCGCAGCCGCCGCCAAGTCCCACAGGGCGGCGTTCGACCCCGCGCGGCACGAGGATGTATTCGCCCGGTTCGACGATCTCCTCTCGGTCGCGAAACTTCATCAATAGCCGTCCCTGATGGACGAAAAAAAGCTCATCTCCCCTGTCGTGAAAACGCCACCGAGCTTGATCGACGAGGTTTTTCAGTTGGACTTTCACGTCACTGGCGCTCAGCTTTGCGGCCAACGGATCGCCGTCGCGCAGACCGTTTTTGTGATGCGGCGACAGATGACCGTTCAGCTGCGCCACATCGCGTAGGATCGCGCCAAGCTGCGCCCCCAATTCCGCGTTCATCGCTGGGTAGTGGCCATCCAAAGCGGCTGTCCCGATGGTGAACCCCGCACCACCAGCGGCTTTGACGGCTGCGATCTGTTCTGGGCCTTCGATAGAGCCCGCCATATAGACCGGCTTGTCCACCGCGGCGCAGACAGAAGCCATCAAGGCGGGCACGTCGTCATGAGAGCGATAGGCCAAGAGGTCGAGCCCTGCGACGCCGTGATGGGCGGCAAGGGCGCGGGCGCTTTCGGTTATCTCTTCGATGCTGCCTTCAAGCACGGAGGGATGGCCGGTGATGCGGCCAGGAAAGGGGCAGTAGTCGATATTGGTGCCGCTCAAGAGCGGTAGAACGTCATCGACCCGCGTGCCGCCCAAAAGCACATCGACCCCAAGGTCTACGGCGGCTTTGGCCGATGCGATTTCGCTTTCTCGGTCAAGGGACACAACCTCGAGGTAGGACCGCGCGCCGGCGTCTTGGATTTTGCGGTTGAGCGCTTTCAGCTGGCCCAAGGGCAGGCCAACATCCTTAAAGCCGATATGGCGCAGCCCAAGACGAAGGGCGGTCTCTAGATAGTCATCGGCGCGTGCGACCGTCGCATCATTGCGCGTGAGCATGAAGATGAAGCGCAGTCCCATATCATCCTCGTCTTTCGGATCCCGTCCAGCCGGGCAGGTGCCCGGCAAGAACAGTCTAGCGCACATGAGGTCGCGCTTGGAAAGGGAATATGACGCGGTGCGGCATTCCTTTAAGTGTGCCAAGGCTTAGGGGCGAAGTCTTGGTGGGATACGCAGCCAAGACTAGAATAACTTGGCACGCCAGCATGTTTGTAACGCGCTAGAGGTCCAGCGGCTCCCCCAGACTGCAGATCGATAGTGACGCTTCAAGTGACGGCTGTGAGTCCTCTGAGCATTTTCGTTGAAAGGCTCTAGTATGGTCAGTTCAAGTTCATTTAGCACACTCTGGATCGCGCCAATACTGTTTCGGCTTTTTGGACCTCCACGCGGAGCATAGAATAACTTGATTAGCTCTGGACCTAGCGTCAACATGAAAGGAATGACGTTCTAAATGGGGCACGTCCATTTAAGGAAAGTTAGTATGATCGTTAAATTACTTGCTGCTGCGACTATATCGACAACCGCGATAGTCTCTTTTCCAGCAAATGCCGCAACGCTTGGCCTGGACTTCACGGGTGGAACAAAGTCCGCGAACACGTCAAGTATTGTTTTGGGTTGGCAATTCGACGTTCTTTCAAAAGTCAAAGTATCCAAGCTGCTGTTTTTTGATGCGGAAGCAGATGGATTATCCAATGATCATACTGTCGCGCTTTGGAGAGATGACGGGACATTTCTGTCGTCAGCTACAATCACGTCCACCAGCGCTAGTGTGCCAAGCAGCAGTGGATTGGGGCAATGGATGGCTGAAGACATATCACCGATCGTGTTGGACGTTGGCCGCTATCGGATCGGTGCATCTTACGTCGCCGGGGACGGAGATGAGCTCTATATCGAAGCGGCTGCATTGACCGCGCCGCAGATTTTTTACCTAGAGAGCGTTGCAGGCGTGGGGTCCGGCGCCATCTTTCCTAACAATCCAGTTGGAACATTTAATGAAGGCGTTTTCGGCCCCTCACTTGTGACCACCCCGATCCCGCTGCCCGCTACGGCCGTGTTGTTGATTGGCGCACTCGCTGCCCTAAGACGAGCGGCTCGAAAAACTGACGCTTTATAGACTGTTATGCCCTCGGGTGGGTCCTGAGATAGACCTCCGCTGGTTAGCTACGGTAGACGTTGGTCTGGGCTTCGGATGTTAAAAGACTAGCCCCAGACCCTTGCGGATAGCGCTGACGGGCCTCGACATACAGAGCATACTCCACCGCAGACGCATGCGTTGGTGAAAGCCCTCCTCAAACTTTGGGCTGTCGCAAAGCTGCGCCGTCTAAGGACTTAGTCCTAAGATATCCTTATATTCAACGCCTTCTTCCCCGGGAGTGAGCGCCGTCTGTCCTTGTCGTCGGCGTCAGAATAGAAACAGCTAGCGAACAGTGGCTAACTTGTTCGGCTAGAAAGGTCTCGAAGTCGTCATTGCGGCTACAGCCTAGAATGCTCGTTCTGTCACGCATCCTAAACGAAGGGGAGCGTCTTTTATCGGGCTGATCGTTAACGCTTCAAAACAGATAGTCGTACACTCGGCGTTCGAGAGATGATACGCTTGCTACCGATCCGACGCCGGTGACAGAGGTAAACGATGTTCTTAAGAGCGCTGGCCGCATTGGCGGCCACAGTCTTTTTCATCATGTCAGTCGGTGGCGCGTCTGCTGCTCTGCTCCGTGTGACCTGGGATGGGACCTTTAGCTCCGATGTCAGCATTGGGAGCCAAAACCTCGGTGGATTGGGCTACCGCTTCTCGAGCCTCATCGACAACCAA
>JBCDGN010000102.1:0-12791 GCA_038751255.1 Pseudomonadota bacterium
AGGATATTGGAATGCTTGAAATTAAAAATCTCCATGTCGAGCTGGAAGAAGAGGGCAAGGAAATCCTCAAAGGTGTCGATCTGACTGTCGAGGACGGTAAAGTCCATGCAATTATGGGGCCGAACGGATCAGGAAAATCCACACTTTCCTATGTGCTGTCAGGACGTGATGGCTATGAAGTGACCCATGGCGCGGCCACGCTCGACGGCGAAGATATCCTAGAGTTGGACCCCGAAGAGCGCGCGTCGGCGGGGCTTTTCCTAGCCTTCCAATACCCGGTGGAAATCCCCGGCGTGGGCAACATGACCTTCCTGCGCACCGCATTGAACGCGCAGCGCAAGGCCCGCGACGAAGAAGAAGTGTCCGCGGCCGAGTTCCTCAAACTGATCCGTGAGAAGGCGAAAGCCCTCAACATTGACGCCGAGATGCTGAAACGTCCGGTCAATGTGGGTTTTTCAGGCGGTGAGAAAAAGCGCAACGAAATCCTGCAAATGGCGGTGCTTGAGCCCAAGATGTGTATCCTTGACGAAACCGATTCCGGACTCGATGTGGATGCGATGAAGCTTGTGGCGGAAGGGGTGAACGCCCTTCGCGCCGCGGGTCGGTCCTTCTTGGTGATCACGCACTACCAGCGTCTGCTCGATCATATCAAACCTGATGTGGTTCATATTATGGCCGATGGGCGCATTGTGAAGTCGGGCGGCCCAGACCTGGCGCTGGAAGTCGAAAACAATGGGTATGGCGATATTCTGTCGGAGGTCGCGTGATGGCATTGCCGCAATCCAAGCTGGATGCGACCGAGGCGCGGCTATCAGCGATGACGCCGCTTACCGGCGCGGCCTGGATCACTGATGCGCGTGAAAATGCCTTGTCTAGGGTGCGGTCCATGGGCCTGCCGGGCAACCGGGACGAGTATTGGAAATACACCAGACCAGAAAGCTTGGTCGATCCGACCGTGACACCAGCGGCGCTCTTCACCAATGAGGAGCGGACGATGTATTCTGAAATCGACCGGCTCAAAATCGTCTTTGTCGATGGCGTATTCGATCCAGCGCAGTCCGATGATCTGACCCTTGCCGGGGTGATCATCGAACGGCTTGCTGAAGTGGCCGACAAGGACATCCACTGGGCCAAAGACCTCTATGGAACTTTAGAAAAACGGGGTCAGGACCCAGTGGACAGGCCTCTTGCTGCGCTCAACACCGCGTATGCTTCCGACGGCGTTTTAATCCATGTCACCGACAAGGCTGCGAAACCTATCTCATTGATCTATCTGCACCGCTCAGAGACCTCCGACGCGATTTTGCACCATGTGATCAAGGTTGATACCGGCGCGGAGTTGACGCTTTTGGAAAACGGCCCCGCTGCGGCACGGTTTAACAAGGTGATGGAGGTCGATATCGCCGATGGCGGTCAGTTTCGTCATATCCGGACGCAAGGCCGGGACCATGAACGACGTGCAGCGACCTTCTGTTTTGCACGTTTGGGCGAGGAATCGACTTTCAAATCCTTCACTCTGACCGCTAACGGGGTCATGACACGCAATGAGTGCGTGATCGAGCTATGCGGCGACAACGGCATAGCGCATGTGGCTGGAGCCGCCGTTGGCGATGGCGATTTCCACCATGACGACACTGTGTTTGTCACACATGATGCGCTCAACTGCGAAAGCCGCCAGGTGTTCAAAAAGGTATTACGCAACGGCGCAACCGGGGTCTTTCAGGGCAAAATCCTCGTTAAGCAGGGTGCGCAGAAAACCGATGGCTACCAGATTAGCCAGTCTTTGCTGCTGGACGGTGACAGTCAGTTTTTGGTGAAACCAGAGCTTGAGATCTATGCCGACGATGTGGCGTGTTCGCACGGCTCCACTTCTGGTGCGATCGATGAAACGGCGCTTTACTACTTACGCGCGCGAGGCATTCCTGCGGCAGAGGCCACGGACCTCTTGACACTCGCCTTTCTCGCAGAGGCCCTTGAAGAGATTGATGAAGAGGTGATCGCAGAAGACATTCGTGAACGCCTTGAATTGTGGTTGTCCAGACGCAGGAGTCGATAGGGGTGTCCGTTACCCGGGATATCTTGGAAAGCTACCGGGCGCCGCGTCGGGTGCTGCGACGTCTTATGGACGGTCCAGAGAACGAGGCACGCGCACTGGTGTATCTGATCCTGGGCTGCGGTTTGATTTTCGTTGCGCAATGGCCACGGCTGTCGCGCGACGCCTTTTTCGATCCCTCCATACCGCTTGAGGCCCGCATTGGCGGCGCGCTTCTGGGTTGGATCTTCATTGCGCCTTTGGCGTTTTACCTCATCGCGGGCCTGACACACCTTCTGGCCTCGATCTTTAGGCGAAAGAGCACGGGATATCGCGCCCGGCTCGCACTGTTCTGGGCGATCCTTGCAGCGAGCCCTTTGTGGCTCCTTTACGGATTAGCCTCAGGTTTTTTGGGGCAGGGCGGACAACTCGCTGTTCTTGGTTTTCCCGCTTTTGCCGCGTTTATCATTTTTTGGGGGCTCGGCTTGCGCGAAGCGATTATCTCATCGCCGCTTGAGACACCGGGCGAAACGCCCTAGGTGACGGCCATGGCTGTAGAGCAAATTGAGTTCACCCTGCGGGATCTTCTGTCCCGCGCCATCGAAACGGTTCGAAATCCGCAAGACGGCGCCCGTCTTGTGATCGGTCAAAACATACCAATGCCCATTCTGTGGCAGATGATGTTTGCGGTCGTGGCGCTCTCTGTCGTGCTGGGCCAGGGGCTGATGATCTTTCTGGCAGAGCCGACGTCGTTGGCTGGGCCTTTGGTTTGGAACCCGATGCTTATGGCGGGCGTGCAGGTCGCGGTCTTGATGATCAGTGTCTATGCGGTCCATTGGATTGGGCACGCCATGGGGGGCACAGGTACCTTCGAAGACGCACTCGCTCTAATGATCTGGCTTCAGTTCATTATGATTTGCCTCCAGATCGTGCAGCTTGCCGCGATGATGCTGGCCCAAGGGCTCGCAGATATCATTGGGCTGGCGGGCGTTGTCCTTTTCCTATGGCTTTTGACCAATTTCGTTGCCGTACTTCACGGGTTTAGGTCCCTGGGATTGGTCTTTGTCATGATCCTAGGGTCTTTGCTGGGGATCATCTTTGTGCTCTCCCTTGTGCTTTCCATCCTCGGCTTCGCTGTACCAGGAGCGGTATGATGTATGATGTGATGAAGGTCCGTCAGGATTTTCCCATTTTGTCCCGTGAGGTGAACGGAAAACCGCTGGTCTATCTCGACAATGGGGCATCGGCGCAAAAGCCCCAAACTGTGATTGACGCCGTGACCCGGGCCTATTCGATGGAATACGCCAATGTGCACCGCGGTCTGCACTATCTGTCCAATCTCGCGACTGAAAAATATGAGGCAGTGCGTGGCAAGATCGCAGCGTTTCTTGGCGCGCCGGACGAGAACGAGATTGTCTTCACCTCGGGCACGACTGAGGGGATCAATCTGGTTGCCTATGGTTGGGCGATGCCGCATTTCGAAGCTGGCGACGAGATCGTGCTAAGCGTCATGGAGCATCACGCCAACATTGTGCCTTGGCATTTTATGCGCGAAAGACTGGGCTTGGTACTCAAATGGGTCGATGTGGATGCCGTTGGGGCGCTCGATACCGAAAAAGTAATTGAGGCCATCGGGCCGAAGACAAAGTTGGTCGCGATCACGCATCTCTCCAATGTGCTTGGGACCCAGGTAGATGCCAAAGCGATCTGCGACGCGGCCCATGCAAAGGGTGTGCCGGTGCTGATCGATGGCAGCCAAGCTGCAGTGCATATGCCGGTGAATGTCTCTGAGATCGGGTGCGATTTCTATGCGATCACAGGGCACAAACTCTATGGTCCGTCAGGCTCTGGCGCGATCTATATTCGCAAAGAGCGCTTGGAAGAGATGCGCCCCTTCATGGGCGGCGGCGATATGATCCGCGATGTTACCAAAGACGCGGTCAGCTATGCCGATCCGCCGATGAAGTTTGAGGCGGGTACGCCCGGCATCGTTCAGACCATCGGGTTCGGCGTCGCGCTCGACTACATTATGGGCCTCGGAATGGACAATATCGCAGCCCATGAGACAGTGCTGCGGGACTATGCCAGATCAAAACTCGATGGGCTGAACTGGTTGAACGTCCAAGGGCAAACAGCTGACAAAGCAGCGATTTTCTCCTTCACACTGGATGGCGCGGCGCATGCCCACGATATCTCTACTGTGCTTGATAAAAAAGGCGTCGCCGTCCGCGCCGGGCATCACTGCGCGCAGCCCCTGATGGAGCATCTGGGCGTACCGGCGACATGCCGCGCAAGCTTTGGCCTTTACAACACCACAGATGAAGTCGACACCTTGGTCGAGGCGCTTGAGCTCTGCCACGATCTCTTTGCATAAGGTTTGTGATTGCACCGCTCAAAAAGCGGACCTATACCGCTCGCCCAGGCACCCGTAGCTCAGCTGGATAGAGCGCTGCCCTCCGAAGGCAGAGGCCAGAGGTTCGAATCCTCTCGGGTGCGCCATCTCACATTGTTGCATTTGCTTTCCCCCTAACACTCTGAATGGGAAGGCATAATTAGGGGTTCGAACACCTTTTTCGCGGTCGTAGGCGACAGGCTCAGAAAATGTCAGTCTGAGCACAGTTTTCTTGAAGTTCAGATCGCCATTCTTCCATAGATTCCAGGGATTTGATAGGAAACGCAGGGCGAGTTCGAACGACTCCTCTAAGCTGCGCTGTGGAGCGGGCGGTGTCTGTGTCTGCTCTTGGGCAAGCAGTTTTTGCCGCTCAAGTTCTGCGATGCGGTTCTCATAGGCGGAGATCACCGATGGTTGGCTCGTATCCACAATACGGTCCAGAAACCCGTCGATTTGCTTTTGCAGTGCTTTCACTTGTGTTTTCATGTCTTCGACAGCCTTTGAGACCTGGCGCAGGCGCGCATCCCACAAATCAGAGAACATATCTTTCGCGACATTGAAGACGTCAGGGGCGGGTTGTAGGTCTTTCAGGAGGCCCTCGAATTCCCCTTCGAGTGCGTCCCTGCGGATCGATTTGCGATAACTTACGCAGCCTTTGTTCCAGCACATGTAGTAGGGATGCTTCACACCCGTTTTGCCTTTCGACCAGCAAGAGGTCAGCGGTTTGTTGCAATCGCCGCAAACCACGAAGCCGCGCAGCGGGAAGTCCTCTCGAATGTCTTTTCTTGCCGGGGCCTTCGCAGTCTCGCTCAAACGAGACTGAATACGGTTGTAGGTTTCAAAGCTGATCAGGCCTTGATGGTGCCCCTGGCGGAGCGATACCCCCCAGTTCGGCACTTCTAAATAGCCCGCATAGACGGGACGTTTGAGAAGGTCGGCCACACGTTGGTTTCGAATTTCGCCATTCGGCAAATCCTTCGGAAAACTTGGTTGGCGCTCCAGGAAGCGTTTCACTTCCACCTGTGTCTGAAACCGCCCGCACGCAAAGCCTTCCAGCGCGTCACGGAGAACGCTGGCGTTCGGTTCATGGGGAACCAGCACTTTGCCGTGCCCAGCTAAGCGCTCATAGCGGTAGCCAACCGGTGCTTGGAACACCCAATACCCGTTCATGGTCCGCGCGCGCATCCGATTGATGGTTTGTTCGCCATTCTTCTCGCGTTGATGCTGCGCGACGCTGGCCAGCATATACTCAATCAGACGTGAATCGCTGTCATCACCGAACTCAATTGAGGGGCTCTGCAAATCGCCGCCTGCGGAGGCGACCAGCTTGCGCAGTTTGATATGCGCTTCCATGCCCCGCGCAAACCGCGAAATGTCGTCGATGATGACCACCGGTTGATCCCGACGATTGGTGCGCAGCCAAGCCAGCATGTTCTGCATGCCGGGCCGATCCGCCAGTTTCCCCGTGACATCATCGGAAAAGACCATCGCGACGCTGAGGTTTTTGTAGGCCGCATATTCTCTGCAGCGGCTTTCTTGCGACCCCAATCCATCACCGCGTTTGGTCTGCGCCTTCGAAGACACCCGGCAATAGATCACGGCGGGACGTTCGGAGTTTAGATCGGGTTTTTGAGAAACTGTCATTGTCCTGCCTTTCTGTCTCAATCGGTTAAGTCGGTTTTGGGGCCCACATCCAAGTTTAGCGGATCAACGCCCTCTGTGGTGTGTTGGTCGGGCGTTTGCCGGTTTTGTCCACAGGTTTCTTGATCAGGGCCGAGATCGAATCCGAGGTCGACGAAGGTCGACATGATGGCCCAGAGGGCGCGTAGAAACTCGTCTTGTTGCGCGAGCGTCAGGTCGCTGTCGGCCAGGTGGTGCCGGTATTTTTCCAGCTTGGCATCCAAGGTGCCTTCCACCTCGTTGTTGAACGCGCCGCTGAGCATTTGGCCGGTGTTCGAGCTGTCCTTCATTGAGACGCCCTCCCGTTTTTGTCCGCGACCACTTCTCCAGTCCTCCAGTTTCATCATACACCCTATGGTTGTGTTATTGCAAATTTGAGGACATCGACGCGCTGCCTAACTTATTGAAATGCAGCGCCTACTTTCCTCAAGGGATAGAGGTTTTAACAGGCCTGCACCGCTATCGCGATCTCTTAGGCGGCGCTTCCCGGGGGTGAATGCGGCCTGCAGGAGGGGATCAAGGGCGGTTCATTTGACGACCGGCCAAGTGTTAGGAGACGAGCAGGAGACAATCGGGAAAATGCATTGTTTTTGCGCTTGTCCTCGAGATTTGTTAGCGCTATCTGTCCTCGAAACGGATGACAATTTAACTCTCTCTCTGGCGACAACGAAAGGAGTCGACCATGTCTATCCGTTTTTCTGAAAGCCCGCGCATCGTCGTGGCCAGTGACTATAATCTCGTAGATCGTCAGTTTTATGCAAAACGCGTGTGGCAGCCTGCGCGGCGTCGACATGCGCATATGCATGGGCGCAAGGCGTGGTTCGCAGCTCTTACAATCCTCTACGATTTCGATGGGCGGATGTATTTCTCGGATCAACGTCCGTACCATCCCAAAGACATCGAAGAGGTGTTTCCCGACGTGAGCAATCGCTGGATGACGGACTTTCTTCTGGCCGACGAAACAGGAGAAGCACCGAAGCGCTACAGTCCGAAACTCGAACGTTTGCGCATGATCGAACTCTGTTGTCGTCTCTACGATGAAACCATCTTGGAGGACGCCGGGACGGGCTAACGCAGGCAGGCGCGGGTGAGCCAGTAAGTGGCCACGCCCGCGCCGATCCAGGCGAGTGGGTATCCCAACCCGAGCCAGAACGGCGTCGCGATGATCGATAGCCAGATCATCTGGATGGCACACCATTCCAATACGGACTTTTGGCCCGTCGATTGAACAACGGCGGGCTGACCGCGTGCCAACCGTGTGGACACCGACCCTATGGGTGTTGTGCGCATGTCGTCCATCCGGCGCCAGGCGCGGGCGCGAGCCCAGGCGATCGTCGCGCAGACGAACAACAAGGGCGGGCCTGCTTGCACGGTGATCAGAATAGCCCACGGGTGGAGGGTGGGGAGCACAAGCCCATAGGCTGCTGCGATTAGGCCCAAGCAGCCCCACGCCAGTCCCCCAATTGCCAAGCAAACCAAGATGGTCAACATCGTCAGCCCACCTTCAGATACTGTGGCAAGAGCTCATCAAGCTCTAGGCGTGGCGCCGTGAAGTCATAAGCACCTGGGATCGGCAAATGCGCATGGTTGGGGTGATTGTCATAGAGCGGGACGCCGCCACGCCCGCGAAACCGCGCGTCGAGAAAGTAGGCCGGGCGGTAGGCCATGGCCGGACGGGCCCCGGCGAGCGCGATGAACTGCACGTGGGGCGGCAGGCTCATCAACTCGTCGGGCATGATCAAAGCCCGCCCCGTGATGCGATCCGCCGTCCCAGCCCAATAGGGGTCTGAGAACAGGCCTGCGCGCCGCTCGGCGCTGTCATAGGAGAGCGTTTCGACGCTGCCTGTCCCGGCGAGCTTTGACAGGTACTCCGCGGTGAAATGATCATTTGTACCAAAACACTGCACGGTGGCCGCGTTGGCCACGAAGGTCTGCCAGCGATCGCGGTAGAGATCGCGCAGCTGGGTAAAATCTTGGATGACGGCCAGGATTTGCAAGCCAAACCCGGCCATGAGGCCAAAGGCCTGCTCAATCTGGGCCATGCGGCCCAAGGTGGCCATTTCTTCGAGCAGAAACAGCACGGGCTCGCTCGGACGCGCGGGGAGCGACATCACCAGGTCCATGAAATAGGCGATCTGCAACCGCAGATAGCTCTTCGACGTTCCGATCCGGCGGGCCGGTTGGATCAGAAAGATCGTTGTTCCTTCGCCGATATCACTGAGCGCAACGGAGGCGCCCGACAGGCTCGCGGCCAGTTTGCCGGATTCGAGGAAATGCGTGTTGCGATGGGCCGTCGAGAGAACCCCGGAGAACTCACGCGCCTCTTTGCTCATGATCCGGCCCGCAGCGGCCTGGACAAGGGGGTAGGCGCTAGCCGCCATGTCATTGACATAGGCTATAAAGGCGTCCGCATCGCGGTTCAGCGCCGCGCGCACATCAACCAGCGTTCCGCCCAGCTCAGCCTCGCGCAGGATAAGGCCAGCAAGTAAACTGGCAGCTTCGGCATCCCAGTGAGTGTCTTGCGGGCCAGACGGCACAACCAAGCTCGACGCCAACAGCATGGCGTCATCAAACGCATCATCGCCGTCTAGGTCGACGCGGCGCATGGGATTGATCTGCGCTTGGTCCATCTCCAGCGCGCTGGCGACCACATCAAAAGGATCAATCAAGACCACGTTCTGGCCCAGAACATCGCGTCTATACCGCGCTGTGATCCGTGCAATCTCGCCGTCCTTATTGTCGATGACAATCATGCTTCCTGGATGTTCGAGGGCCCGAAGGATCGCACCGGACACGCCCTTGCCGCCCCGTGTCGGCGCAACAATCAGTTGATGGCGATCGCCTCCATAGGTGATGGGCAGTGCGCCCTGACGGGTGTCTTCGCTCGGCAGAAAGCCGAGCGTGTGCCGACCCCACGGGCCATAGCCGCGTTGAAGAAGGTGGTCAGGATCGGCCCAGGAGGCCGATCCATGCTGTTGCGGGTCTTGAGCCCAAATACGGCCCATATCCTGCGCGGCTTTGCGATCAAAACTCATCGCACGGCACCACGCGCAGAATAGTCTGCTTTGCAAAGGCCCCACTGACCACCTGGAAATACCGCTCCAGGGCGGAGGGCAGATCGCCTTGGTGTTCGAGATAGTGGTCCGCCAGATCGCGTAGGTGCATGTCAGTCGAGCCGCCCACGAAATAGACGAAGGTCAGAACACCGCCGCGCAGGCGCAGCAATTGCTCTTTCAGTTCCAAACCGCCGTTCAACCCACCATCGGTGATCACGAGCACCGCCTTCTGATGCGCGGCTATGGCCGGAGCATTCATATCGCGGTAGACTTTGGCCAACGGCGAGTAGAGATCAGTGCCGCCGCCGATATCGCGTCCCCCTGTCAGCGAAAAGTTCTGCGCCCGGCAGCTGCGCTGGCCGTACCCGTCGCTGCTATCGAAGCTGAACCCGGTGGCAAACCCACCGACAGTGCAGGTTGCGGTGTTGGGCAGTGCATCGAGAAAGCGCCGTGCCGCGCGATCAACCTCGGAGCGCACAGACGCCATCGACCCGGACCGATCGATGAGAAGGGCAAAGGACATCTCAGGTGCTATAAGAGGGGATGTCGAAGCTTGTGACCCATCTGCGGCGCTTGATGCAGGTCTCGCCGCGAGTTCCTCTGCCGTGACGATTTCTTCGGCCAGACAGAGGCGGTCACCACCCGTGGTATATGCGGCAAGGCTGCCTTTTGGTGGCACAACAATCCGGCCCATCGCATCTTTGAAAAGCGCGGTGACAATCAAGCTCTGGTCATTGCCGTGAACGCGGGTGATCTCGGCGCTGCCACCGCTGTAACCGACGACAAGATCATGCGCGACATCGATCGCATAGCCGCGGCTGATCTGCAGGCCAGCCTCGTCCACCATCGCGATGCTTTGCACCATCTCCAGCACGCGCGCCGAGGGCACCAGCGCGGGATCGGTGCGGAGGTTCAGGCTCACTTCAGCTTCAAAATCGAGCCAGCGCTGGAGCGTGAGGATCGCTTGATCGTCATCCGGCACGCGTCCCTCGATGTGAAAGAGGGGCTTTGTCTGCGCATTCGCCACCTCGACGCCCGCCAGAAGGGCGAGGGCCGAGGCCCCGACCAGAATGCTCTTACTCAAGTCGAACATCATTTGTCCTCCAGAAAAGCACCGCGGACGGCGCGCGCCCGCGCCATATCAAGCAGGTCAAAGACAACTTCGCCGCTCCGCGCGCGCGCCAACGCACCGGTGTCGCGCAAATGATCGAGATACACTTCGTCTTGATCGGCATGGACGCCGATGAAGAGTAACCGGCGGGCTTCGTTGGCCATGTCGGCCAGAGCCAAGTCAGTAGGTACGGGCTGCGGCAGCTTGATCACGGTGTCGTCGCCGTCGCAGGGGAAGCCTGCATGGATCATCGGGCCGACCTGGATCAGCTCAATCGCCGACGGCATGGTGATCCGGGCAGTGATCTCAATCTGGTCCCAAGCCAGCACCAGGTCTGAGCAGGTGTCCCGAAACGCGATCACGTCCAATACCTCGTGGCCCTGCAAGAAGAGCTGTTCGGGGGTGCCAGACCAAGCAACTTGCGTGGGGTCCGCCGAGAGCACGATGTGCACCTGCGTGTCGCGCGTGGCCCGCCGACGGCGCAATTGGGTCAACTCGCCCAGAAGGAAGTTGATGTTCTCCGACATCTCATCGCGGGCCTGCACCGTGCCGCCGTTCTCGATGAGAACGAAAACGGCTGGTGGATTTGTGCTCGTGGTCGCTGGGGTGTCCTGCCCCCAGGCTTTCGCGCCCCAAATCAAGCCCAAACCTACCGCACCGAGCGCCGTTCCGAGAAGCAAACGTCCGAAAATGGTCATTACAGACCTCCTTTCAAGGCAGATTTGAAGGAGCGGGCGGCCAGGACCGTAAGAAGCGCCAACACGGCATTGATCACCGCCGTCAGAAACGCAGCGAACAGCCCAAGCGCCTGGTTCTTCGCCAGAAAAGCGATGAACGGGTCGGTGTGTGTGGTCTGGAACGGTCCACCCACTGACTGACGCGCGATCAGCGTGTAGATGTTCACGATCTCCAGGGTGAAGACCAACACAAGCATACTCACGGCGAAAACGGCGATCACACGGTTGGCCGGTTTAGCGAGCCAGGCCTGGGGATCTTGGTGAATGTCGTGTTCCAAAACGCCGCTCCAAATGGCGATCGGAACGCCGAGGGTGAAAACCGCGATCAGCACCGCCAGCAAATGAGCTGCCGTCATCTCTGGGTCGATCAGGCAAAACAGACCGCCAATCACAGGCTGATCGCACAGAAACACATCGCCCATCAGACCCATGGTCTCTGCGTAGGTCGTGTAGAGAAATGTGAACATGCCGAGCTCGAGCAGCAGGACACAAAGCAGCCCGGCGGCGGCAACGGCCGGATTCACCGGCGGCGTTGGCGGTTGATACATGCCTTTGGACAGAGGTTTGCGAGAGGCAGTCATATTTAGCTCCTTGTCTTCATCAAGACGCATGGACGCGCATCAGATTACGTGGAGCCTGCTTAGTAGCGCCAAGCTTTCGGAATGTATCAAGGGGTGGTGGGGCGCAGCAGCGGTTCGGCGAACGACGACTTGGAAAAAAGCGGGGGAACGCCAAGCTTTATTCGATACAGGCGGGGACTGTTTCCAAATTTGCGCTTCGGACCATGATGATGAAAGAAGGAGTATCATCGCATGGCCATTTCAAAGTAGGTATTGGATGAGTTGCTTGGCGACCTAAGTCCGAACGTGTTTTTCACGAAAGATGTGTTGCTTGACGATCTGAAGAAAGCACTGGCTGAACGGATTCTGAACAGCGAGTTTGACGATCATCTCGAAAACGGGCATGGGTAGGGCAAGCGGATCCGTTGGAATGGGACGTCCCTCCAGACGGTGCAGACGGAAAGTTCGAAAGTGCCGCTGGACATTCCGTGTGATCGGGCGGGCACCTTTGACCCTCAGTTGATCGCAGAATACCAACGGCGGTTTCTAGGCTTCCATGAGAAGATCATCAGCATGTATGCGCGCGGGATGACGACCCGCGAGATACGGGGTCATCTGGAGGATATCTACGGCGTCGACGTCTCGCCTGGGCTGATCAGCCGGATCACCGATGCGGTCATTGATGCCGTGAAGGAGTGGCAGGCGCGCCCGCTTGAAGCTTGCTATCCGTTCAGCGGGAAAACAGCGCCCCGCGCTCTTTTCTTTTCCGCTTCACTCTTCTTAGACGCGATACGGGGCAAGATCCGCGACGAAGGTTTTGTGCGGAACAAGGCCGTGTACATCGCCCTTGGGATAGAACCAGATGGCACCAAAGAATTGCTCGGCATTTGGATCGAACAGACACAAGGTGCGAAGTTTTGGATGCGGGTGATGACCGAGCTGAAGAACCGCGGTATCGCCGATATCTTGATCGCCGTGGTGGATAGGCTGAAGGGTTTTCCCGACGCGATCACCGCCGTCTTTCCAAAGACTGTCATGCAAACCTTTGTGGTCCCGTTCTTCGCCTTTCCCGGATAACGTAGAGAATCTTTCGCACATTTGGCAACGACCTCCTCCGCGAGATGCTGGAGTCCGGCATCATCCAGTACGGCGAGGCGTTCATGCACGCCATGGAAGAGGGCGGCTGGGACCTCAGCAAGGTGGACCTCGAGAAGCTCCAGGAG
>JBCDGN010000103.1:0-12629 GCA_038751255.1 Pseudomonadota bacterium
ATGCCATTTGTCCGGGCTTCACGGACACCGATCTGGCAGAATCTGCAATCATCGGGCTCATGACCCGCTTCGACGTCGATCGCGCGAAAGCCACAAAGATGGTGACTTCCCCAAATCCACAAGGTCGCCTGATCAACCCGGAAGAGGTCGCAGCAACCGCGGTTTTCCTCGCCTCGGAGGGAGCCAAATCCATCAACGGCCATGCGCTGTCCGTGTCCGGAGGAGAGATATGACGGCCTATTCGAAACCCGTCTCTGAGCCGATCTCAAAAACCCGGCTGCGGCTTTGGCTGCGTTTGTTGAAACTTTCATCGGGGATCGAATCCGAGTTGCGCCGCAGGTTGCGAGACGGCCACGATACAACACTGCCGCGCTTTGACGTGCTGGCGGCTCTTGCCCGCCACCCCGATGGACTGAAAATGAGTGACCTGTCCGGCTATCTAAAAGTGTCGAACGGCAACGTGACCGGGATTGTCGACCGCTTGACTGAGGAAGGACTGGCACTTCGCGTAGCACTTCCAGGGGATCGCCGGGCGCATCTGGCGCGCCTGACGGCGAAGGGACACGATGCTTTCGAAGCGCTGGCACAGCGTCACGAGGTCTGGGTGGACGAATTATTGGGCGGGTTATCGGCCGAGGAGGCCAGTACGCTGACGCGGCTCCTGGAAAAGGCCAATATAGGGAAGGAAACATCGTGACCCTCCCCCAAACCAAACACTTCCGCTCTGAACTCGCAAACGGCATTGCCCGCATTTCTCATGATCGGCCCGAGCGAAAAAATCCTTTCACTTTCGACAGCTACGCCGAAATGCGTGATTGGTTTCGGGCGCTTGTTTATTCGGATGAGGTGCATGCCGTTGTCATCCTGCCCAATGGTGGGAACTTTTCGTCCGGCGGGGACGTGCACGACATCATTGGTCCTTTGACCAAGATGTCGATCAAAGAGCTTTTGGCCTTCACGCGCATGACCGGAGACTTGGTGAAGGCGATGGTCCATTGCGGCAAGCCCGTAATCGCCGCGGTTAACGGCGTCTGCGCAGGCGCAGGGGCAATTATGGCCATGGCGTCGGACATGCGGATAGCAGGGCCAGACGCGAAGGTGGCGTTTCTCTTCAATCGGGTTGGGCTTGCGGGCTGCGACATGGGCGCGTGCGCGATGTTGCCCCGGATCATCGGCCAGGGCCGCGCGGCAGAGCTGCTGTATACGGGTCGGACGCTCCGCACCGAAGAAGGTGAGCGCTGGGGGTTCTTCAATGCAATCAGCACCGCTGAAGCGCTGGAAAGTGACGCGTTGGCCCTGGCCGAGCGCGTCGTGTCAGGCCCGACCTTCGCCAATTCCATGACCAAGACGATGCTGGCACAGGAATGGAACATGAGCCTCGATCAAGCAATTGAAGCTGAAGCCCAAGCGCAGGCCATCTGTATGCAGGGTAACGATTTCACCCGTGCCTATGAGGCCTTCGTGGCACACGAAAAACCAGTGTTTGAGGGCGATTGATGGCTGATGAGAGCTTTCTCCACTGGCCCTTTTTCGAGGATGCGCATCGCGACTGGGCCGCGGAGGTCGAAGACGTGGCCGCGGGCTTGAGCATCGATCATGGCGATACGGACGCCGCGTGCCGGCAATTGGTATCCACGCTCGGCGATGCGGGTATATTGGCCCCAACATCCAGCGAAGACGGAGCGTTTGATGTGCGCAAGCTCTGCCTTGCCCGGGAGATTTTGGCGCGCCATGATGGTTTGGCAGATTTTGCCTTTGCGATGCAGGGGTTGGGTACTGGGGCGATCACGCTTTTTGGCACACCAGAGCAGAAGGCTGCTTGGCTGCCCAAAACCCGCGTCGGTCAAGCCATATCGGCCTTTGCCCTGACAGAACCCGGCTCAGGCTCGGACGTGGCCGCCAACAAGATGACTGCGACACCGGACGGTAATTGCTATGTGCTGAACGGAGAAAAAACCTGGATATCCAACGGCGGAATTGCAGACCTTTATACTCTTTTTGCCCGCACCGGTGAGGCACCCGGAGCCAAGGGGATGTCAGCCTTTGTCGTGACGCCAGACGCGCCGGGCTTCGAAGTTGTGGAGCGGATCGACACAATTGCCCCCCACCCGTTGGCAACCCTGCGGTTCACAGATTGCCGCGTCCCAGTTTCGGCGATAATCGGCGCACCAGGCCTGGGCTTCAAGATCGCGATGTCGGTCCTGGATGTTTTCCGCTCGACTGTCGCCGCCGCGGCTTTGGGCTTTGCCAGACGGGCGCTCGACGAGGCTTTGGGGCGCGTTGCCTCCCGACACGTCCAAGGCACGCCCCTTTTTGATCTGCAACTTGTGCAAGGGCACATTGCGGACATGGCAGTCGACATCGACGCCGCAGCCCTTTTGATCTATCGCGCTGCCTGGACCCGCGACGCTGGCGCGCCCCGGATCACGCGGGAGGCGGCGATGGCCAAGCTCTTTGCCACCGATCAAGCACAGCAAGTCATAGACAAGGCCGTGCAGCTTTTTGGTGGCGACGGTGTGCGCTCAGGTTCGACGGTTGAAACGCTCTATCGGGAAATTCGCGCTTTGCGCATCTACGAGGGCGCGAGCGACGTCCAAAAGGTCATCATCGCGCGCCAGACTATGGCCGCCGCAGCTGGAGCGCAATAATGCTCGGACCGTCGGCGCATATCGACACTTTCGCTCGGGACAACCTGCCCCCCACGGACCAATGGCCTAAGTTCAATTTGGAAGGGTTTGACTATCCTGACCAGCTCAATGCCGGGGTCGAACTGACCGATGCCATGGTCGACAAAGGATTTGGCGACCACACCGCATTGATCGGCAACGGGCGGCAACGGACTTATAAAGAACTGGCCGATTGGACCAATCGCATGGCCCACGTATTGGTTGGGGATTTGGGAGTAAAACCAGGTAACCGTGTCCTTATTCGCTCGGCCAACAACCCTGCCATGGTCGCATGCTGGCTTGCCGCGACGAAGGTGGGGGCAGTGGTGGTCAATACCATGCCCATGCTCCGGGCTGGCGAGCTACAAAAATACGTAGATCTGGCCGAGATAACCCACGCACTTTGCGACACGCGCCTGATGGAAGAAATGGAGGCCTGCGCCGACGCTTGCGACGCCCTGCGCGTAACGGGTTTTGATGGCACATCGAACCACGATGCCGAATTGGATCGGTTGGCGCTTGAGAAACCTGTGCGCTTTGAAGCGGTGCAGACGGGGCGAGATGACGTCGCTCTTCTCGGTTTCACCTCAGGCTCTACGGGCACGCCCAAGGCGACGATGCACTTTCACCGCGACCTTATGATTATTGCGGATGGCTACGCCAAAGAAGTGCTTGGCGTTGTGCCCGAGGACGTCTTTGTTGGATCGCCGCCTCTCGCATTCACCTTTGGACTTGGCGGTCTTGCGATTTTCCCGCTGCGGTTTGGGGCCACGGCCACCCTTTTAGAACAGGCAACGCCGCCCAACATGATTGATATTATACAAAAATACAAAGCAACCGTATCGTTCACAGCGCCGACCGCCTATCGGGTGATGTTGCGCGCCATGGAGGAAGGCGCGGATTTGTCATCGCTTCGTGCCGCGGTTTCTGCGGGCGAGACTTTACCTGCGCCTGTTTATGATGAATGGATTGCTAAGACGGGCAAGCCGATGCTTGATGGGATCGGCGTGACCGAATTGTTGCACATCTTCATTTCCAACCGGTTTGATGATCACCGCCCCGCCTGTACTGGCAAGCCCGTCGCCGGATATGAAGCCCGGTTGATCGACGCCGATGGGAATGCCGTACCCGACGGAGAGATCGGCCGCCTGGCTATTCGTGGCCCGACCGGCTGCCGTTATTTGCGCGGTGATCGGCAAGAAAGTTACGTCAGGGACGGCTGGAATATCACCGGCGACAGTTTCCTTCGTGACACCGAGGGCTATTACCATTTCGCAGCGCGCAATGACGATATGATTGTCACATCAGGTTACAATATTGCGGGCCCGGAGGTTGAGGCTGCGCTTCTGTCCCATGACGCAGTGTCCGAATGCGGCGTGATCGGAGCACCTGACCTCGAACGCGGTCAAATTGTAGAAGCGCATGTTGTTCTAAAAGATGGCTATTCAGGCGATGACACCCTTAAGAAAATACTTCAGGATCACGTCAAAGCATTGATCGCCCCGTATAAATATCCCCGGTCTGTACGCTTCCGTGCAGAGCTGCCGAAAACTGCAACGGGCAAAGTTCAACGCTTCAAACTCAAGGCCGAAGGGGGCTCAGACCAATGACCTGCGTTTTTGTCCAAATCCGATGCAAACCGGGGACGACCTATGAGGTCGCCGATGCCATCGCGCTGAAAGAAATTCATTCCGAGATGTATTCGACCAGTGGGGAATATGACCTGCTGGTGAAACTATATGTGCCCGAGGGCGAAGATGTCGGTCGTTTCATCAACGACCAGGTCAGCCTTGTCCCGGGGATTGAGCGGACGCTCACGACGTTGACGTTCCGAGCCTTTTAACCTAATTATATCAGGGAGTTAAATCATGAAACAGACACTGATCGCGGCGCTGACCGCAACGGCGCTGGCCGGGCCTGTGATGGCCGAAACAAAGATCGGTATGATCACCACGCTGTCCGGCGGCGGCGCTGGCCTGGGTATTGATGTGCGCGACGGCTTTATGCTGGCGGTTGCCCAATCGGGTCGCGACGACGTTGAAGTCGTGATCGAAGACGATCAGCGCAAGCCCGACATCGCGGTGCAGCTTTCCGACAAGATGATTCAGTCTGAGAAAGTGGACATCATGACCGGCATCATCTGGTCGAACCTGGCCATGGCTGTGGTGCCTTCGGCAACCGCTCAAGGGGTTTTCTATCTGTCGCCAAACGCTGGTCCTTCGGCCCTGGCAGGTGCTGGTTGCCACCAGAACTACTTCAACGTGGCCTGGCAAAATGACAATCTTCACGAAGCCGCGGGCGCTTACGCCAACGGCGCAGGTTATAGCAACAGCTTCATCCTGGCGCCGAACTATCCAGCGGGCAAAGACGCGTTGACCGGCTACAAGCGGTTCTTTGAGGGCGAGTTGGCCGGTGAGCTTTACACCGAACTTGGTCAGACCGATTACGCCGCCGAGATTGCTCAAATCCGGGCATCGGGCGCTGATAGCGTGTTCTTCTTCTTGCCCGGAGGGATGGGGATTTCGTTCCTCAAGCAATACTCTGACAGCGGCGTTGACCTGCCTGTGGTGGGCCCGGCGTTCAGCTTTGACCAAGGCATTTTGCAGGCCGTCGGCAGTGCCGCATTGGGCGTGGTGAACACTTCGCAGTGGAACAAGGACATCGACAACCCAACTAACGCAGCCTTCGTGGAAAGCTTCCAAGCTGAATACGGCCGCCTGCCGTCTCTTTATGCAAGCCAAGGCTTCGACACGGCAAACCTGATCCTATCGGCTCTAGATACCGCAAGCCCAGACGACGCGGATGCCTTCCGCGAGGCGCTACGCGCGGCTGACTTTGATAGCACGCGGGGGGACTTTGCCTTCGGTCGAAACCAGCACCCAGTGCAGACGATCTATGCACGAGAAGTGATCCAAGAAGGTGACGTTTTCACCAACAAGATCCTTGGTGCCGCGCTTGAGAACCACTCGGACGCCTATGCAGGCGACTGCAACCTGTAAAGCAAGTGGCGCCCCGGGCTTGACCCGGGGTCTCCCTTGATACGTTCACTAAGCGCCCGGATGTCTTCCGCGGCAGGAATTTCTTGATGTCGACGATCCTTGTCATCGAACAAATTCTCAATGGCCTGCAATTCGGCATCATGCTGTTCTTGATGGCCGCGGGCCTGACGCTGATCTTTGGAGTCATGGGGCTGATCAACCTGGCCCATGGCTCGCTTTACATGGTTGGAGCCTTTGCGGCGGCGGCCACGGCGGGAGCGACGGGGTCTTTCGTTTTGGCCTTGATCGCGGCGCTTGCCGCGGCAGCGCTGGCCGGAGCGATTGTAGAAATGGTCGTGATCCGGCGGCTCTATCAAGCGGCGCACCTTGATCAGGTCCTCGCGACCTTTGCGCTAATCCTCATCTTCTCGGAAGGAACGCGCTGGGTGTTCGGGTCTTTCCCGCTCTTTCTTGATGTGCCCGATTACCTATCCGGACCCGTGACATTGCCCGGCGGCATCCAATACCCGCTTTATCGGTTGGCGTTAATTGTCATTGGTTTGACTGTCGCTGTGGGACTGTGGTGGCTGACCGCACGCACGCGATTAGGCATCCAGATCCGCGCGGGCGAGAACGACCGCGAAATGATTGCGGCGCTCGGCGTCGATATCTCGAAGCTCTACACGTTGGTCTTTGCTTTGGGCGCGGCCCTTGCCGGGCTAGCTGGGGCGTTGGTTGGCGCGATCCAATCGGTCCAGGTTGGCATGGGCGAACCCGTCCTAATTCTGGCCTTCGTTGTCATCGTCATTGGTGGGATCGGGTCGATCAAAGGCGCCTTCATCGGAGCGATTCTTGTCGGCCTTACCCAAACGCTCGGCGGCATCTTTCTACCAGAGCTTTTCAAGCTCTTCATGGAAGCTGGAGCGGCCACCCAAACCGGCTCAGCGCTGGCCTCAATGGCTGTTTACATCCTGATGAGCGTCGTCCTGATTTGGCGGCCGACCGGCCTGTTCGGAGCGCGCGCGTGATCCGGGAGGCTTATATCAACTGGCTCGTCCTCGCCGGCTTTGTCGCCGTGCCGCTTTGGGCAATTGTCATGGATGAACCCTTCACCATCACCTTGGCCACTCGCGCGGTCTTGCTGGCCTTGGCCGCTGTTGGGCTGAACATCGCCCTTGGCATCGGCGGATTGGTGAGCCTTGGCCACGCGGTCTTCTTCGGCCTCGGCGGCTATGCCATGGGCATCCTTGCTTTCCATGCCCAGAACTTCGCACCGTTAGAACTTGGCCCGCTGACCATTGCAGGCACCAAGTCCATGCCGATCATCTGGCTGACGGCAATCGTCGTCTCGGCCCTTGCGGCTTTCCTCATCGGGCTTTTGTCCCTGCGCACAAGCGGCGTTTACTTCATCATGATCACACTCGCCTTCGGGCAGATGTTCTTTTTCTTCTCCATCTCCTGGAGCGCTTATGGCGGTGAGGACGGATTGTCGATCTGGGTGCGCAACGACTTTCCTGGGCTCAACACGCTGGTGCCCATCACTTTCTTCGGGATTTGCTTTGCGGCGCTCTGCGCGGCGTTGTTCGTCCAGTGGCGGCTGCGTGCCTCGCCCTTTGGTCTGGCCTTGAATGCCGCGCGGCAAAGCCCCGCGCGGGTCGAGACAATCGGGTTGAACCCGATGCGACTTAAGCTTTTGGCCTTTGTCATCTCGGGCGCGATCACGGGTCTTGCGGGCGCGCTCTTTGCCGATCTCAATCGGTTTGTGTCGCCGACGATGTTCAGTTGGCAACTGTCGGGTGAATTGATCGTTCTGATTATCATCGGCGGTGTCGGACGCCTTATGGGGCCAGTGATCGGCGCGGCCTTGTTCGTGACGTTGGAGCACGCTTTGGGTGGGCTGACCGACTTTTGGCATGTCTTTCTCGGCGCGATCCTACTTTTGATCGTTTTGTTCGCCCGGGGTGGGCTGATCGGCCTCCTCACGGGAAAGGCGGGCCCCCATGTCTGATCCCATCTTAGAAACCCGCAAGCTGCATAAGAGCTTTGGCGCCCTCAAAGCCTCCGACGATGTCTCTATTGACCTACATCCAGGCGAAATCCACGCCATCATAGGGCCCAATGGCGCGGGCAAATCCACCCTGATCGGGCAGATTTGTGGCGGGCTGGCCCCTGATGCGGGCTCGGTCCATCTGGCAGGTCAAGATGTGTCTTTGCTGGGCACTGCCGCGCGGGCCCGAATGGGTATGGGGCGGACTTTTCAGATCTCGGCCCTGGCGATGGAAGACACGGTTCTTGAGAATGTTCTTCTCGGCGCCATGGGCCAAAGTGGTCGGCCTTGGCGGTTCTGGTCGCCCGCCGCAAAAGACAAACGCCTGATCACCCGCGCCACTTCTGCGCTTGAGCGAGTGGGCCTTGCCGATGTTGCTGACCAAATCACTGCCAATCTCAGCCATGGGCAGCGCCGCCAACTTGAGGTCGCCGTTGCGCTTGCCCTTGAGCCCAAAGCCTTCGTCATGGACGAACCCATGGCGGGCCTCGGCGCAGAAGGCTCCAAGGCGATGACGGACTTCCTGTCTGACCTGCGCGGCGAGGCCCCGATCTTGCTGGTGGAACATGACATGGACGCGGTCTTTGCCCTTGCCGACCGGATCAGTGTGTTGGTTTATGGTCGCGTTATCGCCACCGGCACGGTGGACGACATCCGCGCCTCGCAAGAGGTCAGAGACGCCTATCTGGGGGACGCGGCATGACGCTGCTGCAGGTCCAAAATCTATCTGCGTCTTATGGTCCTGTGCCCGCGCTCTTTGGCGTTGATCTGGCGCTCGAGGCGGGTGACGTACTGGCGCTCATGGGGCGCAACGGTATGGGCAAATCGACAACCGTTAAGGCGATCTGCCGGATGATCGGATCACAGGGCGGCCTGCGCTTTGACGGGAAAGACCTGCACGCGTTGGCCAGTCACCACGTCGCGCGTCTTGGCGTGGGGCTTGTCCCTGAAGGCCGCCGCTGCTTCCGCGACCTGACCGTGCGCGAAAACCTTGTCGCTGCTGCCCGTCCGGGGCCTTGGGACCAGGCTTCGGTCTCCGAACTCTTTCCCCGGCTCTCAGAACGAAGTGAACAAATTGCAGCCAGCCTGTCGGGCGGAGAGCAACAGATGCTCGCCATCGGGCGAGCGCTGATGACCAATCCGCGTCTTTTGATCCTTGATGAGGCGACCGAAGGTCTCGCCCCCATCGTACGCCAGGAAATCTGGGCTGCAACTACGCGCATCAAACACGAGACCGGCATGGCAATCCTTTTGATCGACAAGTCGCTCAAAGAACTCAGTGCCGTGGCGGATAAAGCCGTCGTTATCGCGCGCGGCAAGACCGTTTGGTCTGGGAAGATGGGCGACCTCACTCCCGACATCACCCAAGACTACGTGGGAGTTTGAGCCGTGTTCGAAATACAGCAAAAAGTCTTGTTCAAACATTGCGACCCGGCAGGGATCGTCTTCTTCCCGCGGTACTTTGAGATGATGAATGACTGCGTTGAGATATTTTTTGATGAAGTTCTGGGCCATCCTTTTGAGGCCTTGCATCGAATGGGCGGTGTCCCAACGGCCCAGATCGAGACACGTTTCACCGCTCCAAGCCGCCATGGCGATCATCTGGTTCTGCGCATTAAGATCAAACATTTGGGCCGCAGCTCTGCACGCTACTGGATGACAGCCCATTCTAACGATGAGCTACGTTTCGATACCATTGCCACATTGGTCAATGTCGATACCTTGGGTCGCCCGACCCCTTGGCCACCGGAACTTGCGCAAAAAATCAAAAATGTGAAGGAAACCGACGATGCCACATGAGGTCATACATCCCGAAGGCTGGCTCCCTGCATTAGGGTATGCCAACGGCATGCTGACCAAGGATGGCGTCCTGCATATTGGCGGGCAGATCGGCTGGAACGGGGACAAGGTCTTTGTCAGTGACGACTTCATCGGCCAAATGCAGCAGGCGCTAATGAATATCAGGGACATCGTAGAAGCCGCCGGTGGAGCGGTTGAGGATGTGACACGACTGACCTGGTTCGTCACCGACAAAGCCGAATATCTTGCCGCTCAAAAAGAGGTCGGCGAAGCCTATCGCGATGTTTTCGGCAAACACTTTCCTGCCATGTCCATGCTCGTGGTGTCGGCTTTAGTCGAAGACGAAGCAAAGGTCGAGATTGAAGCGACGGCCCATCTTCAATGCGCTTAAACCAACGTGCCCGGCTAGGTGGCCGAGACAGCGCTGGCGTATGTAAAGGCAGACAATGTTGAGGCAGCGTATGCCCGTTCCGACTTGTTTGAGAAGGGCCGAAAGCCAATGGATGGTTGGGCGAAATTTCTTTCCGTAAATGTTGCTGAGTTGGCCAGAATTGGATAACTGCGCGTGGTGAATTGATATGCGGCTCAGAAAAGAGAAAACTTCTAAAGCCGTTTGGAGTTGAGGTTCCAGATTCAGGTTCGAGTAGCAGTCAGATGATTGTGGATTATGTCTTTCAAGCGTTTCTCTAGGGCAGAGGGACCGCGACATGGGAAACTGCTGAGCTAAAGGTCGGGTATTCCCGGCGAAGCATATTACGTGCACTCAAAGACTTGGATGCGTATCACGATTGGGCGCGCGGTGGGCAAACTATAGAATAGTTGAACGCCCATGAGCAAGGCGCATGCAGCGCGAAGATTCATGGCAAAATCAAAACGAACCGGAGAGCGATGCAAAGGCCCTGCAGTAAAAGGGTGGACGGTGTGCAGGTTCCACGGTGCCAGCGGCGGTCACGGCTCCGGCAAAGCCAACCCGGCTTACAAACACGGGATGCGGACGCGAGAGTGGGAAGAGATGCGCAAGGCGATTAATGATCTGGTGCGGACGGAAAAAGAAATCGAGGATCTGATTTCTGAGTGATCACAGTCATTCAATGGCGGCTTATCGTTCCAAACCAGTCATGTGGCCAAAACACCCAGATGTCGCCTTCGAGCCCAATCTGCAATATTTTACGGTATCGATAAACGTCCGGTTCGACGTTACGCCTTTGAGACGGATGGCTCTGGTTCCAGCAGTACGACAGTAGCCGCTTTGAGCGTTTCAAGATGCCGTTCCAGCTCAGAGCGCGACCGGGTCAGACGTTTTGCGTTCATCGCAGAGTCGACAAAAAAGCTAGCGTACCTCTGTGGATCAAGGTTGTACTCAGCAAGCCTCTCGGATCGTTCAAACAGCCCTCGAACTGCTTCGATCTCTGCCGCGCGCGTGGATTCAATTGCCTCCTCGCTGCTTTCACCAACTGCCGTTTCAAATGCCGCGGCATCAGGTGAATTGTGCAGCATATCAAAGCCTGCGAGCACCAACTGATCAAAGAAAACGTCAAGTTTTTTCGAGAGTTTTCCAGCTCTGCCCCACTCCTTCTGAACAGCTAGAAGCTGAGCCCTTTTGGCAAAACGGATGGCCCCACCAAGCGCCGCATCCTTGTTGCGAAATGTGGCGTAGAGCGTCGGTTTAGATACGCCTGCTTCTGCTGCAATCTCTTCCATCGTCGCCTTCCGAACTCCAAACCTTTTGAAGACCGCAAGGGCGGCAGCAGAGAATTTTTGCTCTGATTTGCTCATTTCCATCTTGACGAATTTCGTACTTTCGTTAAATGACGACTTAACGAAATATATAAACTCGTAAAACTACCACATCAACCCGAAACACTTTCCCTGAGTGAGAAAACAATGATCGCCAACTTTGTCATGAAGCGCATCGCCAAAATGATCGCAATTTCGCAACGTTCTCCGATCCTGAGACGTCCAGATGAATACGGAATGGACTACGAGGACGTCTCGTTTCAGGCGGCAGACGGCATAACGCTCGAAGGCTGGTACATACCTTCAAAAACACCATCGAAGAAAATCGTCGTCTGTAACCACTTCTCCCCTGGCAACCGCTATGGCTATGCAGGTCATCTGCGCGGCTGGCGGTCTGCTGGTGGGTTCGAAGTCAATTTTCTCCCAAAGTACAAAGCTCTCGTAGAAGCAGGCTACAATGTATTGGCTTATGATCTACGCAACCACGGGTTCAGCGAATCCGCACAAGGCGGCAGCTACAATCCCAAGTTCTTTGAATACAAGGACGTGTTAGGCTCATTAAGCTACGTTCGTGAGCGGGCGGATACAAAGGACATGGAAATCCACCTTCACAGCATGTGCCTTGGCGGCAACTCAACTCTGGTCGCGATGAACAAGGCACCCGAAGCCTTTGATGGGGTCGCTTCCATGGTTCTAGTGCAACCTATCTCAGGCGATGCTTTGGTCCGGCGTTTGGCGAAAAACCTGCGCCTCGGTCAGAAAGGCTACGATGCGTTCAAACGTCACTACAACGAGATCTGGGGGTTCCGTATCGAAGACTCGTCGCCGATCATTGATGCCGCTGCCGTGAAAATCCCGACCTTCGTAACGCAGGTGCGCAAGGACTCATTCACCCTGGCAGAAGAGGACGTTCAGGCGGTATATGATGCGATCCCGCTTGAAGACAAAAAGCTCTACTGGGTTGAAGGCACCACGCAGAGATTCCGTGGGTACACCTATCATTCTGAGCATCCAGAAGAGATGATCGACTGGTATGACCAGCATTCGGCAGCCTAGGGCCTGCTACAGAGAGGTCCGTTTATGAACTTTGCTAAGCGGACCTCCAAAATTACAAGGTGAAGATCGGTTTTGTCCGCACAGAAGAATTTTGGGTAGTTTTCCTAAGTAAAGTTTCCGGCAGAAACGAACGTTCGAGCCGAAGAAATTGGGGCGAGGCTGTGTGGTGCCTGCTTTCACCAAGACCGACGTTAGGCAAAGTCGAGCCAATTACCGCTCCGCGGACGAAACAGCCGGATGCTAAAGCAGCAATATTTGCCGCCATTCGACGACCAAATAGTGACATTGCTCGCGGCAACGCAGCGTGATTTACCGAAGCGGTCACTGAATGCCGCTAAATTTTCC
>JBCDGN010000104.1:0-12599 GCA_038751255.1 Pseudomonadota bacterium
AGCTGCTCGCGCACGTGCGAGGATGTCGACGTCCAGCACTCGGTTAACGAAGGCAATTTCGCGATCGTCCCCGATCCACAGAATGCCGAGATCGCCGGTTTCCCAAAGGTAGAGATGGCCAACCACGCGAATACCACCTTCACCGAGCAGTCTCGCGATTGCCGCACCATTTCCAAGTTCAGCCGTCACCGGTTCCAGACGTTTTTCAGATCGATGAAGTCACCGATGTTTGTCATGGCCTGTATTCCATTCTTGGTTGGTGCGGGCCGGAGTATGATGTCCGAAAGGGCGCCCGGTTTTCGAAGCCATAAGGCCGATAATCTTGCTTACGGATAGTTGAGTTTTCAGCCTGATGTGTGGGAAGACGGTTCAATCGACGACGCGCCGAGGGTCCAAAACATCCCTCAGAGCATCTCCCAAAAGGTTAAACCCCAAGACGGTGAAGAATATCGCGAGGCCAGGGAAGAAACTCATCCACCATGACGTCCAGTAGTTCATACCGATTGCGACCATGTAGCCCCAGCTTGGGGCTGGCGGCTGGACCCCTAGCCCCAGAAACGACAAGCCGGACTCTGTTATCAAGGCGGCTGAGGCAGTGAGAGACCCGAACACGATGATGTTCGGCAGAATGTTCGGGGCAATATGAAACATCATAATGCGAAGATGCGAGGCGCCTAAAACCTCCGCCGCCTTTACATAGTCCAATTCGCGTACGACGAGAACCGAGCCGCGGGCAAGGCGGGCGAAACTTGGGATGCTCACAATGGCAATTGCGACCAATGCGTTCACCAGGCTAGGACCGATTATCGCCACGATTGCGAGTGCGAGGACTAGGGTCGGGAAGGCAAGGACCGCGTCCATGACCCGCATCACGATCGTATCTGTGCGACCGCCGATATAGCCCGAGATCATGCCGGCGATTGAGCCGACAATCAGTGCGACGCCGACAGCGGAGAGGACGATGATCATGGCAATTCGGGCGCCATAGACGGTGCGGCTATAGACGCTTCGGCCAATCTCATCGGTGCCAAATATGTACTCGGAAGACGGCGGTTGCAGGATTGCTGTGTAATCGATGGTGGCCGGATCGACCGAAGTGATGAGGGGTGCAAAGATCGCGGCAAAGGCGATTAATAAGAGAATGAGCCCACCCAGGAGGCCCATTGGATGGGCTGCCAACGCGCGAAGAGTGGCGAAGATTGGGGAAGTGTTAGGGGTAGCAACAGGTGATATCGCCGAGGATCGCGCTGCCATCTTTTATACCTTCACTCTAGGATCGAGCCACGCGTAGACGAGGTCGGTAAGCAGGTTGATGACCACGACGCAAAGAACGATGGTCAGGATTGCACCCTGAACGACGGCGAGGTCTCGATTGAAGATGCCGTCAATAACCAGACGACCCAAGCCCGGGATCGAAAAGATCGTTTCTGTCACCACAGCGCCGCCCATGAGCGTGCCGAATTGCAGACCAACGACGGTCACGATGGGGTTCAGTGCGTTCCGCAAGGCGTGCCGCATTGTGGTGATGAATTCGCTCTGACCTTTGGCCCGCGCGGTGCGCACGTAGTCTTGCGACAGCGCTTCTAGCATTGCGGTTCGGGCTTGACGCATGACCAAGGCGGCCATCGCTGTTCCCACCGTGATCGTCGGCAGCAGCATCAGCTTCAAGTTTTGCAGCGGATCCTCAAAGAACGGGACGTGGCCCGAGGGCGGCACCCACCCAAGTTGGATTGAGAACAACAGAATGAGGAGGATGCCGAGCCAGAAATAGGGGACGGCCAGGGAGGACAACCCAACGACGCTGATCACCAAATCCGCCGTCCCGCCGCGCCATTTCGCGGCCGCAACCCCCATTGGGATGCCCACAACGACAGCAAGGAGAATGGAGAGGAAGGTGAGTTGCAGCGTGATGGGCACACGGTCCGCCAAGATCTGCAAAACGGGTTCTTGCGACCTGAGCGAGGTACCAAGATCACCGCGCAGTGCATCCGCAGCCCAGGTAAGATAGCGAACGATGAGAGGATCGTTCAGCCCGAGGGACTCGCGCAATTGCGCGCGCTGCTCGGGCGTTGCGGTGTCACCCAGAACGGCAATTGTAGGATCGCCCGGGAGCAGCGCGCCAATGGCGAAAACGATAAAGCTCGACAGGACCAAAACCGTGAGGAGTTGAGCAGCCTTACTGCGCACAGACCGCATCATTTGGCCCCGCCCCGTTGTGCAAAGAGGGACTGCGCCACCGGCACCGATGCATCGAAGTGGGCCTCCATGGCGGCCTGGGCTGCGGCGCTGTCTCGCGCTGCGATGGCTTTTGCGATGGCAGTATGACGCTCCAGGGTTTTTTGAGCGTCCCGCAATTCTTTTTGACTGTGCAACATGGAAATGGAGTCGCGCATGATGGGGCGCATGGCCTCTACCATGAATTGAAGCAACGTGTTGCCCGTCATCGACGCCAACAGCGCGTGGAACTGGAGATCCCAGGCGACCCAGCCGTCATGGGCGTGTGCCGCGCCCGGCATGTCATCCATGAGAGTGGCCAATTCCTTAAGCTGCGCCTCTGTGGCGCACTCGCAGGCAAGGCGCGCGGCGCTGACCTCAATCGCGCGGCGAAACTCGATGATTTCGGCGATGCCGCGGTCAAGTGACCCCACCGCAAGCCGCAGAAAGAACTGGAGCGGTTCGGCCGAGATTTTTCTGACCGATGACCCGCGACCATGCACGATCTCAACCACGCCCATCATTTCAAGCTTGCGCAGCGCCTCGCGGACGGTGGGTTTTGAGACCTGAAACTCGGAGGCGAGCGTGCTTTCCGGCGGCAGAGTATCGCCCACAGCCAGCCGCCCGTCTGCAATCAGATCCGCCAAGCGATTTAGAACAGCATCTGACCGGGAGGATTGCGCGCCACCAGCGGCAAGCGAGAACAATGAGCTTGGGTGGTTCATAGGGTACTCCTTCGCTTTCCGATTTATAAGATATCTGATCTCTTGCCAAGTCGGAATTGATTAGATATCTGATATCAGGTGAATGATAATTTTGGGAGGAATCATCCATGAACAAAGCACTGTTCTTGGCTGCGGGCGTGGCGCTATGCCTTGGCCCAGCGGCGCATGCAGAGCCAATTGTAGGGGGCGATCTTGTTGCAGCATCGGACCTAGAGCCGGTCAGCCTTGATCCGATTTTCGGCAATGCCCCGTCAATCGACGGCAACTACTACAACCTGTTTTACGACAACCTGTTCTATCTCGACTCGGACTCGATGATGCAGCCGGAATTAGCGACGTCTTGGACGATAGCCGACGATGGGTCCTCAATGACACTGCAACTGCGCGAAGGGGTTACGTTCCACGATGGGACGCCATTCAATGCAGATGCTGTCGAGTTCTCTTTGGAACGCGCCATCGATCCAGATTTGAATGCACCACACTCGACAGACATCGCTGCGGTCAGCTCGGTGGATGTGTTGTCCGAATTCGAAGTCCGTATCAACTTTGACGGCTTCAACGGCGCGGTAATCCCAGGTTTGGCCAATGAGGCTGGAATGATCGTTTCTCCCGCGGCGGCGTCAACAGAGGGTTTCGCGCGCAATCCCGTAGGAACTGGACCGTTTCGGTTTGTCGAGTGGCGCAGTGGCGATCGGATCATGGCAGAGCGCAACCCGGACTATTGGCGCACCGACGCTGAGGGCCGAGCTCTGCCATTTCTGAACACGGTCACGATCCGGATCATACCAAATACCGCTGTGAAAATTCTCGAAGTGCGGTCTGGTGAAGTTCAGCTGGTTGATACGGTTCAGGTCCAAGACTTCCCTGCGATCGAAGAAGCAGAGGGGATCGAGTTGATCGAAAAACCCACGGGCATCCACCAATTCCTGGCCTTCAACACCTCGCGCCCGCCCTTCGATAACGCAGATCTTCGTCGGGCCGTTCTAATGGCCATTGATCGGGGCGCAATCGAGCAGGTCGTCTCCCAAGGCTTTGGGGTCCTCACGCCAACGCTTGTTCCACCGGCAGAGTTCATCTTTGATGGTGATCTGGAACCAACAGCCTTTGATCTCGACGGCGCAATCGCGGCACGCGAAGCTTTGGGTTTCACAGACACCATCACCGTATCAGTCATCCAACGCGATCCGGACACGCAAATCGCCCAGATCATTCAGGCGATGCTGACCCAGGCGGGCTATGATGTGAACGTCGAAATCTTGGAACGGGGCGCTTGGGTTGATAACGTTCGCGCTGAAAACCATGAAATTGGCCTTCTGCGGATTAACGTGCCCCGCATCGATCCTAGCCAGATCTTCACATCTCTGATGGGCCGCAACGCTGGGATCAACTTCGCAGCCTATTCGAACGATGAGCTGTTTGATCTGATTGATGCAGCCCATACCGAGGTTGACCGAGACGAGCGGCGCGACCTTTACGTCCGTGTTCAAGAGCATCTGCTTGAGGAGGCGGTCTATGGTTTCTTGTTCCTGCGTCCCATCCGCGACGTGGCCGCTGAAAACCTAGAAGCTTTGCGGCGCGAAGCCTCTGGCACGTGGCTCCTCGAAGAGGCCTACTTCACCGAATAACGGGCTCCTCCCGGCGCGAGGCGACGGTCGCCGTCGTCTCGCGCAAACAGCTGTGGGTGCCCAAAGAAGGGCGCCCACACCTTCACACCAAAACAGAGGCCAACTTCATGGACATGATCGAGATCTGCGATCGCTACAAAAAGCTCTATACCGGCGTCGTGTATGACGTTCTGGAAAAACTAGGCTACCCGCATCAGGTGTTGGCTCATGACCTACGGCCCTTGCGTCCTGAGATGGTGGTCGCTGGTCCTGCTTTTACGATCAAAGGCATCAGCGATCCGACGGGCGATCCAGACTTGCTCGAGAAGCGGATCAAGCTGTTTAAAGAAATGACGCATCCGTGCATCGATGTGCGTGATTGCGGGTTCGACACACAGGCCGCGCATTATGGCGAAATGAACCTGACGCTCGGGATGAAGCATGGGGTGACTGGGGCAGTCATAGATGGTGGTATCCGCGATACGCGCCACATATTGGAAATGAACGTGCCTGTGTTTGCGCGATACTACACACCGGTCGAAGCCAAGATGCGTTGGTCTTACTACGCCTGGGACCTTCCGGTCACGTTGCGCGGCGCTCTCACGACTGCGGTTATTGTGAACCCAGGCGACTTTATGTTTGGCGATATTGATGGTGTGCTATCCATCCCGAAGGACGTCATTGAAGAGGTTCTGCGCAAAGCCGAAGAGCTCGTTGCCCGTGAAGATAAGGCCCGCCAAGAATACAAAGACGAAGATGTTGAAGATGTTTATCGGCGCTACGGCACCCTCTAGCGATATGGCCGTCGAACCGGCGCCGCAAGATCCCGCCCAGGCCCCGATCCTTCGCGTCGCGAGCTTGACAATCGGTTTGCGCGGCCTGCGAGATGCGTTCGTCAAAGACCTGTCATTTAACGTCGCCCCTGGTGAAACCGTTGCGATTGTTGGCGAGTCTGGCAGCGGCAAGTCGCTGACCAGTCTGGCGATCATGCGGCTCTTGGCGCCAGTGCTGCACACGCGGGCCGGCGGGCAGATTGTATTATCCCAAGATGGGAAAGAGACTGATCTGCTAACCGCCTCTGAGCGCCAGATGCGCGGCATTCGTGGCGGTGATATCGGGATGATCTTTCAAGAGCCGATGACGTCGGTCAACCCGCTCTTCACCATCGGCGCGCAGATCGAAGAAGCGCTAAAGCTGCATCGCGCGCTGGACGCGGCGGCGCGGCGGCGCGAGGCGGTGGCGCTTTTGGACCGGGTGGGTATTCGCGAGCCAGAGATGCGCCTGCGCGCCTATCCGCACGAGCTTTCGGGCGGAATGCGCCAAAGGGCCATGATCGCGATGGCCCTGGCCGGGCAGCCCAAGGTGCTGATCGCGGATGAACCGACGACGGCGTTGGACGTGACGATCCAGGCGCAGATCCTCGACTTGTTGCGGGACCTGCGCGACGATTTGGGCATGGCGATGATTTTTGTGACCCATGATTTGGGTGTGGTGGCCCAACTCGCGGACCGTGTGGTCGTGATGCAGTCAGGAGTTTGCGTGGAGTCTGGACCTGTGCAGGTGGTTTTGACCCGCCCCAGCCACGCCTATACGCGCAAGCTAATCGCGGCGGTCCCGTCGCTCGATACACGCCCGCCTGCCCGCGCGGCGGTGGCGGTGGCCGCGCCATTGGTCCAGGTGCGGGGTATTGAGAAGACGTTCGACCTCCCCAATGGGCACAAGGTGCAGGCGTTGCGGAACGTCTCGCTCGATTTGCACGCGCAAGAGATCGTGGGCGTCGTGGGCGAGTCTGGGTCGGGCAAGAGCACGGTGGCCAAACTGCTGGTGGGCCTTGAAGAGCCAGATGCGGGCGCGCTGCACTTCGACGGGCGGCCGATCAGCTACCGGTCAAAAGACCGCCAGAGCCTGCGCCGCGCGATTCAGATGATTTTTCAGGACCCGTTTGCCGCGCTTAACCCACGCTGGCGGATCGAACACATCCTGACAGAGCCGATGATCGTTCATCGGCTCAACGGTGGCGCGGCTGCGCGGCGGGCGGCGGCGGTAGAGCTGCTTCAGCGCGTGGGTCTCGACGCCGATGCGCTGCGTCGCTACCCGCACGAGTTTTCCGGCGGTCAACGCCAGCGCCTGTCGATTGCGCGGGCGCTTGCGGTCCAGCCGCAGGTATTGATCGCGGATGAATCTGTTTCGGCCCTTGATGTCACAGTGCAGGCGCAGGTCCTCGACCTTTTGCGAGAGATCCGCTCGGATCTTAGGATGGCCATCCTTTTCATTGCCCATGACCTTGCGGTCGTGAACGGGCTTTGTGACCGGGTCTGCGTGATGCGGCACGGCGAGGTTGTGGAAACGGGGCCGGTGTCGGAGGTCTTTCAACGCCCTCAGGCCGCCTACACCAAGGACCTCTTGGCCGCCGTGCCGCGGCTGCCGGAGCCGGGCGTCATTTCAGGGGGGCACTAGGCGATGCAGCTCTGCATGATGATCCCGCCGAGAGAAGACCGGCGCTGGACTGTGGCGGGCCAAATGGGGCTGCGTCACGCGATTGCCAAGCTTGCCCCGGAGCTGACCGGGAAAGCGCCACCTTACGACTTTGAGGCCCTGCAATCTGAGGTCGCGCGGTATCGCGCCGGCGGGTTCGACATCATCGGGCTAGAGGGCGACCAGTTCGACATGTCTCGCATCAAGCTGGGGCTGCCCGGTCGCGATGAGGATATCGCGCGCTATTGCGAGATGCTGCGAAACATGGGGCGTCTCCGCATCGGGCTCCTATGTTTCAACTTCATGGCCTATTTCGGTTGGTTCCGCACCGGCACGGGCTTGCCCGGGCGTGGCGGCGCGGAGGTGAGCGCGTTTGCGGCCGAGGTGGCCGAGCGCGACGGGCCAACAGAGCTTGGGCCCGTGCCCGTGGAGCGGATTTGGGAGAATTATCGCTACTTCATCAGTCGCGTCGCCCCAGTGGCCGAGGCATCGGGCGTGCGCATGGGCCTCCACCCCGATGATCCGCCGGTGCCTGCCCTGCGTGGGATCGGACGGGCCTTTACCAGCACCGATGCTCTGATCGAGGCGGTCGATATGGCCTCCAGCCCCGCCGTTGGCATCACTTTCTGCCAAGGGACACTTAAAACCGCCGGCGAGGATGTGGTCGAGGCCGTCCGGCGTATCGGCCCTGAGAGCATTGCCTTCGTCCATGTCCGCGACGTCCGCGGCACGGCAACCGCGTTCGAAGAGACGTTCCCCGACGAGGGCGACACCGACATGGCCGCGATCTTTGCGACCTACCGCGATCTGGGCCTGACCTGCCCCATCCGGCCCGATCACGCACCCGCCATGGACGGCGATACCGTCCAATCCGGCGCAGTCCAAGGGATTAACGTGGGCTACGAGGCCAACGGCATGATCTTTACCGTGGGCTACATGAAAGGGCTGATGCAGGCGAACGGGTGGACGCATGCCTGAGCCGCGCCTTTTGGTCGATGGGCTGCATTTCCCCGAAGGCCCCTGTTTTGCGCCTGACGGCACGCTCTGGTGGGTGGAGATTGAGGGCGGACGGCTCGGCTGCCTTGCGGGTACGGAGGTTCGTTTTATCGAGATCGGCGGACGGCCTAATGGTGCTGTCTTTGACGATACCGGCATCCTTTGGATCGCGGACCAGGGGCTAAACGCCGTTCGACGCTTTGACCCTACGACGGGCGCGCACCGTATCGTCGCCGATGCCGTGGACGACGCACCGCTGGGCAAGCCCAATGACCTGTGTTTTGACGCTTTGGGCCGGTTGGTTTTCACCTGCTCGAACGATGCGCGGACAGAGCCCGTGGGCTATGTCTGCCGGATGGGGTCCGATGGCAGCGTCGCGCGCATCGCGGGTGGTTTGCTTTTCCCCAACGGGATCGGATTTGCGCCCGACGGTGCGATGGTTGTGGCCGAGACCTATCTGCGGCGCTTGGTGAAGGGAACGTCCTCCCTGGTGGCTTGGGCGGAAACGTCGGGCTGGCTAGGTCCGGACGGCTTTGCCTTTGCCGAAGATGGCTCGGTTTTCGTGGCAATCTTTGGGCAAGGCATCGTGCAGCGCTTCGCGCCGGGCGGGGCGCCGATGGGCGAGATCGCTCTGCCTGGAGCGAAGCCTACGAATGTGGCACTGGACCCGTCTGGTCGGCTGGGATTGGTGGTGACTGAGGTAGAGACCGGCGCGGTCTACGCCGTCGAAACGGGCGCGCGGCCGTTCATGTACCCTGGAGGAGCCATGAATGTTTGATTTGACGGGCCGCAGGGCCCTCGTCACAGGGTCGAGCCGGGGGATTGGCCGGGCGATCGCGACGGCTCTGGCCACCCATGGCGCGCATGTTTGCATCCATAGCGCACATGCCGAACCTGAAACGACTGAGGCGGTGGCGGCGATTGCGACCCAAGGAGGGACTGCGGCAGAGCTGCACGGAGACCTTTCAGAGGCGGCGGTCGTGGACGGGCTTCTTGGGCAGGCTAGCGCGGCGCTTGGTGGGGCAATTGACCTTTTGATCCTGAATGCAGCGATCCAAGTGCCACAGCCTTTGGGGCAGATCGACCGTGAGACGGCGACGCGGCAGTTCCACACCAATATGTGGGCCTCAATCGGTCTTATCCAGGCCGCGGTGCCCCAGATGTCGGCCCAAAGGTTTGGCCGGATCATCCTGATCGGTTCGATGCAGCAATGGCGTCCGCATCCCAACATGGCCGTCTATGCCGGGCTGAAAAGCGGGCTGGAGAACGTAGCACGCAACTTTGCGGTCCAGCTTGCGCCCCAAGGCATTACGGTCAACACCGTGGCCCCGGGTGCCATCGAGACAGACCGCAACCACGCAGCTCTCTCCGACCCGGTGTATCGCGCTGAGGTGGAAGCTGCCATCCCGGCGCGGCGGCTGGGCGAGACGTCGGATTGTGCGGGGGTCGTTGTGATGCTCTGCTCGCCTGCTGGGGAGTATATCACAGGCGCGACCATCCCGGTCGATGGGGGGATGCATCTTGGCTAAAGCGGCGCAGTTTGTGGTTCGATTAGGGTTACACGCGTGACGCGCATGTGTTGCATCGGCGAAGCGATGATGGAATTGCAAGCCGGCGCTGTGCCTGGCCCCGCGCAGGTCGGCTTTGCCGGGGACACGCTGAACGCCGCCGTCTACATGCGCCGCGCTTTGGCGACCCAACATGACGTGGCGTTTGTCACGGCTGTGGGCACAGACGCGCTTTCTGACCAATTGGTCGCCTTTATCGCCTCGCACGGTATTGAAACGGACACCATCGCGCGCATCCCCGACCGTCACCTTGGGCTTTATTCGATAAACGTGGATGCCGCAGGCGAGCGCAGTTTCACCTATTGGCGCAACCAATCCGCCGCACGGCAGATGTTTGATCCCGACATAGGGCTTTCGTTTGAACATCTGAACGCATTCGATCTGATCTACCTGTCGGGCATTACGCTAGCGATTCTTCCGCCACCCGTTCGATCAGCCTTTCTTGATTGGATCGCCCAGTTTCGCGCCGCCGGTGGGGCCTTCGCTTTCGATACGAACTACCGGCCCGGTCTCTGGGAGACGCCGGAAGTTGCCCGGCGCACTTGCGACCGCGCATGGCGGATATGTGACGTCGCCTTGCCGTCGTTGGACGATGAAATGGCGCTGTTTGAGCAGTCGGAAGACCAAGTCATTGCACGCTTTCAAACATATTCGGCGCAAGGTGCTCTGAAACGCGGAGAACGTGGGCCTTCGCTCTTGAATTGGCAGCCCGCATCGGACCTCGTCTTTACACCCGCTGATTACGTTCGAGACACCACTGCGGCGGGGGACAGTTTCTCTGGGACGTATATAGCCGAATGGATCAGTACGGGCGACATCGGTTGGGCGATCGAGCGGGCCCATGCGGTCGCAAGAGTGGTGGTCACTCAGCCAGGCGCGATTGTGGACCTGAATTGCGGGAGCTTCTGATACCCGACGATAGTCCACTCCTAGGAGTTGATCTTGCACCCTCGGCGTAGCTTGGTGGGTGTCAGTCGTTAGGAATCGCTCCGCATAACTCGCTACAAGCCATGCGGATCTAACCAGTTATCCCGAACAGGAACCGGGTTGATGCAGACACCTTTCAACTTCGAGAAGGCCAATGCTTTGGGGCTAATATGCGTGACCCGTTACGCGGCTTTGCCATCAAACGACAGGCGATCAGCGCGGACGCAGATCCCGTGGCTCGTTGCGGTCGTTCTAATTTTAATGCACTGAACTATCATCCAAAAAGAGAGGACCTGCCCGAAAGCTTCACCGGGAACGATAGAGCGCGTATCCCAACAACGCTGAGTACCCGAAAAAGAGAAAAGCCGCGAACGGTGCCGCACTCGTCGCAGACAATGCGGGTACGAGCATCGGGAAAGTGATCATTACAATGACTTCGCCTTACATTCCCGCAATGCTGAAGGTGGCCGCGGCTGGGAGAAGCGCGGACTCTGACAGCCTGAGTTTCTTGGCAAGAAACGCAAAAATTCCAATAAATGCACCGCAGGCAGCCAACGAGAACACAATGTACACGGCCAAGCCGCTTTCAATGAAGTGGTCTCCAAGCCACGCAAGGCCAAGGGTTGCAACGAGCCATACTGTAGACCCAGCCGCCAACCAGGTCATTAAGCTAATCTTTGAAAATGAGTTTTGAAACGAGGGAGCGTTTGCGTCTGGCGTCTGAGCATTTATGAGTGTCATTTGATCATTCCTTTGTGTAGCATCTGCTTCATATTTAGCTTGTGAAGCAGATGCTTCAAGGAGAAAACATGACATCCCCGTACAGAAAGGCTCTCTCCGCCTGCTTTGACCTCGCTGCCACTGAAGGAAAACTTGATCTTGGCTTGCGAGCGTATGAGCGGGGGACGGGTATAAGCGCCAGAATGCTGACCCATCACTTTGGCGGAAACGCAGGTTTGAAAGCAGCGCTTGTCGAGGAAATCGAGGCGCGTCTGCGCGAAGAGGTCACGGCTACATTGAACTCTGGTGAGGGTAGTGCGTTAGAGATCGCAAAGTCTTTCGCCGCTCCTGATAAGTCTGAGCTGCGCAGACTGTTGCGCGCCATTCTCCGCGATGCTTTGGGAGGTAACGAAGCGTCAGCTGCGGTTTTGGCAGCAGAACGTGCCAAATGGCGGGCTGCAATTGATAGCTCAAATGTCGAACAAGATTTGTTTGTGCTTGTGGGCGGTGCAGTTGACGCCATGCTGGCAGACGCAGAAGCAGGTCAGGTAGCAAAAAGAGATCGCCAATCGTGATGTCTATTCGGGTGGAAACCTCGATCGTCCAAGCGAGCATCGAAAAACGGTTTGGACCCGCCCCTTCAACCACACGCAATACGCGATGAAAATGATGATATTCCAGAAATCCCGCAAAAACAGCGTTCTAGAGGCTATCTCACGAACGTAAACCGTCCACCATCTTCAGAGATGCCCAGAAACCCATTTTCGCCCTGTGATAGGGCAAGGCAGATGGTGCCAAGCGGGCGGGTTGTCAGGCACATCCCATCGTCGGTGGGAACCCACGTGGCACGTACACCCATCAGGCCCGCTCGGATGCGCCCTGTCCCATCGGGTTGCAGTGTGATTTCAGAGCTCCGGCCCGACGGATCCTGCATTTGCCAGGCACCCCCGTCGGCCATGGCCTGTGCCACGTCATTGGCGGATGCCGGGATCGCGGTAAAAAGGCTGAGCGCCAAAACGGACAAACACTTCTTCATGCGGCTGATCCTTTCACAGAGTTGCTGGGGGAGGAGACGTCGGAGACAATGCGCCCTTGGCTGAGCGTCAGGACGCGGCTGGCCATGCGGATGACCCGTTCGTCATGGGTGACGATAACGGAGGTTGTTCCACGTTCGCGGGCCAATCGTTGAAGGATTTCGATCACGCGCCTTCCGCTTTCGGCATCAAGTGCTGCGGTAGGTTCATCGGCGAAGACAAGATCGGGATTGGCGATCAAGGCACGGGCGACGGCCACGCGCTGTTTCTGGCCGCCAGACAGATTGCGCGGTTTGTAAGTCGCGCGGTCGCCCAGGCCCAACAGCGTCAGCAAAT
>JBCDGN010000105.1:0-12596 GCA_038751255.1 Pseudomonadota bacterium
ATGATGATCGTATCGGAACGAAAACTCCGCGCTTCGCATTGGAATTCCCGGGCGGCATCGCGGTCGAGATTGTTGGCGATCATCAAAGGTGACTGCCCCCGGGCGTCCAACTGGGTTAGACCGTCTCCAGCAAAGACCAAACTATCGATAATGGTCTGGGCATCCACCTCCCGACCATCTTGGCTCCGCACTTCGATAACGGCAACGTCGCCATCTTTGTCAATTACCTCAATGACGCCACGCCCGAGATCGATGATCTGACTGTCGGCGCTGAACTGCGTTAGGACAATTTTGTCCCCTGTACTCCGTGGACCCCCACTGCCTAAATCGAAGATAAGACAATCTTCGATCTGCGAGGATTTACCATTCGCACCAAGAACATACGTATCTGCACCGCGCGCCCCGTCATTGACAGTGCCAGCAATGCCATTTGTCAGAATCATATCATTGCCGAAACTGGCTTTGACCGAAGTAACGCCGTCACCGGCGAGAATGCGATCATTGAAAATCGAGCCACGCGCCGCATCGGTCTCGGCGTAAGTTTCTTTGCCGAGCCGAAGTGACAGCTCATTGAAGAGTTGGGCAAAATAGTCTGCATCAAAGCGATGCGCAGCTTTAAACCGTCCCATTGCTATGTTCCCGTGTCACGTGAAGAAAAGGGGTCGGAGTGCGTGGTCTCAGCGTAAATCCCCAGGTTCATATGTCAATGAAACTGTGCCCGGCGCCATGCTGCGTGCACCGCAAGTTGCCCATCAGCAGGTCGTAAGCTGGAGCCCATGCAGTGAGTGTTTATGCCTCTGCCCTGGCAAACAAGTGAGCCAAAAGTGCGGTGCCTGGTCCCAATCTTAACTTGCTTGGTTCTGTTCCTTTATGGTGAGACCGCCAGCCTTCGGCATCGAGACCACGGAAGCAGAGCCGTTCTATGGCTTGTTCGGGAATGGCTCACCGACACCCACAATCAGCCTGGTTAGGGCCGGCTAACAAAGCCCAACCATCCGTGGACCAACGGCCAGGTCGAGCGGATGAACCGTAAGATCAAGGACGCAACTGTCAAACGGTATCACTAAGATACTCATGATCAGCCGCGCACGCATCTCGCAGACTTCATGGCAGCTTACAATTTTGCCCACAGGTTAAACACGCTCAACGGCCTGAAGCCTTACGAACACATCTGCAAGATCTGGACTTCAGAGCCACAAAGATTCACTGTTGATCCGATCCACCAGATGCCGGGACTGAATACCTAGGCGGTTGTCGTGTTTTAACTCACAGTGCAACAAACGCATCAACAGCACCAAAACAGTCCCATTTCTGATTCCGATCCTTCGTATAGGTTTGGCGAAAGCCAAGGGTGCGCCGCACCCAACCGATTGATCTAGCCAAATCGAAAGCCTGAGTTGAGTGACGATTGAATGACGTAAGCTTTGGCCATGATCGAGACCGGGCGTCCGTGCATCGCCGAGGGATCGGATTTTTGTTCCTTAGAAAAACGCCTGCAGTCCTGTCTGAGCGCGCCCCAAGATCAACGCATGGATATCGTGGGTGCCTTCATAGGTGTTCACAGTCTCTAGGTTCGACATGTGGCGGAACACGGGGAACTCGGCCGAGATCCCATTCCCGCCATGCATGTCCCGTGCGGTGCGGGCGATTTCAAGCGCTTTACCGCAATTGTTGCGCTTCACCAGGCTGATCATTTCTGGCGCGCCTTGTCCTGCGTCGAGACTCCGCCCGACCTGCAGGCTCGCCTGTAATCCCAGAGCGATTTCGGTCTGCATATCCGCAAGTTTTTTCTGGAAAAGCTGGGTCTGCGCCAAGGGACGCCCAAACTGCATCCGATCAAGACCATATTGACGGGACGCCATCCAACACGTCTCCGCCGCGCCCATCACTCCCCAACTGATGCCGTAGCGGGCCCGATTGAGGCAGCCGAAGGGACCTTTCAGTCCTTCAACATCCGGCAAGAGCGCCTCTTCTCCGACCTCGACCCCGTCCATAACGATCTCGCCGGTGATGCTCGCGCGCAAAGAAAGCTTGTTGCCGATCTTCGGTGCCGTGAGTCCCTCCAGTCCTTTTTCCAATAGAAACCCGCGGATCGCGCCCTCATGGGCATCGGATTTCGCCCAGACGACGAAAAGATCGGCGATCGGCGCGTTGGAGATCCACATTTTCGCACCGGTCAGCCGGTAACCCTTCGGCGTCTTTTCGGCGCGGGTTTTCATGCTTGAGGGGTCAGAGCCCGCGTCAGGTTCGGTTAGCCCAAAGCAACCAATCAGCTCTCCTCTGGCGAGCTTGGGAAGGTACTTTGTCCGCTGCGCCTCGGTCCCATAGGCGTAGATCGGATACATGACCAAGCTCGATTGCACGCTCATCATTGAGCGATAGCCAGAATCGACTCGTTCGATTTCGCGCGCGATGAGACCATAGGCAACATAGCTCGCGCCGAGCCCGCCGTAGTGTTCGGGCAACGTTACGCCCAAAAGGCCCATTTCGCCCATTTCACGAAAGATGTCCGGATCCGTCACCTCATCGCGATAGGCAGCGAGCACCCGGGGAGCGAGCTTATCTTGGGCATATGTGTGCGCCGCATCCCGCAACATCCGCTCATCTTCGGTAAGTTGTGTCTCTAAGCGAAGCGGGTCCTCCCAAAGGAAGGGTCCGAGTTCGGGGGGGCTTTGCGTGGAATGATCTTTGGCCATGGCGCGATGCTACACCGAATGCGAAGCCGCGAAAACCATCCGGCACATGCGACAAAGTTGATTGTTGGTATGACCCGGCGCATTGGGACCTCGATGGGTTGCGCAAGGAGACATTTTCCAGAACAGATTTTGTGACATAGCCGCGAGAAAGGACGCCCCAATGGGATTTGCCGAAAAGGCATTGAAGGATGCTGTTTTCTTTCCCTACTGGCTCGACAATGAGGCCGCCCCTGCGATCGCTCCGCAACAGATCGGCCACGGATCTGCAGACCTTCTCATCGTGGGTGGTGGTTTCACCGGCCTTTGGGCGGCGATCCAAGCGAAAGAAGCCGATCCAAAGCGCGACGTGATGCTGATCGAGGCACAAAAGGTCGCCTATGGTGCCTCGGGACGTCCTGGCGGGATTGTATCGACCTCGATCATGCATGGGCTCCACAACGCGGCGCGTCTCTTTCCCAATGACATCGCCGAGCTAGAACGCTTGGGTCAGGAAAATATGCGCGGTTTTCGCGAAACGCTCGTGCGCCACCAGATCAATGCCCATGAGACTTGGGGTGGGGAACTGACTGTTGCCATCGGCGACACGGCGATGCCCGCAATCCGCGAAGAACACGCGCTGCATGCGCAGTACGGACATAACGTGGAACTGCTCGATCAGGTGGCTCTTAGCGACCAGATCTCCTCACCGATTTTTTCTGGCGGATGCTGGAGCAAGGACCTCAGCGGCACTGTCCACCCCGCGCTCTTGGCCTGGGGGCTGAAACGCGCCGCGGTATCGCTCGGCATACGGCTGCACGAGATGACCCCGATGGAGACCATCACCCGCGAAAACGGTATCCTCAAGGTTGTCACCCAGGATGGGACAATCAAAGCGCGGAAAATTCTGCTAGCCACCAACGCCTTTGCCGCGGGCGACAAGCGGATCAAAAGACGCGTGGCAGGCATTCGCGACCGCATCATCGCCACAGAGCCGCTGACCGAAGAACAGCTTAACCGGATTGGATGGCACAATCGCCAGGGCATCTACGATACCCGAACACAGCTGAACTACATGCGGCTTACTCAGGACAACCGGATTATCTTTGGTGGGCGTCTGACATATTACTACGATGGCACAAGCAACACTGACCCGGCTGGCGAGCGTGTCGTCGGCCCTTATTTGAAGCTTGCGCAAGCCTTTCATCGCACCTTTCCGCAGTTGGATGATGTGGCATTTACCCATGCCTGGTCGGGGCCGATCGCGCTGACCACCCGTATGGCGGTGCATTTTCAAGAGTATCAGCAGGGCGACATGATTTGGGCGGGCGGCTACTCGGGCTTTGGCGTCTCCACCAGCCGCTTCGGAGCCCGGGTAGGGCTGGCCAAACTCGACCGGATCGACTTGCCAGAGCTGAAGATGGATTTCGCCACGACCCTGCCGAACACGATCCCGCCAGAGCCGTTTCGCTGGCTTGGTGCCAAGCTCACGCTCTATGCGCTCGACACCGCTGATGAAAAGGGCGGCTGGCGCAGACCTTGGCTGAGACTGGTAGAGGCGATGGGCTTTCCACTTTCGTAAGCCGCTGTCCAATGACCGAAACCTGGGTCAGCACGACTGGAAAAGACCTAACGTTTTACTGCACAAAGCATGAAACGCTGACCCAGGTTTCGAAACCAAAATATAGGACGCCCAGATGAGCCTGAACCAACCCCTCGGGGGAAACGAGATGCCACGTTTCGGCGGGCTGCCAACCATGATGCGCCTGCCCTTTCAAGACACCGCCATAGGTCTCGACGCCTGCTTTGTCGGCATTCCGATGGATATCGGCACCTCTCACCGGTCCGGTACGCGGTTCGGGCCGCGCCAGATTCGCGCCGAGAGCGTGATGATCCGGCCCTATAACATGTACACTCGGGTCTCACCTTTCGACACATTGCAGGTCGCAGACATTGGAGATGTCGCCATCGACACCTTCGATCTCAAACAGTCGGTGCGGATCATTGAAGAGGCGTTTGACGATATTCTCGGCCACAATGCGATTCCGCTCGCGCTTGGCGGGGACCACACCCTCACCTATCCAATTCTTCGGGCGATGGCGAAGAAACACGGGCCTGTTGGGCTTGTCCATGTGGACGCTCATGCCGATATCAACGACCACATGTTTGGCGAAAAAATCGCCCACGGCACGCCGTTTCGCCGGGCCCATGACGACGGCTTGCTGGACCCGGCGCGGGTCTGCCAGATCGGGTTGCGCGCGACAGGCTATGCCGCAGATGATTTCGATTGGCCAAGAGAACAGGGTTGGCGAGTGGTTCAAGCTGAAGAGATTTGGTACAAATCGCTCGCGCCCTTGATGGAAGAGATACGCGCACAGATGGGCGATGGTCCGGTCTATCTGAGCTTTGACATCGACAGTTTCGACCCCGCCTACGCGCCCGGGACCGGTACCACGGAACCGGGTGGACTGACGTCGCACCAGGGCATTGAGTTGGTGCGTGGCCTTGCAGGATTGAACCTGGTGGGTTGTGATCTGGTCGAGGTTTCACCGCCCTATGATCACAGCGGTGCAACAGCGAACCTGGCGGCCAATATCCTGTTTGAGATGCTGTGCGTGCTACCAGGTGTGACCCCGCGTGGCTAACAACTGGGAGAAGCGCGTGAAAGTCCGCGCTTGGCCCACCTAGTCCCCTGCCAAATCCGGAAAGCCGTAGGCCTCTGGATAGGGCATAGGGCGCATTGGCCCCTCAGGAATAACGCCATTCCAGCTTCGCCCGAAATACCCCTGGCGACAATGGACCAGCGATCCAGCCTCTGCCACACCCTCTAGGTCATGCACACGGCAGAGCCAGCGCCAGAGTTGCGGATAGTCCAGGATCCGCGCCCCATTGAGCTTCATCCGCAAGTAGTAAACCGGATCATGACGGTAAAGCGTTGGGAAAAGTCGCAAATCCGCCTCGGTGAACGCATCCCCTGTCAAGAAGGGACGACCGTCAGAAAGCCGTTCTTCCAGACGATTTAAGGTCTCAAAATAGGCGTTATAGGCCGCCCGATAAACCGCTTGATCTGTAGAAAATCCAGCTTTGTAGGCCCCATTATTGATCGTGACATAGATCTGCTCGTTCAGCGCAGCGATCTCTGCGCGGAGAGTTTCATCCTTCGGGATCAAGACGGGGCGCATATCATCCGGCAAGCGGCTCCCAAGCGCTTTTGAATGACGGTCGAACATGCCCAAGATCTCTGCGCTCTCGTTGCTGACAATCCGCTGCGATGTCTTGTCAAAAAGGATCGGCAGGGATTGCTCTTCAGAGCCTTCCTTTCGGTAGATCTCTTTGGCCAGGCGCAACCCCTGCCCGGTGGCGGTCTCGGTCGTGCATTCGGGCAAGGGCGCGCCCGTCAGTCGTGCGATCCGTGTGGGCGTAAACTCCCAAAGATTGGGGCCAGCCGGATCATCGTCCCCGGTGCGATTGGGAAACGCCACATCCATGGAGATACTCTCTTGCAGCCCCAAAACGCTCCGCGCCATTGTCACCCGATGACACCAAGGGCAATTCAGCGCGACATAGAGGTGATAGCGCCCGGGTTCGGGCGGAAAATTCGGGTCGCCGATACTGTGCCGAAACCCGCTGACGCCGCGCACAAATTCACCTTGCGCCCGACGTGACGCGGCGTTGGTCTGATCTTCTTGAACCGAGCTGTCGCTGGGGCCGCGGGCCATAGAGTTCTCCTTATCCTCTCAGACGATGATGTAGGATGATAGGCACAGCAAGTTCTTCCTCATCACTCAGATGCCGCTTGAGGAAGGCCTCAATGACCTCAGTTGTCTCTTGCAACTGTCCCACCTCATCGCGGGCTTGCGCCTCATTCACTTGGAGCAGCTTAATCGCGCGATTGGCGGTTGAGACGAAGCTTTCCAAGACTTGGTCGAGATCGGCATGGTCTTTCTCAAGCAGCTCTAGGCCCGCATCGAAACGGGGATCTGCGGCCGAGAGTTCGGGGAAATAGCTCTGATCTTCCCAGCCGTGATGTCCGTGGAGGTTTCCCACAAGCACGCCGCCGAGCGACGACAATCGTGTCGAGTAAGCTTTGGTTTCGATTTCTTGATTGAGATAGTTTTCAGCATCTGCTCGCACTTGACCGGCAAGGCGCCGAAACATCTGGTGTGCGCCCAACCAACGGCGGGTCTTTTCCTTAAACCCAGGATGCGCCTCCCACGCCTCGCGCGGATAGGTCTCTAACAAAAGGCGCATCTCGCTGGGCATGTCGTGTGTACGGATTTCTGGGACGTCGAACATGGTGCTGCTCCTTTCCCGTCTTAGCTGGCGTTGGGCTGGGCCCAGCACAATAGACCTGAGGCTCGGCAGGGATACACAGCGCACGTGCAAGGCAGCAGGTTGACAAAGAAGAGCTTCGGCAGCGTCATTCCGCCGGCGCCGCACTCATGGACGTCCGCCCCGGCACGCACAGAAGAGACAGTGGTTTAACACCGATTGGTCGAGAGCTTTCAGTCGCTCTAGAGAAGATTCTTCCATCTCGTTTCAAGCGACCCGTTTCTCCAAAACAAACGGTCCAGGCTTAGCGCGCTGGCGGTAACAAAGCGAAGCCTACGGACGCGTCCAGTCGGCCACCGACACCAAGAAAGCACCTTGGTGTAAAGTGCCTGCGGTCGACAAACTGCATATGGGTTTTACCCGCATGTCACGCCTGATCAGTTTCGCCCGCTAGAATGAGGAAGCATTCACCCTGCCGAAATTGCGAGTACGCAGAAAAGTTCCGAAAGCGGGGCCGGAAGAGATCACAGATGATCGGAAATGCCTGAAGCTGGGCCAGATTTGAGTGATGCGACGCAATGGTTTTTTCGGGATTCCGGCATCAAGGGTTTTGGAAACACCTAAGTTTTCATTGGAAACAGCTTTGGGCGGTCCTTGTTTAGGACCGCCTTGTATGTGTTCGGGTCGTTGCTAAAGCGGCTGTGTGGGAGACTGGCTGACAGAGACCAGACCAAGGAGCAGCAACGCTGCAGAGAGCACACAGGCCAGGGTCCGGACTGTGTTCCAATAGGTCCAGCGCGGCAGATAGGTCTCCACCCAATAGGTTTTCGTGGCCGTGGAGGAGGTCTCCATCCCTGCCAAAGCCTCATTCATCGGCACATTGAAAAAGACCGTGACGCCAAAACAGCCCACCAAGTAGACCAAAGCCGCAAGCAGAACGAGTGTCGCCGCTGGACCCGATAAGGCGAAGACCGCGTAGCCGCCGATCACAAGCGACAGAGCCGCCAAGCCGAGGAATAGTGTCATGAAGACCCAACGGAACACCTCTCGGTTTATGGCTTGCATCGCTTCCACACCGCCATTTCCACTCGTGATCGATAGAGAGCGCATAATGAAGTCAGAGAAGGCCAGAAATACACCGCCCACCAGCGCATAGGCCAGGATCGCGACATGAGTGAGACTGTAAAACCAGATGGTCATGGGAAAATCCCCCGTTTTTCGTGATTGTGTCAAGGGAGAGGCTCTGGGCCTCCCCCGTTTACGAGTTCAGGCAGCTGCGGCCCAAGCACCGGATTTCGCAGCGCGTGCGGCGTAATCGGCAAAGTCGTGTGGCGGGCGGCCCAACGCGCGCATCACACCGTCCGAGACATGAGCGTTTCGTCCATCAAGGGTTTCCCGCGCGATGGCTGTGAACACGTCGGCGACAAAGTCACCACCGGCTGCTGCGACATTGGCGTGAAAGTCTTCAAAGCTAATCGGAACATGCTGAATCGGACGTCCGATGGCCTGCGACAAAGTCTGTGCCATCTCGGCGAAACTCAGCAAGCGCGGGCCGGTCACCTCATAGAGCTGACCCTTATGACCCTCTTCCGTCAGCGCAGCCACCACAACATCGGCAATATCGTCGATGTCGATGATTGGCTCTTGCACCGCACCGCCTGGCATCGGCAGAACGCCCGCCAAGATAGGATCGCGTAAGTAACCTTCGGAGAAGTTTTGCGCGAACCAGGCCGAACGCACCAGGGTGAAGTCGAGACCGGAGTTTCGGACAGCCTCTTCCCCAAGGCGCGCGTGATGTTCCCCGCGTCCAGACAGCAGCACAATGTGGTCGAGCCCCTGCGATTTTGCGACATCGCCGAACGCGGCCACTTTCTCGACAGCCCCGGGAAAAGCTAGGTCCGGGAAATAGGTGACATAGGCTTTTGAAACACCCTCAAGGACCGGGGCCCAGGTTTCAGGCTTTTCCCAATCGAAGGGCCGTGGTGCGTTTCGGGTGCCGCGCCGCACGGCCTGGCCCTTGGCTTCAAGACGCTCTGCGACGCGTGCCCCAGTTTTGCCGGTTGCGCCGATGACGAGGATAGGATCGATTTGCATTGTAAGTCTCCTTGGCTTGAGTTGATGGCCAAGGGATAGGCGTGGAGCGCAGGCAGGTATTGACCGTGGCGGACAGGGTTTTGACCGAGATCGCCAACAGGGGGTCAGGCGCCAGAGCGTTCCTTGCGATAGCTCGCCGGGGTAAGCCCCACCCAACGCTTGAAAGCCCGGGTGAAAGCGCTCTGCTCAGAGAACCCAGTCAGGAACGCGATCTCCGCAAGAGAATAACTGTCGTCGCGCAATAACCCCTCGGCCAATTCGCGGCGGGTCTCTTCGGTGATGGTTTGAAAACTAAGCCCATGTTCGGCGAGCCTGCGATGAAAGGAACGGGCACTTAAACCAAGGCCGCGCGCGATGTCGGCCATCTTTGGCAAACCTTCGCTAAGCGCCCGTGCAATCGCGTCTTTGGTCTTGGCCTCAAGCGAGGCGTCTTCTTTGATCTCGGACAGCTCTGCATCGAGATGTGAGATCAGGAAATGGGTGATCCCCAGATCACCGAGGATATTCGGCCGAGACAGGGACTCCTTAGACAATAGCATGCCGTCGATGTCGGCGCCAAACCGCACTGGGCAACCGAAGTAATCGATATGATGCTGCGTGTTCTTCGGACCGGGATGTTGAAAATAGACCTCGAGTGGGGAAAACGGTTCGGGCGCGACTTGATTGCTGATTGCCACGCCACTGGCCATGTCGGCCTCGATTGACAAGCGCATACCAAGCCGCCGCGCGCCGTCCCGATATTCTATGAAAAGCATGCCCCGGTCGGTGTCCCGCAGATCATACTGAACGACACTGGTCCAAAGACGCGCATAGCGCACCACGCGGGAATACGACCCCAAGAGATCAGGGGCGGCTTTCCAGGCAAGACCTAAGGCCCCATATTCGTCGCAGCGCATGGATGCTCCAACCCGCAAGGGAAGATCAGTCACATCTGAGACTGCCGCCATCCGCTCTAGCATATCGTAGTATGCCGCTTCGGTGATCATAACCTTTGGATCCCAAGGACCGTCAGGATCAAGACCGATGGAGCTCAGCAGCGCGGCGGCATCAACGCCGTCGCGCCCAGCCGCTACCATCCGGCGCGCAAAGAGAGATGTGATCTCACCCATGGCAGAGATGTTTGCGAAACATCGATGCTCACGCAAGGGAAACCGCGCCGAGCCGGTGCTCAGCTGTTCCTATTTATTGGGCTTCAGCGCGCTGTGGGGAGGCGCCGTAGCGCGCCATGAACATATCGACCGCGCCTTCAATCACGCGCTCGACCTCGGCCTCCGTGAAACCATCGACCACATTGAACATCAGCCGCGGGAAAAGATCGGCCTTGCAAAGCTCGCAGAATTGATCGGCGGCAAGCTGGTGGTCCTCCACCGCCAACTCACCGCGTTCTGCGGCGTCCGAAATCACCTCGGTCAAGCGCCGCCGAGCAAGCTCTGGCCCCGACTTGTAGAAGGTCCTGCCCAATTCTGGAAACCGGTCCGCCTCGGCGACGCAGATGCGAAAGACCCGTTGGCCCAGATCGGAGAGAAAGAAACATGTCATTTTTTGCGCGATATCTGTCAGCATAGCGCGGATCGGCACGCCCGACTTTGCGCGTACCAGCGCTGCCTCTGACTGCTCAAGACACTCCGCTTTTGCGACCTCCAAAAAAAGGAGCTTCTTGTCAGCAAAATAGCTATAAAGCGTCGCTTTCGAGACCCCGGCTGTCTTGGCGATCTCATCGACGCTGGCTCCTTCGAACCCCTCCCGCATAAAGACCTCGCGGGCGCCCGCCACCACTTGGTCGTATTTGCGACCTTTCCTCAGGTTCGCGACATGTTTGTTCACGTTTTGGAAACTCCAGAAAATATCTTAGTCGACAGAAATATAAACTATCCAGTTCAGTTTTCGCAAGCTTGGCTCGCAGCGAAGTCATTGAGATTACGATGTAAAAGATATTCACATCCGCCAACCCCCTTGAATGCTATTGACTTTGAGGGGGCGAGATATGTCACGTTCCCGCTCAAAGCATCGGCGAGTTCGGATAGAGCGAAAAGCATATAGCACGGTCTGACCGGGCCTCAGAACGCTCTATACGAGAAAGATTCGCGACACTTCCCTAGGCAACTCAGCTGTCAAATGCCACAGTCCTGGCTGATTTCCCGATCAAGCAAGGCGGGAGGACGATCAAACCGAGACCCACCCACGCAATCTGTCTCGCTCGGGTGGCATCTGCTAAAAAGTGAGTCGCAGTGATAGAACAAAAAAGGGCAGAGTATGATGCGTGACTGGGGTATGGGACTTGTCCTTATTGGGATGCTGGCCGCCTGCGAGGCGCCCGGGCCAAGCACAGGCTCAGGTGTACCCGTTGAGATTGTGCCTTACAGCCCGCCACCTGCTGACGCGAGCGAGACCTCCGCAGAGGCTGGCGATAGCGCCGCCAGTACCACGCCGCAGCTTAACATGTCCGCCGCTTGCCGCGCCGCCGCCTCCAATCAATTCGCCGTCAGATCTGATGCCCTCTCGGTTTCCTCCCCTGAAAGAACCTCACTCGGCTATGTCGCCTTCGGACAAGCCATCGGCAGCTTGGAGCGTTTCGAATGCAGCTTCGATTCCAAAGGCAATTTGCGCGCTGTGCGCGCGGTTTAGGCGCAATCCTGTTTGCTGCGCTCCTCCTCTCTGGACCGTTGCTGGCCCAGAGTGACCAGCAAACCATCCCGGTTTCCTTTGCACCCGGAACATCCGGCGCAGAGGTGAGCAACCAAATCACTGGCTATGGCACCATCGATTACACACTCGACGCACGCGCAGGCCAGTTGCTGACGGCCGACATCAACAGCCCCAATACCCAACTCTATATGAACGTGATCCCGCCAGATGCAGCAGACGAAGCCGTTTTCATCGGTTCTATATCTGGCCCGACAGGCGAGATACGGCTCGACCTCGATGGGACCTGGAAAATCCGGGTCTACCTGATGCGCGCCGCCGCGCGCCGCGAAGAAACCGCCGACTTCACACTGAAAATCGGCATCACCGGCAAACCCGATCCGTCCTTTGCGCGCCAACCGAATGATTTTGGTCCCCGAGACTGGGATGCGCGCGGTGATCTCTTCTGTTCAATAGACGATGCTCCCCTGGAACTCACCTGCCCCTTCAAGGTTTTGCGCAGCCCAGAGTTCCAAGAGGCCTCGCTCTTCGTGCAAAAGACCGACGAGAGCGTCCGAATCCTTTACTATCAAAAAGGGACCTTCAGCACCGACAGCACAGAGCCGATCACAGCGACGAAAAGTGGTGATACCTGGCAGATTGACGTGGCCGCGGAACGCTATGAATTTCCCGATATCGTCGTCCTGGGTGACTAGTGGAAGCGGCGCCAAAGCAAATCCTTGTTGGCAAAAACACGTCTACTGCCCGCACTTCTCGTAGAAAAAAATCTGGAGTCCTAGAGCGTTTCAGGGTTTCACGGAAGCGTAACCTGCGTTTTCGAAGTCGTTTGCGCATTCCTGGGGTGTGAAGCGATCGAGAACGGCGCCGACTGTTCGCCAAAGGGTGTCTCGTGTCCGCGCGGTAGCGGCCCGCATC
>JBCDGN010000106.1:0-12494 GCA_038751255.1 Pseudomonadota bacterium
CAACAAAATCACGCCGGTTGATGCGCGCCTGATCGGCGAGCTTGACCATATTCGAGTCGATCGACATGACACGCCGATTGATCCCGTAAAGCTGGTCGATCAGTGCTTCAATCCGGTTGTTGTGGAGATGCAGCTCATTGACCAGTTCCACAATCTCGGAGCGAAGCTTCTGATAGGTGGTTTCGTCGGTATCGGTAAAGCTTTCGTCTTCGTTCAGCGTCGCCGAGATACGCTGGTCCTGCATATCCGAGAGCAACGCATAATCGTCGGCGATCCGATCTAGGATTTCCAAGACGCGTGGCTTGAGCGTGACCTCCATCGCCGCGAGCGACATGTTTGCGGCGTCATCCTCGTCGTCTTCTTCATCGCGCTTGATGGGGTTGCCATCGGCGTCGAGCTCTTCTTCCTCTTCTTTCACAGGCGCTGGCGCGGCCTCAGCCACAGGCTCAACAACCGGTTCTTGATCCTCTTCACCGTCTTCTTCCATCGAACGGCCAAAAGTGGTCTCAAGATCAATCACATCGCGCAGCAGGATGTCCTCAGACAGAAGTTCGTCGCGCCAGATGGTGATCGCTTGGAATGTCAGGGGGCTTTCGCAAAGCCCTGCAATCATCGTGTTGCGGCCCGCTTCTATCCGCTTGGCAATGGCAATTTCGCCTTCGCGCGACAAAAGCTCCACCGAGCCCATTTCGCGCAGATACATGCGTACCGGGTCATCGGTCCGATCCAGTTTTTCAGTATCACCTGCCGTGGTAGCGACAGCGGTGCTGGACGAGGTCGTGACAACTGCCGTGGAGCCCTGAGCTTCGGCGTCTTCCTGATCTTCCTCTTCAATAATGTTGATGCCCATCTCTGAGAGCATCGACATCACATCTTCGATTTGTTCAGACGAGACCTGATCAGGTGGCAACACCTGGTTGAGCTGATCATAGGTGATGTAGCCCCGCTCGCGCGCCTCCGCGATCATTTTTTTGACCGCGGCTTGGCTCATATCGAGCATTGGCTCTGCTTCGGCGTCGGTCTGTTTACGATCGTCGGTATCCTTGGCGGCCATTTATTGCTCCTTTTGGGGGCGTAGCTCGAACACAACTAGCGCGAATCAACTCCGAATCGCGATTCGTTTCCTGATTTTAGCGCTTATGACTGACGAATTATTAGCCAAATGGCAATTCCCACATCAGTTGCGATCTTGTTTTGAGATCTCACTGAGCAAACTGCGCAACGCATCTCGTTCTTCTTTATTTAGCTGAGCCCCATTCGGCCCGGTGACATACTCGGTCTTGTCCTCTGCCATTGCGCGCTGGGCTTGGTTACGTGCCTGAACGGCTTGACCAATACGCCATTTGATATTGTCCCCATGGGCAGGATCGGGATTGGCTGAAGCTTCTGCGATTTCGTCCAGCAAGCCTTGCTCACCTTCCAGTTTTTTAAACTCTTCGGTCAGTGCGGCACGCGCGCGATCGACGTCTCCGCCGATATGCAAGTCTGCAACCAACTGCACATGTGTCGGAGAAGCCACCCTTTCAAGGCACTCCCTCGGCAAACTCTCCGAAAAGGCAGAAAAGTCACTCTCATGCGTCGGAGACCAGCTCAGCAAATGTGCTTGCAGGGTCTGATGATCGGGGGCTTTGGGTCGCATGCGCTCTAAAGGTCCGGCAAACTCCGTAAGCAGGTCGGGATGCCGCACCAAAACTGTTAGGATCACCGCCTCACGCAGGGTCGCGCCAGCATCCTGCTTGGCCAAAAGGGAATGACGCGTCTGCCCGGTGAGCGGCGCTGGACGCGCGAAACGAGGTCCTTTTAAAGCGCGTTGCGGCACATCATCGAATAGCCCGCGCCGCAAGCGCTTAAACTCTGCCCCGTAATGGGTGCGCACATCGGGATCCTTGATCTCTGCAAGCAGCGTTCGCAACCGCCGGTCGAAAGAGGCGCGCCGTTCAGGACTATCAAGATCTTGATTTTCGGTCTCTCTATCCCAGAGCATCGCTGAAAGCGGTCGGGCGTCTTGCAAGAGCTGCGCCATTACATCTCGGCCCTGTTCCCGCAACAGATCGTCAGGGTCTTGGTTTTCCGGCAAAAGGCAAAACCTTAATGATTTCCCGGCTTCTAACCGTGGCATGGCAAGATCTATCAAGCGCATGGCGGCGCGGAGACCTGCCTTATCACCGTCCAAGGCGACCACCGGTTCCGGCGAGAGGCGCCAGAGCATGGCCAACTGGTGATCGGTGATTGCCGTGCCGAGCGGCGCGACCACCGCGGGAAAACCCGCCTCGGAAAGCGCGATCACATCCATATAGCCTTCGGCAACCACCAAAGGTTCGCCCTTGCCCGCTGCAGCGCGCGCCGGACCATGATTAAAAAGCGTCCGGCTTTTGTCGAAGAGGTTGGTTTCAGGAGAATTTAGATATTTTGCCGGGTCGTCTGCGGACATTGCGCGCCCGCCAAAGGCAATCGTGCGCCCGCGCGCATCGCGAATGGGAAACATGATACGGTTTCGGAACACATCATAGGGCTCACGCCCCTTGTCTGAAGGTTTGGCCAGACCCGCGGAAAAGATCTGTTTTTCTGAGACGTCTTGGCCACGCAGGGCGTCCCAGAGCCCTTGCCAGCCCTCGGGCGCGAAACCCATGTCCCATCGGTCCCAGGCATCAGGGCCTAAGCCGCGGCGCATCTCCAGATAGTCCCTCGCAGATGCGCCTTTGGAAGACTGCAACCCTCGCCGATAGTAGCGAACGGCCATCTCCATCACTTCCGAAAGCTCTGCGGTCTGCGTCGCACGCGCTTGCGCCGCCGGATCTCGAGCCGGCATCTCTAGCCCGGCAGATTGGGCCAGCGTCTCAACGGCCTCCATAAAGCCCATATTTTCGGTTTCCCGAACGAAGTTAATCGCATCCCCTTTGGCCTGACACCCGAAGCAGTAGTAATACCCCTTCTTGTCATCCACATGGAAACTGGCGGTTTTTTCTTGGTGAAATGGACAGGGCGCCCAGAAATCGCCCTTTGCGGGATTGGTTTTCCGCTTGTCCCAGGACACTTTGCGCCCCGCCACATCGGCGAGGGACACACGGGAGCGCAATTCGTCGAGGAATCCTTCAGGTAGGCTCATGCCACCGATATTGGCCGCCAGAGCCCGCCTGTCCAGAACAACTCGCGATCAGAGCCCTTTTGCGCGATAGCTTTTTGACACGCGGTCAATGGCGACCAAATAAGCGGCCACACGCAAATCCTGAACGTCTTCGCGCTCATGCCAAACTTCACGCATGGACTGGTAGGCAATCCGCATGGTGTCGTCTAAGCCAGAGCGCACGAGTTCCAATTCATCCGCGCCGCGGAGATATTTTTCTTTGAAACCAGGCGAAAGCGTCAGACCGGTGTTGTTGACTTGGACCAAGCGTTCCATTTCATCGACGACCAACTGATGCCGGGCCTCTTCCTGGCGCCGCTGCATCCGTCCAAACCGGATGTGTGAGAGGTTTTTCACCCACTCGAAATAGCTGACGGTCACACCACCCGCATTGGCGTACATATCTGGAATGATCACAACGCCCTTTTCACGCAGCACCTCATCGGCACCATAGGTGATTGGCCCGTTCGCGGCCTCGATGATCAGCTTTGCTTGGATCCGCTCCGCGTTGCCGAGATTGATGACGCCTTCCAGCGCCGCGGGGATCAAGATATCGCAAGGCGCTTCTAGCAGTGCTGCGCTCTCTTCAACATGGGTGCCTTCAGGACAGCCCGAGATACCACCATGGCGTCCGATCCACTCGCGCAGACCATCGATATCCAGCCCGTCTTCTTTGAAAATCCCGCCATCGCGTTCTAGGACGCCGATGATCAGGGCGCCGTCTTCTTCTTGGAGAAACTTCGCCGCATGGTAGCCCACATTTCCGAGGCCCTGGACGATGATCTTTTTACCCTCAAGCGAACCTTGGAGACCTGCTTTTGCAGCATCATCGGGGTGGCGGAAAAATTCGCGCAGCGCGTATTGCACGCCCCGTCCTGTCGCCTCGACCCGGCCCATGATCCCACCGGCATTCAGAGGTTTGCCGGTCACGCAAGCACGCGAATTGATGTCGATCGTATTCATCCGCGCGTATTGATCCGCCATCCAGGCCATTTCCCGCTCGCCCGTGCCCATATCAGGTGCGGGCACGTTTTGGGCGGGGTTGATGAGATCCCGTTTGACGAGCTCATAAGCGAACCGTCGGGTGATCAACTCAAGCTCATACTCATCATATTCGCGAGGATCGATCCTGAGGCCTCCCTTCGAGCCACCAAAGGGCGCCTCAACCAAAGCGCACTTGAAAGTCATCAACGCGGCAAGCGCTTCAACTTCGTCCTGATTCACACCCATGGCATAGCGAATGCCACCTTTGACCGGCTCCATATGGTCGGAATGAACCGAACGATAGCCGGTGAAGGTTTTGATCTGCCCCCGAAGCCGAACTCCGAAACGCACCGTATAGGTGGCGTTGCAGACACGAATTTTCTCTTCCATGCCCGGAGGCAGGTCCATCAGCGCCACAGCGCGGTTGAACATAAGGTCTACAGACTCGCGGAATGTCGGCTCATTGACGATTGCTGTTTCCTGGATGTTCATCGTCGTCCTCCCCGAGTGCGAACCAGCCTCTTGATGGGGCAAGGCTACGACGAATATCGTATCGAAGCGACCGTTAACTTGTCGTCTACGCCCCTCGATCGGCGATATTTTTCGCAATCAGTTCTCCCATATGGCGACCTTCCATGGAAGAGGTCACCCCACCCACGCCCACGTGCCGCCCCATGCGCCACCAAAGACCGGGTGACCAATGCCTGGGTCGCCCCCCTTGCTTCAGGCGCAGCACAAAGCCATTTGCCGGTTTGAAGGCAAAAACCCCGCGATCAATCGATTTGATCTCGTCGAGGCGGCAGAGCACCTCCCCAGTACTGCTTTGCAGTTGCTCCGCGGTCAGTTCCAACCGCACAGAGGTCGCCTGCCACAGCCGCGCCGCCATCCAGGCCGCAAGCCCCGCCATGCTCAGAAGAAAGAAAAGCGACAAGACCGGGCCGCCCAAGGTGCGGAAGGACAACAGGACCAAAAATCCGGCGAGCACGGCCAGAAAGAAAACTGCGATCCCCCGTCGAAGCGGCGATGGGGTGATCAATGCCAGAATGTCTTGGGAACTGGCAGCGTGGTCGGGCGCGTCATTGGACATGTGCCTGCCTTAGCCCGGCACGCGCAGGATGGCGAGCCAAGAACGGCCCGCACAGGTCTTGCGCGTCCAAGAACAGCGACCGAACTTGTGCCTCCGACGGGATGGTTTAGCTCTGCAACACGGAGGATCCCTCATGTCGCTAAGACCCGTCGCCGATCGTCGCCAATCCCAACCAACCTTGGAAGGAGCCGGTGTGAAACTTCATCGCGCCTTTGGGTTCGGCGATCCAAGCGAACTCGACCCGTTCTTGCTATTTGACGATTTCCGAAATGATCGACCGGAGGATTACGCCGCCGGCTTCCCCTGGCACCCGCATCGCGGGATCGAGACAATCACCTATGTGCTGACAGGCAGCGTGGATCATGGAGATAGTCTTGGCAATCATGGCAGCCTTGGTGCGGGTGACGTGCAATGGATGACCGCGGGCTCTGGGATCCTTCATCAGGAAATGCCCCACGGCGATGCCGCAGGGAAGATGCATGGATTTCAACTTTGGGCCAATCTGCCGGGATCACTAAAGATGACGGCGCCGCGATACCAAGATGTCAAAGGCGCGGACATCCCCGAGATCATCGATGATGACGGGACGCGGGTGAAAGTGATCATAGGATCCTTCTGGGGCAAAACCGGTCCGGTGGATGGCATCGCCGCAGATCCGCAATATCTGGATATTTTTGTACCTGCGGGCCTCAAACGCAGTTTCAGAGTGGACACATACCGCCGAGCCTTCGCTTATGTTTTCAGCGGAAGTGGCACCTTTGCAGATGCCAGTCAGCCGCAAGGTGTGTTGCTTGAAAAAGAAGTCGCGGGTGAAGAAGTCAATATCCGCGATTTGTCGGGCAACAGAACCCTCATCCGTTTTGGCACGGGCGATGAGATTACGGTCCAGGCCGGTCCCGAAGGCATTCGGTTTTTGCTGATCTCAGGCGCACCGATCGAAGAGCCTGTGGCTTGGCACGGCCCAATTGTGATGAACACTCAGGAAGAACTGATGACCGCGATGCGTCAGCTGCGGAATGGTACCTTTATCAAGCCCGCGCATTGAGAATCGCTGCCACATGGGTCGGTCATTGACCAACCGTGAGATCGCCTGTTTCACCTTTTACTGTGAGTTTAGCGTTTAAACCAAAGCGCATCCGTTAATGTTTTACCGCTTAAATTTACTTTGCGTAAACCGCTGGCATCCTTGTTGCAGAGACCAAAGGAGGTTGCCATGCAGTATCTCTGCACCATCAAACGCGCTCTGGCAGTGGCCACGGCCCTTTTTGTCACCGCGCCAGCTTATTCCGCATCGTTCGTCATGGGCGACGGGACGCCAAACTTTTCTCTGACAAACGATCCCCCGAATGCTGCGGTGACAAGCAACCAAAACTTTTTTGAGAATATTCTTGGTTCAGGCACATCGGTGGGTGTCTTTGATGAAACTGTTTTTGGGGCAGCCACCGAAACGGTGAATTTTTACAACTCGCTCACCGGCGTAAGTGCGAGCTTTTTCTCTGGCCCGATCACCGCAGCAACACTTTCCTCATATGATCTTGTTGCACTCATCAATTTAGACCGGATCATTTCCGTCGCCGAAGCATCGGCGCTCAGCACCTATGAGAGCAATGGTGGTACTTTGTTGCTGATTGGCGATCCAGCGTCCGTCGTCGCACAGACCGTTCCGAGGTTGAACGATCTGTTGGTCAAACTGGGCAGCAGTTTGGTCCTCAGTACGACCTCCGCTGATAATGGGTCAAACTCTGCGACCGGGGCTCAAATTGATGATACCACCATCACCGCTGGAGTAACCAATTTCAGCTATGGTGCCGCCAGCCAAATCTCAGGCGGTGGAACACCGCTCCTGCGGTTGGCGAATGGCGCGCCATTTGCGGTCTATGATGGCCCGAGATCGGACATCACCATTGGAAATACGCCACCACCTCCTGTACCGCTGCCTGCAGCCGGGTGGTTGCTGCTCGCCGGTGTCTCGACGCTCGTTTTCCGCTCTACGAAACGTCGCACCTAAAGGCTCGCTGTAATCTAAGGCGCGCCTGCTCTTTGGCGCGCTGAAACGCGGAAAAAAACACACCAAATACATTTTGCTGGCCAGGCGGCTCTCCTCGACATAGGGCTGAGCCATGACTCAATGGAGATCGCTTGCAGGGCTCACAGCACCCAAACGTGTTGTCGCAATTGCGGCGACCTGCGCCATGCTCGCGGCCTGCACCCCCGAAGGCTTTCCCGAGAACCCCTTCGAGCGAACAGAGCAAGGCATGACTGCCCCGGCGCTCGAACCTCTCGATAGTGGATTTCCAACGGCCGCGGACGCGGAGGCCTCTCGCCTTGCCGAAGAAGAGGCGTTCGCACTGATGGACGAAGCCGAGGCGTTGGGCGCTCAGACGGCGACCCTTTTCGAGACGGAAGACCAGCCTGACGATCGCCAAGCTGACGCCGAAGAGCTCCGCCAACGCGCCGCGGATTTGCGCGATCAAGACCTGTCCAGCTCTCCAGAGCCCTCATCTGCACTCACCGAGCGAAGCCGCGAGCTGAGAGAGCAAGCCGACGCCCTTCGGACCAGATCAGAGTAAGAGACGGCGTTGCAGCCCGCAAAGCTTCGGGCTATCGACGCCGCTGTTGATCTTTCGCCGATGGAGCCCTCGCATGACCAAGTCCCCTTTGCGCCTCGGTATCGCAGGATTAGGCACTGTCGGCAGCGGTGTGGTCAAAATTCTTCAAAATCATCGCGACCTGCTCACCGCCCGTGCGGGCAGACCCATCGATATCGTCGCAGTGTCTGCCAAGTCGCGCGAAAAAAATCGGGGCTATGACATCTCTGACTACGCCTGGGAGGCATCCCCAGAAACGCTTGCAAAGCGCGAGGATGTCGATGTTTTCGTGGAGCTTGTAGGCGGTAGTGACGGTGTGGTGAAAACCGCGACCGAAGCAGCGCTGGAGAGCGGCAAAGATGTGGTCACCGCAAACAAGGCCTTGCTCGCACTCTATGGGCAGCACCTCGCCGAAATGGCCGAGGCCGGAGGTCAACTTCTGCGCTTCGAAGCAGGCGTTGCGGGTGGGATCCCCTGTATCAAAGCGTTGACCGAAGGCCTTGCGGGCAATGAAATCACGCGAGTCTTGGGCGTGATGAACGGCACCTGCAACTACATCCTGACGCGGATGCAGGATGCGGGGTTGAGCTATGATCAGGTGTTTCAAGAAGCCAGCGATCTTGGCTACCTTGAGGCCGACCCAACGCTCGATGTCGGGGGCATCGACGCAGGCCACAAGCTTGCACTCCTGGCAGCCATCGCTTTCGGGTCCAAAGTTGATTTCGATGGTGTACGACTGGAAGGGATCGAAAAGATCACCATCGAAGACATCACCCGTGCCGCCGATATGGGGTACAAGATTAAACTTTTGGGGGTGGCACGTCAGACCGGCCGGGGGTTGGAACAGCGCATGACACCCTGCCTTGTGCCAGAGGCTTCTCCCTTGGGACAGCTGGATGGGGCCACGAATATGGTGGTAATCGATGGAGATGCTTCGGGCACGATCGTGTTGCGCGGCGCGGGCGCTGGCGAAGGGCCGACCGCATCCGCCGTGCTTTCTGACATCATCGACATTGCGCGCGGGCTGCGGTTGCCAACCTTCGGGCAACCGGCAGCGAGCTTGACGGAAATGCCCCGGGCACAAAGTTCCATTCCGGCGCCCTATTACCTGCGGCTGCAGCTTCTGGACAAACCCGGCGCCTTGGCAAAAATCGCGGCTTGCCTCGGTGACGCAGGCATTTCTATTGATCGGATGCGTCAGTATGGCCACGCGGAAGCCACCGCGCCGGTCCTTATTGTGACGCACAAGACGACTCGGGACGCGTTGGATCATGCGATGGCTGAGTTTGGTGGGACCGAGGTGTTGGCCTCTGAACCCGTCGCGATCCGGATCGAGACCGTCTAAGGACTGGGGCGTTGAGTTGTTTCCGGTAATGTATGAAGAACTGTGACAAGGCTGGAGCAAGCGGATGTCCAAAACGATTGATTTCAATGACCGTATGCTGTCGCTCGGTCTCGCACGGGTTTCCGAAGCAGCGGCTTTGGCATCTGCCAACCTGATCGGACGCGGTGATGAAAAAGCCGCCGACCAGGCGGCTGTTGATGCGATGCGCCGTCAGTTGAACATGCTCGACATCGACGGCGTGGTCGTAATCGGGGAAGGCGAGCGCGACGAAGCCCCGATGCTCTATATCGGGGAAGAGGTCGGAACAGGCACTGGCCCCGCAGTGGACATCGCGCTCGATCCGCTGGAGGGCACCACACTCACTGCAAAAGACATGCCCAATGCTCTGGCGGTGATCGCCATGGGCCCGCGCGGCTCAATGCTGCATGCCCCCGATGTCTATATGGAGAAACTGGCCGTTGGTCCCGGTTACGACACTGATGTGGTCACTTTGGACATGACCCCACAGCAGCGGGTCGAGGCCTTGGCAAAAGCGAAAAGCTGCAGCACCCAAGATGTTACGGTCTGCATCCTCGAACGCCCACGTCATGAGGATCTCATTACAGCGGTACGCGAAACCGGCGCCGCCATCCGGCTAATCACCGATGGGGACGTGGCAGGCGTCATCCACTGCGCCGATCCCAACACAGGGATCGACCTCTACATGGGCTCCGGCGGCGCACCCGAAGGTGTGCTCGCGGCGGCGGCTCTGAGATGCATGGGCGGTCAGATTTACGGCAAGCTCCTGTTCCGCAATGATGACGAAAATGGCCGTGCCGAAAAGGCGGGCATTAGTGATTTTGACAAAATCTACTCTCGCGACGAGTTGGTCACTGAGGATGTGATATTTGCGGCAACAGGTGTAACCGATGGATCGCTTGTTGCAGGCATCAAACGCGAGATCGGCTATCTGACAGCAGAGACAATCCTGATGCGGTCCAAAACCGGCTCTGTGCGCCGGATGATCTATCGCAATCCGACCCAGCAATGAGGTGACGGAGGGCGGAGCTTCACGACCGGGCTATCTTGGGGTCAGCAACTCCTTGACCGGTCGCATCTGGCAGGGCCCCGACGCCGCCACCGAACGCCGCGCCGAAGCATTGGCCCAAGCCACCGGGTTTGACCGCGCTCTTTGTATGGTGCTGGCAGAACGAGAGGTGTCTCCGCAAGAGGCGGCCCTTTATCTGGCCCCAAAACTCAGAGATTTGCTGCCCGATCCGTTGCGGCTGAAGGATATGGGCCCAGCGGCAGAGCGTTTCTCGGCCGCACTTGCCCGCGAAGACCGGATCGCCGTATTCGCAGACTACGATGTGGATGGCGGCGCCTCCGCCGCGCTGTTGATCCGCTATTTGCGCGCCTTGGAGATATCGGCGACCCTCTACGTGCCCGATCGCATCGATGAGGGCTACGGACCCAACGCGCCAGCGATGGCGCATTTGGCCGAACACCACGATCTGATCCTGTGCGTCGATTGTGGCACACTTTCCCATGCGGCGCTTGCCGCTGCCGTCGGTGCGGATGTACTGGTGCTTGACCATCATCTGGGCGGAGAGACGCTTCCCCCTGCCCTGGCAGTGGTCAATCCCAACCGGGCCGATGAGAGCGGAGAGCTCGGCCATCTTTGCGCCGCCGGTGTGGTGTTTTTATTCCTTGTCGAGGTCAACCGTCGGCGGCGTCAGACCGATGCACCTTGCCCCGATCTGATGGCTTGTCTCGATCTTGTGGCACTGGCCACGGTGGCAGATGTGGCCCCCCTCATCGGTACCAACCGCGCCTTCGTGCAGTCGGGCCTTCAGGTAATGCGGCGACGTGAAAATGCGGGGCTTGTCGCCCTTGCCGATGTTGCCGCGCTCGACCGAGAACCCGATGCGCGCCATTTGGGCTTCGTCTTCGGCCCACGCATCAATGCCGGTGGACGCATTGGTCAGGCCGATCTCGGGGCACGGCTTTTGGCAAGCGACGACGCAGAAGAAGCGCGGCAACTCGCAGAGCAGCTCGACACGGAAAACACGCGGCGGCGCGAGATGGAAACCGCTATCCGAGACGCCGCGCTCGCACAGGCCGAGGCGCATGACGACGGTGGAGCCTTGGTCTGGGCGGCGGGCGAAAAGTGGCACCCCGGTGTCGTCGGCATCGTGGCCGCGCGGTTGACCGAAGCCACAGGGCGCCCCTCGGTTGTGATCGGATTTCAGGGCGATAACGGCAAAGGCTCTGGCCGCTCCATTGCGGGTCGGGACCTTGGTGGCGCCATTCAACGCCTTGCCCGTGAGGGACTGATCACCAAAGGCGGTGGCCACCGCATGGCCGCCGGCCTCAGTCTGTCCCAGGACCAACTCAAACCGGCGATGGCACGGCTATCGGATCTTCTGAGTGCACAAGGTCCCTTGCCCCCAGATCGTAACACACTGCGTCTCAGCGGTGTCCTACTCCCCGGGGGCATGCAGCCCAACCTTGTCACGCGGCTTGAACAGGCCGGTCCTTTCGGACAAAACGCTCCGGCGCCCCGCTTTGCCATCCCGCACATGCGCCTCTACAGCGCCCGTCAAATCGGCAGCGGTCATCTGAAGATCAGCTTCGACGATGGAACCAGCCCACGCCAAGAGGCCATCTCATTTGGCGCCTATGACACCGGCTTTGGTCAAGCTTTGGAGGCATTGATCGGCGAGCAGGTTCATCTGGCCGGGAAACTGGAGTTGAACCACTGGAACGGCCGCACCAAAGTGCAGCTCAGGCTCGACGATGCGGCCCCCGCAGAGCCCTAAAAAACACCTTGCGGAGCTGGTGCTCTTTGCCTAATACGCCCCCCACGCCATAACGCTGGCCCGTTCGTCTATCGGTTAGGACGCCAGGTTTTCAACCTGGAAAGAGGGGTTCGATTCCCCTACGGGCTACCAGAATAATCCATTAAGTGATTGATATTGAAATAAATCGTAAATATTGTCCCCCATTTCATTCCCCATATATAAACTCTGTGTCTCTGAATGGGACAAGTTTCTGGTGATAGGTTGCGTTGACCTACATGCCTTTGATCACAAACCGCGACCGATAAGGTAGTTTCCGACAGCTTAACATTGCAGCCGAGTTGTCGGCCTCCCGCAACGTCAACCGGCCCTCGTGTTTACCCACCAGTTTTCAGGTGTTTGAGTAACGTCGTTCAACCGAATTGGATTTCTCAATGCGCGCATTCTGTGAATCCCGGAGACAAAATGGACAGCGGAAACGGTCGGGTGATCTGACCGTCGCGGAGTAAAAGTCCGCATCTTGGGCCCGAGGCGAACGAGCTGAGAGCGGGAGATGTATTCTGTGGAGCTGTACAATCGGGTACGC
>JBCDGN010000107.1:0-12351 GCA_038751255.1 Pseudomonadota bacterium
AAGACCAATATGGCACCGCTCCGGGGCTGGGGGCTGAAGGGCGAACGGCTCCCGGGCGCGGCCCCGTTCGGCCACTGAACTACCTCGACCTTTATCGCGGCCCTGCGCCATGACCGCATCGACGCGCCCTTTGTCAACGACGGACCGGTCAACGGCGACGCCTTCCGGGCCTATGTCGAGCGAGTGCTCGTTCCAACCCTGCGCCCCGGAGATGTGTTAGTGATGGACACTCTCGGGAGCCATAAAGGGCAAGCCATCCGACGTGCGATCCGCGAAGCAGAGGCACATCTTATATTCCTGCCGCCATACAGCCCGGACTTGAACCCAATCGAACAGGTCTTCTCAAAGCTCAAACATAGGCTCCGAGACGCCGCCGAACGCACAATGGAAGCAACATGGCGCAGGATCGGCTCACTTCTTGACTGCTTCACCCCTCAGGAATGCGCAAACTACCTCGCAAATGCTCGCTACGCTTCAAGCTGATCTTATCATGCTCTAGCACTTCGCCTTTGCATGAAGCTTCACCAGCCACGAACATGGCGCCGTCAACCAGAGCTCACGTTCCTGATCGGTCTGAGTTCCGAAGACCCTTCAATTGGCGACGAAGCGCAATCAAGCTGCGATGACGAGACAGAGTGTCGTTGTGTGTCTCGCGCCAAAGTCTTGAAACCTGCGTCTCTTTATGGGCCGACCCAAAAACGCAAGTCGATCATTGACCCGCCAATTGCTGTTCCATCTCCGGCGTAGAAGACTCGATCGCACGCCGCAGAACGCGCACCGTGCGCGGCATCGCTTCTTCCGAGATGTTGGAAAACCCTATCAACAGGCCAGGGCGTAGTTTCTCGCGATGGCTGTAATCTGAGAGCGGTCTCGGGAGAAGACCAAGGTCCTTAGCTCGCCGTGCGACCTGCGCATCGTCATAACCGTCCGGCAGATAGCCGATGAGATGCAGACCCGCGTTAAGGGTTTCGGTCTCGAGCAAGTCGGGCACGGCCTCTTTCAAAACCGCATCCAGCGCATTTTGCCTGCTGAGATAGAGGGTGCGCATTTTGCGGATATGGGCCTCAAAGTGCCCACTGGCCACGAACTCCGCCATGGTAAGTTGGGTTGCAAGGCTCGGTGGGCGCGTCACTGCGTCAAGCAAATTGCGAAACACATCGACATAGCGTGTCGGCACAACGAGATAGCCGATGCCCAGCGATGGCAGCACCGTTTTTGAGAACGTGCCAAAGTAAAATACGCGGCCATCGGGGTCTAAACTTTGGAGCGATGGCGCGGGATGGCCACCGAAACGATACTCACCATCATAGTCGTCTTCGAGGATGAAAGCGTCAGAGGCATAGGCCCAGTTGAGCAGCTCAATGCGTCGACGGATCGACATCGTATGCCCCAAAGGCGCTTGCCGCGCCGGCGTCACATAGGCGAACTTCGCCTTCGGTGTGTACTGAAGCCCGGCCTGCACGACGATGCCTTGGGTGTCGACCGGCACCGGGACGGTCTTAACGCGGAACAGATCATAGACCCGGGACACACCGGGATAGCCGGGATCTTCGATCCAGCCAGTGTCGCCGGGATTGGCCAAAGCCATCATGATCAACATCAGTGCTTGGCGCGTGCCCGAGACGATCAAGACTTGCTCTGGCGAACAGGTCACCCCGCGGTTGCTTGCAAGATAGCGCGCCACTTCTTCGCGAAGCTCAATCGCACCTTCCGCCGGGCAACGGGCGATTCCGTTGGGAGCAAGCTGGCCCAAAATGGGTCGCATGATCCGTGACCAGGTCTGAGACGGAAACTCGAAAACCGCTGGAATACCGGGGTTGAATGGCAAGGCGCGACTGGTCCTTTCACGTTGTTTTGGCAGGTTTTCGTCGAAACGCGTGGCCAAATCTGCTTCGAGTTGGCGCCCCTCTTCCGGTCTGGCGTAGTGTAGCTGCGTGGACCAGGCCAGTTTCTCAGGCAGAAGATCGGCCACGAATGTCCCTGATTTTTCTGCCGATGTCAGATATCCTTCGGACTTAAGCTGATCATAGGCACAAGCCACGGTGGTTCGAGACAAGCCAAGCTCGGCAGAGAGCGTACGCGTCGATGGCATCCGCAGCCCAGCAGCGAGCGTGCCCTCTGAGATGTGGAACCGCAGCGAATCATAGAGTTGTGTGGCGAGAGGCGCATCTGCGCCCGGGTCCAAGTCCAGCCCCGGCAATAGCGCGCCAGAGGTTTTTCGTGCCATTTCGGTCGCCTCCAAATGATTCTGGCTTTCATTTTAAGCGATTTTTGGCCGTTGAAACCAGGCCATAATTGAAGCTTCCCAAAAGCATCTTGCGACGCGCGCGTCGCGGAACATCAGGGAGGACCTATGAAAACTCTAATGACCAAGATCCGAACCTTGGCGATTGGGACCGCATTGGCCTGTTTTGCCCTCAGCCCATCTCATGCAGAGACCTTCGACTCCACTATCGCCGACACCCGAACTCTCGCGGCGTTCAAAGTCAACGACACAGCGCTGACGCAATGGCTGCCAGAAAGCCACATCTCGGCCCCCTATGGTGGTGGATCTTTTGAGGGCGCGAACCTTTTGATGATGTTCATCGACCGAATGTTGCACCAGGATGCAGAGGGCGCTGCCAAGAACGGCGGTGCGTATCGCATGATGGCGCTGATCGTCCCCGGCCTTGACCGCGAAACAGGCAAGAAATCAACATTTATCGCCCGTGTCTACAGTCCGAGCGAGGGGGCTGGCCCGTACAAGACCGCGGTGAACTCCAAAATCAGCCATAGGGTGAGCCTTGAAGGCAGCGATGTCTCACCGCTTTCCGGGCGGCATGTTTGGTTGGTCGAACAGGATGGCGGCACGTTAGAGATCGCGTTTGACTATGAAGCTGGGGTGCCCGTCCGCAAGAGCGGTGAGAGCGTGCTATCGACGCCGCTCGATGCCAGTGTGAAGCGCATTTATCGCTATGATCAGCTCACGGATGTGGTGCTCAGCCGTCCGAAGGGAATCGACCGAACAACAGACGTCACGGTGCGGGTCGGAATCCCCGAGTTGGCGGGAATGTTCGACGGAACAGAGCTGCTCATCGGCCTCGCGGACCGACCTTTCTACACGCGGACAACTTGGAAGCCCTAGGCTTGAGACCATTCTGGCCCTGCCAATGGCTCAATTCTGGCACTCGATAGAGATCCAGTTTCACACCCACACTCAAGCATCGAATTGGGAGGAATTCATGAAACTCAAAAACACCGTCGCTGCCGCGCTTTGCGCAGCCACAAGCCTCTCGGCAGCCCCCGCAATGGCCGATGGCAACATCCAAGAAATGCGGCTCGAGGTTGTTGGCACCTGGGGCTTTCTTGAAAACTGGAAAGTTTTTGAAGAGCGTTTCTGGACCGAAGTGATCCCAGAAGCTTCAGGCGGCAAAATTACAGCTAATGCCAAACCTTATACCGAGCTTGGTCTGAAAGGCTATGAGGTCATGGCGGGTGTGCGAAAGGGGGCCTATGATGTCGTCCATGCGCTGACCAGCTACTCCAGCCAAGCAAGCCCAGCACTGGAGGGCATCGATCTATCCGGTATCATTCAGGATTGGGACACTTACCGCCAAGCGGTAGACGCCTATCGCCCGATCATCGAGCGCGAAGTGCGCGAGAAATACAACGCGCAAATCATCAATATTTACCCGTTCCCGACCCAGCAGCTGTGGTGCAATCTAGGCGACCGCTCGATCACTGACGTCTCCTTGTCAGATCTCGCCGGTAAGAAAATCCGCACCTATAGCCGCACCCAAGGAGATTTCGTGGAAGGTCTCGGCGCTTCTTCGATTACGCTTGCTCTCGCGGAGGTCGTTCCCGCGCTTGAAAAAGGCGTGGCGGATTGCGGCGTCACCGGCACTATGCCTGCCTACAATGGCAAATGGTGGCAGGTGGTGACCCACAATGTCCGCGTGCGCCTGGGCTTTGCTGCTACCTTCACCGCGATCAATCTTGATACTTGGGATAGGATGAATGAGGAAACGCAGGCCCTCATTCTGGCCGAAGCCAAGAGTTTCGAAGACGAGATCTGGGAATTCGAGCAGACCCTCGATCAAGCCGGAATGGATTGCAACGCCCAAGGCCCTTGCGAGCGCGGCGAGCCAGGCAATATGACCCCGATTGAACCCGATGCAGCGGACCAAGCCCTGCTAAAACAGATCGCCGCGGAAACCGTCGTGCCTCGCTGGGCAGAGCGCTGCGGCCGCGAATGTGCAGCGGAGTGGAACGCCACAATCGGCAAGATCATCGGCATTACCGCGCCGACAGACGGTTCATAATCTGATCCTTGGCCGCGGCGAAACCTGATTGCCGCGGCCTCATCTGAGAATGGGGGGAAAGGCCATGCTTGGTCGCATTCAAGATGGACTGGAAAGCACTGCCCGAGCAGCGGCGATCATTGGCGGTTTCGCCATGTGTTGCGCGGCATTCATGGTCACTTTCGATGTGCTCTCGCGCAAGCTCTTCGGCGTGACGATGCGCGGGTCGGACGAGATCACCGGCTATATCTTCGCAGCTTCAACCACCTGGGCCTATGCCTATGCCGTCCTCACCCGTTCCAACATACGCATCGATGTGGCCTATGTCGCGCTAAGCCCAAAGGCACGCGCCTTACTCGACCTGCTCGGCCTCGGTCTTTTGACCCTCTACATTTTTTTGCTGACGCGCAGCGCTTTGACCGTGGTGGAGGAAAGCTGGCAATACACCTATACCGCTCAGACCCCTCTTGCGACACCGCTTTGGATCCCCCAGAGCTTTTGGTTCGCTGGGCTCGCCTTCATGCTGATCTGTCTGACTTTTCTGGCGTTTCGGAGCCTTTGCTATGTCGCAAAAGGCGATTGGCAGGGCATCGCAACCATCGCTGGGGTCAAAAGTCTCGACCAAGAAATCGACGAAGAAACCCACGTTTAGCCGCAGCTCCAGGAGGATAGACCATGCAAGTTCTCATTCTGATCATCCTCGTCACCTTGGTCGCTGCCGCTGTGCCGGTTGCGGCGGTGCTCGGCATTCTCGGGTTGGCGCTCGACGAGATCTTTATGGGCGGGCGACGGGCTCTGATGATGGGAGATTTCATCTGGGAGCAAAGTGTTGAATACATCCTTGTCGCCGTACCCATGTTCATTCTGCTCGGCGAGATCATCTTGCGCGCCGGGATCGCGACACGGATGTACAATGCCGTGGCCAAGTGGTTGTCATGGCTGCCCGGCGGGTTGATGCACGCCAATGTAGGCTCCTGTGCAGTCTTTGCTGCCACCTCGGGATCTAGCGTTGCGACCGTAGCCACTGTGGGCACCGTCGCCTATCCCGAAATTGAGAAGCGCCAATACAATGAACCGCTTTTCCTCGGCACGCTCGCCGCAGGCGGGACCCTTGGCATCCTCATTCCGCCGTCAATCGCACTGATCCTTTACGGTCTTCTCACGGACACATCGGTTCCGGAACTTTACCTTGCGGGCGTCATCCCCGGGGCGCTTTTGGCGCTGTTTTTCATGGGCGTCGTTGTTGCCGCGTGCTTCCTACGTCCCAACTGGGGGGGCGAGAAGGTCCACACCAGTTGGTCGGACCGTTTGGCCGCGCTGCCAGATCTCTTGCCGCCTCTGGTTCTTTTTACCGTGGTCGTTGGATCGATCTACGCAGGGCTTGCCACGCCGACCGAAGCTGCCTCCATCGGCGTGGTTTGCGCCATTGGAATCGCCGCTTGGTTCCGAGCGCTTTCGATCAAGATGCTGATCTTGGCGTTTGAAAGCACAATGCGATCCACCGCGATAGTCATGATCATCATCTTTGCGGCAGTATTTCTGAACTTCGTACTGGGTTTCATGGGGGTCACACAGGCGATCATCGACGGGATCGATGCGCTTGGATGGACACCGATGCAGACGATGTTCGTGATCATCATCTTCTACCTGCTCTTGGGAATGTTCATGGAAACGCTTTCCATGATGCTCACAACGATCCCCGTTGTCTTTCCGATCGTGGCGCATATGGGGTTCGACCCGGTTTGGTTCGGGATTATGATCACGGTTCTGATGGAGGCCGCGCTTATCACGCCCCCCATCGGGCTAAACCTCTATGTGGTTCACGGCACGCGCACACGCGGTGGCAAGTTCAATGATGTGAGCAGCGGAGCACTGCCGTTCTTGGTCGCCATGCTCGCGCTCATTGGATTTTTGCTGGCCTTTCCGGACCTGGCCACCTGGTTGCCCAATCAAGTCTACTAATCCCAGAGAAGCACGCGATATGACCCAACCTTGTCTTGCCCATTTGCCCGATCCCAGCGCGCCTGAACGGCCCATGCCCAAAGGCGCGACCGATTGCCATGCACATGTGATCCTGCCTGAGACCGCGCATCCGTTCGTGGCCAACCGGTCCTACACGCCGCCGCCTGCGACGCTCGTGGACTACAAGGCACTCCATGCGACCCTAGGGATTGATCGGGCGGTCATCGTGCAGCCCTCGGTCTACGGCACCGACAATAGCGTCACATTGGATGCGATCTTGGGCTACGGTCCGAATTGCCGTGGGATCGCCGTGGTCGAGGTTGACTGCCCCTTGTCAGAGCTGCGCGCCATGCACACAAGCGGCATTCGGGGCGTGAGGATTAATATGCTCTTTGCGGGTGGCATTGGTCTGGAAGACCTTGAGCCGCTCGCCCGGCGCATTGCCGAATTGGGCTGGCACTTTCAGCTGCTGATCGATGGCCCGACGCTGGCCGACCTAGAGCTGCGCCTTGCCACACTCCCCGTGCCGGTGGTGATCGACCATATGGGCCATGTCCAAACCAGAGAAGGGATCGATCAACCCGGCTTTATGGCGCTACGCCGACTCCTTGCGCGCGGCAACACGTGGGTGAAACTGTCAGGCAACTATCGCATGTCGCAACAAAAGCCCGGTTTCGAGGACGTTATTCCGTTTGCGCAAGCGTTGATCTCTGACTCCCCGGGCCACATGGTCTGGGGCACCGATTGGCCCCACCCGGCGATGCAGGATTTCATGCCAGATGACGGTGAATTGGTGAATGCGTTGGATGTCTATGTGAGGACAGAGGTAGAGAAAAAGCACATCCTCGTCGACAATCCCGCCATCCTTTATGGGTTCGAGTAGATCGGACTCACGGCGCGAAGTTCCGCAGCTCTTATCCGCCAGAAGAGCGCCGCTGCCACAGGACAGACCACTGCTGCAAAAACTGTCATCGCTATAGACGCAGTAGTCGGGCTTGGGTCTATGATGACAACGCTCCGTATAACGACCCATACACCTGTTGGACGCCGGACCCCATAGGAACACCGGCGCCACGACGGGGCGGAAGGGGTGAGGCGTTGAGCGCCTCAAACGTCTATGCCACGGTTCGCGACCGCCCCTCCACCACGCGCTTTAGGAAGCGCCCATTGATCGGGCTATGGGGCTTTAAGCCCGCCTGCACATTCGCCAGAGCCTTTGCCATCGGCGCGCGTCCGGACCGTGTCGCTGCCTCGGTGATCGTCCAATAAATGACATCCCTCTGAGCATGGCTGCCGCTAAAGGCATAGGTGACAAACCGTGCGCCATGCAGGATCTCTGCCGCGTCGCTGTACTGCCCATGCCAGAAACTCTTGAGCCCCTCGATCAGCGGCAAACCGATCTCTTACGCCCAACAAGCAGTCTCCCAGTATTGGCTGTCGGCCGATCTGTACTGCGTAAGGATCCGCTCCACATCGGCCTGTCGCCTGGTGCCAAGATAGGCTATGTACGCTTGCCTCTCTTAGCCAATCGCCTTCGGCAGAGAAGGATCAGCGCCCCATTCCGCCCATGACCGATGGTAGACCCGAACGCGGGGGTAGCCCAAAAGACGCAATGCGACAAAGCTATGGGCCGAGGCCAAACCGTTCTGACAGTGAATCACAACATTCCGGTCCGGCGTAACACCGTGATCTTCGAAATGGGCCTTGAGCGCTTGGGCTGGTTTGAATGCTTTGGATGCATCAAGGTTCTGGCTCCATGGGATGTTTTTTGCCCAGGGGATGTGACCTCGGCAAAAAGAGCACCAGGGCGAACATCGACAACAACAGTGTCCGGGTCGCCCTCATGGGCGAGGATGTAATCTGCCGTTGCCAGCTTGCGCGGGCTCGGGGCCGACTGGAACGTCGCAGGGACATGTCCCAAAGCCTCCACCGATTGCGGGCCTTGCAAGGCCTGCCAAGCGGTCCAACCGCCATTGAGCAGGGCAACATCCCGGTGACCGAGATATTCCAGCAGCCAGAACATACGCGCTGCATGGAAACCTCCTCGATCGTCATAGAACACGACGCGCTTATCTGGCGCGATGCCAAGCGCATTCAGGATCGCCTCGATCTTGGGCAAAGGTTTCAGCGCTCCGTCCACTGGACTCTGCGTGGATGCAACTGCGTTGGGATCAAGATGACGCGCACCAGGAATGTGACCTGCTAGGTAAGCATCGATGGGACGCGTGTCGATCAAGACAGTTCCCTCGATTTCAAACCGAGGACGCCCGGCATCCGTTAGATCGAGCCGCGGCAAAAGAGCTTCTGGGTCTTCTAAGAGCCCCGCATGCGCGAAACTGCGCGGACCCGCAAATCCCATGATCGGGACGCATGTGGTGCTGAGTGCGAGAAGTCCAAAGCGACGACGTGAGAGGGAGATATCCATGATCTTATTCTCCAACCACCGGGTCGGACACAAGTCGCAGATAGGGCAGCGGAGCGTTCCAACCCTGCGGGAACCGTTCCACCGCGTCTGCATTCGAAACCGCTGGAACGATCACAACATCGTCGCCGCGTTTCCAATTGGCAGGTGTCGCCAGCTTGTGACGAGCGGTCAGCTGGAGGCTGTCGATCACGCGCAGGATCTCATTAAAGTCGCGCCCAGTCGTCATGGGGTAAGATATTGATGCTTTGATCTTCTTATCGGGTCCGATGATGAACACCGTCCGCGCTGTGGCGTTGTCCATCGCGGTCCGACCCTCAGAGCTATCACCCGCATCTTCGGGGAGCATGCCATAGAGTTTGGCAATGCGGAGCTCCGGATCAGAAATCAGCGGATAACTCATCGCCTCGCCCGACACTGTTTCGATGTCCGCCGACCAGCGCAGGTGGTCTTCGACCCGATCAACCGAAAGGCCAATCAAGCGCACCCCGCGGCGGTCAAACTCGCCCTTCATCCCGGCGACCATGCCAAGCTCGGTCGTGCAAACTGGCGTGAAATCCTTGGGGTGAGAAAAGAGCACGCACCAAGCGTCCCTCATCCATTCGTGAAACTGAAGAGGTCCCTCAGTCGTTTGTCCCAGGAAATCCGGGGCGGCGCTATTAATCGCAAGAGGCATTTTCAAACTCCATATCCCTTGCGCGCTCCACTGCGCGCGTTGGTGACGCAGGGATATGCTGCGGTCCGGACGAAGACCTGAAAGACTTCTGAAAGACTTCTGAAACGGTGTTCAGGCGGCTGCCAAAGACTGCCGCATACGCTGGAAACGTCGGTCGGCTCTGAGCGCAGTGAAACCAGGTTCGGCATCAAGCCAATATGTGTCGCGCCACCCGTGATCGAAGAGGTCTTCAAGCAGGTATCGAGCGCGTTCGAGTTCGCCTAAACGCGCCCACGCCGCGGCGTGATAGATGGCCTGAGAACTCTCTTGAACGTCCACTTGCTCCATCGCCGCGCTGCCTGCGAGTGTCTCTCCAAAGAGCACCATAAGCACTGCCGGCGCACTGAGTGCCCGCGGGTCGCCCGGATCGACGGCTAGGCGCGTCTGCGTGCGCTGCAGCGCACGTTCCGAGTTGCGTCGGGATCGCGCAGTGTCGGAAAGCGCCGTGAGATGCGCCGCCATGAGGTAGCCCTTGATGTTCTGGGGCTCTAAATCGCCGACCTGCTCAAAATATGCCGTTGCGGCACCGATGCGTCCGCGAGACATCAAATACCAAGCGGCATTGTGCAAGATGATCGGGTCATGCGGAGATCTCTCAAGAGCGGCACAATGTGCCCGCTCGGCCACTCGCCATTGGCCCGCTAAGGTGGCGGCATAGCCCATGGCCGAATGCGCCAGCGCGGAATCGGGAGAAAGCGTTAAGGCTTGGCGCGCATGTTCAATGGCCTGATCCAACAAGTGTTGACCCTCTGACCAGTAAGCGTGCCTTCGAACCAGCGCAAACGCCCGCTCCGAATGGATGCGACCGCAGTAAGGCGCAAGAGACACCGCTTCTTCGGTGAGCTCGTCGGCACGTTCAAGCGATCCTCGACCGCAACGTACCATCTCCGCGCGTGCCTCAAGGCAGAGAGCATAAGCATCAAGGTCGATTCCTTCGGTTTCGGACGAGGAAATAGGGGTGCTGTCGACAACCTGCATCGCCGGAACCGACAGGCGATATCCCATGCGAGGGATGGTCTCAATCATCGAGCGTCCAAGTTTTCGCCGGAGTTCTGTGACGACTTGAGACAGGCTTTCATCGCTGACAAAGACATCTGGCCAGACCCGGTCGAGGAGTTCTGCACGAGACACTGCCGCCCCACCCGCTTGAGCGAGTTCCAGTGCCAAGTTCACCGCCCGAGGGGACAGTCTTTCCACTTGATCGCCTCGCGTCGCATTCCGCGTATTGCTATCGATCTGCCATTTTCCGAGTGTGTATTTCATGTGCTGTTTTTTTGCTTTGTTAGAATTTGGCCTCGCTTAGGGGAACGCGCACCGCAACCAAAGTTAAAAACTCGGGCGCACAGAGTTGTGATGAAGAGCCCAAGTGGGTCAATCCACACGCGTCAGAAATGCCCGTGATCGACACAATTGAAGACCGGCAATAAGCGACCCGCAATGCAGCATACTCGGTCTTGCGACTAGACCTCGCTGTGGTCCCGCTTCGATGTGCTGTAATTCGCCGATGTCTCATAGTAATCGTCGAAGCCGACCCGGCGGCGGAGCTCAGCAAAATCAATGAGCCCCGGCCGCTGGTCGTTTTTCATCGCCCGCAAAGTCGTGATCATCGCTTGCATCGCAGCGGCCATGAGAGACAGCGGATAAGCGGCGAAGGAATAGCCAATTTCATGCAAAACCGTGTTGGGTAAATCGGGTGTGTACCCGCCTTCAACGATGTTGGCCATTTGTGGCCCTGGCAATGACTGGCAAATCTCGAGCATCTCTTTCTCGTTCTGCGGGGCTTCGACAAACAGAATGTCTGCGCCGAGTTCCGCAAAGCGGTCGGCCCGGGTGATCGCCTCGGCCAGTCCATGGTCGTGGCGCGCATCGGTACGCGCTAGGATAAGGATATCGCCGCCCTTGGCGCGCAATGCCTCTCGCGCATCAACCGCGGCGCGGATCCGGTCATAGGCCTCATCGCGCCCGACCACTTCTTTGCCAGGCGTATGGCCACAGCGTTTCGGCGCGACCTGATCCTCGATCATCACCGCAGCGCAGCCCGCGCGAGCAAAGCCGGTCACCGTGCGACGGACATTCATCGCGTTGCCATAACCGGTGTCGCCATCGCCGATCAGCGGAATATCGATGGAACCCGCGATGTTGTGGGCTTGATCAAGAACCTCGCCATAGCTCATCAAACCCAAATCCGGTTCACCGATCCGATGGGCCGACGCGGCGAAGCCAGACATGAACGTCAAGTCGTAGCCTTCTTGCGCGATCAATTTGGCCGAAAGCGCATCAAAGCAGCAGGGCATGATGTGGCAGCGGTCTTCGGCCAAAAGGGCTCGGAGTTTAGCGGCTTGGTTCATAGGATCACCACTTGAACGGGATAAAGAGCGCGAGGTCGGGAACAAGGTATAGGATCGCCGCGGTCACCAGCAGTAGCGCGAGAAAGGGCAAGACCCCACGCGCCACATCTGCGAGCGAGGCCTGTGCCACCGCCTGAATGACATAGAGGTTCAGCCCTACTGGCGGTGTGATCAAGGCGCATTCCACCATGATCACCATGAAAATGCCGAACCAAATCGGGTCAAAGCCTAGGGTCATAGCGGCAGGCAGCAGCACTGGGGTCATGATCAAGATCATAGAAAGCGCCTCAAACACGAGGCCCATAAGCAAGAGCACACCTGAAACCAGCAAGATAAAGACCAGCGGTCCATCGATATTGGCAGCAATGAAGGCAGAGATTTCTTGCGGAATACGATAGAGCGCGATGGCTTTGCCGAATATCTTAGCGCCGGCGATGATCAGCAGGATCGCTGTCGTCGTTACAGCGCTATCTCGGACCGCTTCCCAAAGTTTGGACCAAGTAAGCGTCCGCAGTAGCACCGCCGTGATCACAAGCGCCGCAGCGAACCCCACCGCCGCCGCCTCGGTTGGGGTGAAGGCTCCAGAATAAAGACCTAAGACGATCAAAAGTGCGAGACCGAACG
>JBCDGN010000108.1:0-12109 GCA_038751255.1 Pseudomonadota bacterium
AAGCGCCGGTGCTCAGCGCGGTGGTTGTTGCCAGTGCAAGGGCAAGGGTCTTTTTCATCGGTCTCTCCGTTGGATGTGATGAAGTTGGCCTGCACACCTGTGCAGGTAGACACCTGGATCAGACGTAGGTTTCAGCTTCGCGAACCTCGGGCCTGTCCAGTGTTTCGATTTCGGTGGATGTCGCAGCTTCAGAGAAGTCCGCGCCAGCACCGTAGATGTCGCGTGCCACGCCGGTGGTCAGTTGCGCAGGCGTGCCGTCAAAGACGATCCGTCCGTCACGCATCCCGATCACCCGGTCGCAATAGCGGCGGGCAGTGTCGAGCGTATGAAGATTGGCGATCACCATGCGCCCATCCTCTTCATGGATGTCACGCAGGGATTGCATCACCACCTGCGCGTTCATCGGATCGAGCGAGGCGATGGGCTCATCCGCTAGGATGATCTTGGGATCTTGCATCAAGGCGCGGGCAATTGCGACGCGCTGCTGCTGGCCACCGGACAATGCCTCCGCGCGCTTGGGCGCTTGCTCGGCGATGCCAAGACGATCAAGTATCTCAATTGCCTTGTGAATGTCCGCCTGCGGGTAAAGATTGAACATGGTCGCGACGGTCGAGCGCTTGTTTAGAGTGCCGTGCAAGACGTTTGACACCACGTCCATGCGTGGGACCAGATTGAACTGTTGGAAGATCATCGCACAGCGTGACTGCCAATCCCGTTTCGCCGCGCCCCATAGAGCTGTGATGTTTTCACCTTCAAAAGTGATGGTCCCGCTCGTGGCGTCGCTGAGCCGGTTTACCATTCTGAGAAGGGTGGATTTGCCTGCGCCGGAACGTCCGATAATTCCAATCATCGTTGGCTTGTCGATAGAGATATTGGCTGTATCCACAGCCGTCTTATCCCCGAACCGCTTTGTCAGTGCGTCAATTGTCAGCATGTCACCCCCGTGGTTGAGGGGCGAATAAGCAGGCGAAGCGACACTCGCGTGACAATTTGGATTCAGTTTTTTGCCAATTGCGCAACGAATTTATGACAAGAGCGCCTGTGATGACGATCCAGAGATCGAGACCAGTTGCGCCTCTTAACGAATTTTTATCCACAGGACGTCATAAAACTGTTACGTTTTGTGCCCGGCCTATCTATGCTTCAACCATGATCGCTCGTTTTGTTCTCCTTGTGACACTCAGTCTGTCTGTGCCAACACTGGCTCATGCCAAGATGTCGGATGTCAGCTGCGATGATCGCGCGCGGATGTTGTCCATGCTGACGGACGTCTTGGGTGCCGAGCGTCAGGGCATGGGGTTGCGTGATCCAGAAACCATGTTGGAGGTGTGGGTCAGCCGACAGGATGGTGAATGGATGATCGTCCAGAACTACGCAAATGGGACGTCCTGTATTGTCGCGATGGGCGAACACTGGGAGGCCCAGTTGGCTGGGCCAGCCTAGGTCGATTTCACCTTCAGACGACCTTTTGCAGGCGCTTACCGTGAAGATGGCGTTCAACTGCGTCGGGCAACGTGTTTGTACGAAGGACCCAGGCCGGTCAGGGACAACTTTGGGGGCACAAGTTGCGCCCCCAAGCACATTTTTAGCTATGGGGCATCTGTGAAAAAGGCTCCAATGCTTCGCCCATGGCGACGATGCACCAGTTCCCGCCTGCGTATCGGATGATCAAAGTCCAATCACCATCCGCATCCTGCCAAAGCTCCATGACCTCATCCGGGCCGCGCATACCCGCCCAAGACCGCTCAGCCCGGTAGTAGGTTTCGAGCCTTTCGCGCATATCTGCGCCAGCGCTGCACAGCACATCCGCAATGGGTCCGACGTTCGCGGCCGCAAAGGTCGACTGGCCAAGTAGGAGCATGACAGCGCCTGCCGCGCTGATCAGAGGGACGCGTTTCATAATGGTGGTACTCCGGATGGGGGAGGCACATCAAAAGACACGGTCCAACGGCGAGGCGCCACATGGGTTTTTGTGGAGCTGTTTCGGTAAGTGCAGGGTGAAAGACGGAAGGGCATTTGGGTCTCCTGAACGAAAAAAGCCGCCTCAAAAAGGGGCGGCTCGTTGGCTTCGGGGTGGGGTATGTGACTTAGACTCTGTCACCGCTCGAAGATATGCCGCCGCACGCGTGATGCTCCCAGTAATGGGTGTAAGAAAACGCAAAAACTATAAGCGTGTTTGGCATGATACTCTCCGGTATGATGCGAGTAAGTCGTTAGCGCAGATTTGTCAATCTTGCTCAACCTTAAAGGCGCTCCGTCAACGGCGGCGAAAGGCCAAACGCGGAGTGAATGATGCTGAGACGTGTTTTCACATCCACTTGCGGCAGTTCCAAGATGTCGCATCCAAGATTTACGGTGGCATCTCGGATGCGATCATATTCATGGGTGGCGTCCTTGAAGCTGTGCTGTCTGTTCTCGGTCCGTAGATAGATTTCGCGCCATGGTGGTGCCAGAACTATACGCTTGGCATAGGGAAACCCAGTCCCGAGGGTTTCACTGAACGGAACGCCGCATAGGTGTTGAAGACCGACTGCCGCGTCCAGCAGGCCCCTGTCAAAGAAAACGGGAGGGGTGTCTTCAGCCACCGCCACGAGATCAGCCCTTGCCATCGCCACGGCGCGCCACAAAAAGGCGGGCATGTCGCGCCAGGGCAAAGCTGTGCCGCCTCGCGCCTTTTCACTCCGCACGATGCGCAGTCCCGGTTCAGGCACGACACTGTGCCCCGCCTGAGAGAGCGCATCGATCAGGGTTGATTTCCCGCCGCCGGAACATCCTGTGATCAGGATGTGATGGTGCTTGCGATGCTTGCTTTCACCTAAAATTGGGGGCGCGCTCACGACAGGATCGCGGCGTATGTCCGGTCCAAAAAGGCCAGTTCCCCAGCGACGAAACAGGCCACGACATGCGGGCGACCCAAATCGTCCTGACGCACGACAACCACATCGCCGCGCAATCCCGGGGCCAGTGTGCCCCGGTCATGAAGACCAACGGCTTTCGCCGGACCAGAAGAGACGAGGCCCCACGCCGTTGCAAGGTCGCAGACACCATCTTGCGTCAGTTTGAACGGCGCATGTAAAGGCGCGGGGAAGTAGTAGTCCGAGACCAGCGCATCGCAAAGCTTGGCCTCAATCAATTCCCGTGCAGAGACATTTCCCGACGTGCTTAGCCCGCGTAAAGCGTTGGGTGCGCCCATGATGATCGGATTCCCCAAATCGCGCGCAGTTTGCGCAGCGGCGCGGGTCAGCGGAAACTCTGCGATTGTGGCGCCGACGGCATTGTAATGGCGTCGGGTTTCAGGGTCAGGGTCATCGTGCGAGCCAAACGGAACGCCAAGGCGGCGCATGGCCTCCGACAAGCGCGTGATGGCGTCGAGCACACCAACACCGCCCTCAACCGTTCTGGCCATCAAAGACCAGAAATCATCAGGTGTCAGGCCGATGGTGGCTGCCCAACGTGCGATATGCTCGGGCTGGTCCCGCAACTGTTCAAACTGGGGGATGTGGTTGTTGAAAACCACATACTGCACCGTGCCGTCTTCCAGCCACGCTAGCAACTGGTCTGCGCCGTCGAGGTAGAAGGTCTCGTAGCGCAATTGGATGCGGATGTCTGTTGCAGGTCGCGGGTGCAGGCCGCTGAGCCCTTCGATCACTTTCCGGGCAGCATCCGCGCCGCGCATGTCGCCCTCCCAGGAATAGGATTGCGCCAGATAGGCCGTTGTGATCCCGTTCGCGGTCAGCTCACGATCCACATTCCGAAGCGCGACCCATTCGGGAAAGTCAGCACCAACCCGCGGCATGAGGTGATGTTCATGCCCGTCTCCATGTGCGTCGACAATCCCGGGCAATATCAGGCAGTCTGACAGGTCAATCACCTGAGCCGAAGCTGGAGCCGTGTCGGTGATGATGCCTGCATCCATGTGCAGATCTGCATTGGTAAATCTGTTGTCGGGCCCGAGGACGCGACTACCTGTCAGTGTGAGCGCTGTGGTCGATTGGACGTGTCTTTCAAGCAGCGTATCCATGGATCTCTCAAACTGTTTTCGTGTTTCGGTCTGTCGGAGAGCATAACGCTGAGCCGCCGCCCGCTTTTGCAACGATTATGCAACAGGCCCGTGACAGTGCCTAAGTGGTGCGATGTGTTCCCTAAGGAAAACGGAGACCGCGTCAGTTGCTATAGTGCTCCTGCTTCTCCAAGACTTCCAATTTTGCCAGAAATCGATGCAGCTCCGGTTCACAACGCGCAGATGGAGCATCGCGGCGATGAAACCATTTGATTTGAGTGAACTCGGACCGGTCGAACGCAAGGTCTCGTCGACGATCCCCTTTGACCACATACCAAAGCGACACATCAATATGGCCGGGCGTGCTGCCGACGGTCGTGGTTGCGGTGATGAATTTGGGGTCCGGGAATGCGAAGTCCGCTTGAATGCCCAACTCCTCGACAATTTCCCGAGCGACGGTATTGCGCGGATGTTCACCGGGGTCGACATGCCCACCGGAGGGCAACCAGAGGCCAGCTTTGATGTGATCGACCAACAGAATATGATCGCCATCTACCAGCAAAAAGTAAGAGACCAGGTGCTTCGGTGGCGTGGCCGGTTTCTGCAAACGAAAAATCTCTGCTCCACTGTCTAGCCATTCAAGCGCATCGTGGATCGTTTCGCCCTCAGCGTCGTCGAAGGGCGTGATGCTGGCGATTTCGGCATGAATTCGGGAGCGCAGGTTAGAAACGGGCACTGGCGGACCTCTATTGGGTTGTAAGGGCCGGACTTTGCGTCAAACCCTTTGTCATGAAGTATTCTTTGAGGCAGCGTTTACGGCTTTTGCAAGTCTAGCCAAGACCGTCCCTGCAAGAGCGAGCAAGGCAACAATCCGAAACAGATGATGCGTGGCGACAAAGGCGACATCGGCTTGAATTGCCAAGGACACAATGCTCATTTCGTTCAGACCTCCGGGCGCATAGGCCAAAAGAAGTTGCACAGGGCTGTGTCCTGTTATCCGATGCACACGCCAGGCAAGGCTGGCGGCAACTGCCATCATGATGATGGTGGAAACGAGTGCCAGTTTCAGCGCATGGAAGATTTCCCTCGTCTGGCTTCCCTTGAATCGGCAGCCGACAATCACGCCCAAAACAATTTGGGCCGCAACGACCAATGCAAGCGGTGGGCTGCTGTAGGTGAGCCCAGTCATGTGGGCAGCGGCGCTCAAGACCATGGGTCCGATAAAGGTGGGCGCGGGGAGCCTGAGACCCAGTCCCAGGGCGCTGCCCAAGACAGCACACACCGCAAGGACCAACAAGTCCATTGGCCCGGTCGGGTTCGGCGACATCGGAAGCGTCCCGTCAACTTCAAAACCTAAGACAAATCTAAACCAGACTGCGATGGCCGCGATGACAAGGATGATGCGCCAGACATGCGCCAGAATGATTGCTTTTTCATCGCCGCCTTCGGCGCGCCCAACCTCGACCATTTCGACCACACCTCCCGGCATAGCGCTAAAGATCGCCGTCACACGAGATTGGCCGCCAAACCTGTGGAGGTACTCCTGCACAAGAAAAGCAGAGGCCGCGACGCAGACCACAAGCCCGATCAGCGAAACCGCCCATTGCCCCAGGTGATCAAACGTATCGGGCTTGAAACCTGACCCGAGCATGACCCCGATCACCGCGACGACGTATGGGCGGGCTTTTTCAGGACCGGTCAGGTTCCATTTGGCGAGTGTCCCGATCAGTGTGACGATGATCGCGCCCAGCATCCATGGGAGCGGTAGGTTGAGGACATAGAACAGCGTGCCCCCAGCAGTCCCAAGCGCGATAGCGGCGACAATCGAACGATGGTCTTTCTGAGCGCTGATCATGCGACAAGGTCTATCCGGAAAAGCAGCTCCTGTCCCTTTCCATGGACGGGCATTTTATCACGGCGTTCGACCAGCTGCCCGTCGTTAGCCTCAATGACGCGGATGGACGCTATGTTGCTCGGATCAGCGGTTAGGTCGACGGCGGTCAGGCCGACGTCCCGGGTCTCGGGCAAAAGTGCTCCGAGCGCAGCTGTCGCCAACCCTTCGCGCCTGCGCCATGGGACAACGGAGTATCCGATATGGCCCAGACAGGTCGGCGGGAGGGCATTGGTGCCGTGCTGCCATCGAAGCTCGATGCTGCCACAAAAGCCATCGGCCCAGATCCATCGCCGAAAACTCGGAAGACGTTTTACGAAATTGCCATCAGGCTGTTGGATGTCGGGGCCGCGTGCTTCGGGATCGTCTAGCGAGGTAAGAAAGGCATCAGCGTCACTTGCTATGGCCCGCAATTCTTCATCTGCAGCTTCGGGCCGTGTCGTGCGTGGCGACCAGCCTGTTTCCAGCGCCGCGCGATAAGCGTCCAGATACGCCAAAGTCGGCGCAATAAGGCGCATCTAACGGTACTTTTCGATGAAAGCGTCAATGTCCATTATGCGAATGTCGGGCAGAGCGGCTTTGTAAGCATCATAGCTCCAATCCCAAACGGCGATCTCCTGCAGCGCGTCTGCTTGAGCTATGCTGAAGCGGCGCTTGATAAAGCGGGCTGGGACGCAGCCGACCACCGTGTAGGGATCGACATCCTTGGTCACAACCGCGCCGGCCCCGATCACGGCACCCGTCCCGATTGTCACGCCAGCCGTCACAGTCACCCCGTGTCCGATCCAAACATCATGTCCAATCGTGACCCAATCCGATTTGCGCCAGTCGAAAAAGGCGGTGTCATCCTCGCCAAGCCCATACGCTTCGGCGCGATAGACCGAATGATGCTGTACCGCGCGCCATGTCGGGTGGTTGCCGGGGTTGATACGCGTGGACTTCGCGATCGAGCACATCTTTCCGATCGTCGTCCAAATCGCATGGCAGTCCTGCGTGATGTAAGACCAATCGCCCATCGACCCGTGTTTGAGCGTGGTGCCTTTGCCCACTTCGGTCCACATCCCCAACTCGAAATCGTCGACAATGGCTCCCTCATGGAGTGTGGGGGCCTCGGAAAGCGCACTTTTGGAACCGGCACCCGCCATCAGTGCGCACCTTCCCACTTACCGATGACCCGGGTGCGGATCAGGCCGGAGAGGTAATCGACGATGTAGACCATCGCGATGATCAGGAAGATGATCGTCCAGACCTGATCCCAAAAGAGCCCCGCAATCCGATCAGACAGCATGAAGCCAATGCCGCCTGCGCCGACGATGCCAAGGATCGTGGAAGAGCGGACGTTGGACTCGAAATTGTATAGGATGATGGACAAATGCACCGGCAATACCTGCGGCATGATCCCAAAGAGGATGGATTGGAAACGTGATCCGCCTGAGGCGACAACGCCCTCCACCGGGCGTTTGGAGGTGTTCTCCAACGCTTCTGAGAAGAGCTTCCCAAAGGTGCCGATTTCTGAGACGGCGATGGCAAGGACGCCTGCCAACGGACCCAAGCCAAAGGCACGGATGAAGATCAGCGCAAGGATAAGTGTCTCAAACGCCCGGATGATATCATAGCCGCGTCGCGCAGAATGGCGCAGCCAGAAGATACGGGTGATGTTCTTGGCCCCAAGAAAAGAAACTGGAAAGGCGATGATGAGCCCTAATACGGTGCCTAAAAACGCCATGGCGACGGTTTCGCCGAGCGCTGTAAAGACCTCGACCCATTCCGGCCAAGTCTCCCAAAAATGTGGTGGGAACATGAAGGATACTACAGTCCCAAGACGCTGAAGGCCAATCCAGATCCGCTCTGGTGAGAAATTGAAGTCGTAAAGACACCACGCGAACAGAGCGAAGAAGCTCGTCCAAAGCGCGATTTTGCGCGCTCGTACCGCCGCGGTGTCCCGGAAGGCTTGGGGCTGCTTTTTCATCCAGGTTTCGATCTGGGCGTCGGTCGGGGTCATGTCGCAGTCCTCATGCCGCTGGCCCTTTCTCAAGTCCGATGACCCGGTGGCGCAGCTTTTCGGATCCGTAGTCAATGACCATGACGGTCACAAAGATGATCAGGAACAAGGCCGAGAGGTCGGTGTACTCCTGCAAGGAGAGCGCCTCCCGGAATTCCTGACCAAGCCCGCCTGCGCCGACATAGCCAATGATTGAAGAGGCGCGCACGTTGATCTCGAACCGCAAGAGCGTGTAGCTGATGATGTTCGGCATGACCTGCGGGACGGCTCCGTAACGGATTTGATCGAACCAAGTGCCGCCAGCCGCTTTCACGCCTTCGAGTGGGCGCATGTCGATGTTTTCGTTCACTTCTGAATAAAGCTTGCCCAAGGCTCCCGCGGTATGCAGCCCGATGGCCAGCACGCCCGCCATCGGGCCCACTGAAAAGCAAAAGACAAATATGAGCGCCCAGACAAGCTCAGGCACTGTGCGCGCGATTTCGAGGTAACGGCGGCTAAACCAAAGCATCCATTTGTTCGGGGCGAGGTTTCGGGATGCCGGGAATGACATGACAAACCCACCGAACACGCCAAGAACCGTTGCCATGAAGGCGATCAGGATGGTTTCAACCAAGAGGTTCAGCCAGATTTGCCAACGCCAGAACCATTCGGCGAAATCTGCGCCGAAGCTGTCCCACCGCAGAACAGGGAGCGTCCTTTCGATAAATTCCCCCAGCCGGGGAAGACCTGCCGGAATGATCCAACGCCAGTCTCGCGATCCATCCGGCAATGTGACCTGTGTCACCTTAAAGAAATCTCCGAGCCACGCCGAAAAAGCAAAAAACACGAGAAACAGGATGCTCGCGATCAGCCAACCAAGCTTCGCGCGCCGTCTTTGGGCAGCATAGTCAAACTCAAACTGATCAATCGGACGCAGGGGCGTCACGTCGGTGGCAGCAGTCATGTTTGAAATCCCCACAAACAAGGGCCCCCGCCAAATCGGCGAGGGTCCAAGCTTTTGATTTTTAGGAGCGGCGCTGCTCTTTCAACCACGCGCGCATGTCCACGATCCACTGGTAGCGCTCCTGATCGACCGCAATCCAATCTTTCTGCGTCGATGTTTCGCCACCGGACATTTCCTTGAGGGCTGGCATGTCCTTCTCAGCTAGTTCCAGCATGGCAGTGCGCATCGCGTCGATCAGCTCTTCCGGCAAATTGGCGCGCGCCGTCAAAGGACCAGATGTGATTTCGGGAGACTGCCAGATCGGGCAGGCTTCGCCCTCTTCGATCATGCCTTTTTCAACCATGCGCTGCACGATCCCCGAGGTCTCGTTCGTCATGTAAGTGGCCGCTGCGTCGAATGTGCCCTGCACAACACCGGCGACGCCAGCTTCATGCGAGCCAGAGAACGGCGTGGCCGAGAAGAAGGTCTTTGGATCGACTTCTTGTGCGATGTTGTAATACGGCACGGCGTAGCCAGACGTTGAATCCGGATCGGCGAAGGCGAGGACCTTGCCCTCCAGCGAAGCCAGATCGTTCAGGCCACTGTCGCAGCGGGTGACAAGGATCGAGTAATAGCCGGTTGAATCGTCATTCTGCAGGCGGCTCACCAGCGGCACGACGGCGCCATCGGTGGCAGTGTAGGCTGCGGCGTAAGAGGACGAGCCGAGGAACGCAAACTCGATCTGATCGGCCGCCAGGGCCTGAATCACACCGTCATAGGCGCCTGCAGTGAAGATTTCGACTTCAACGCCGAGTTCGCGCTCAAGATACGCCTCGAACGGCGTATAGCGTGCGATCCGGTCTTTTTCATTCTCACCGGACAGGATGCCGAACCGGATGATCTGGTAGTCGTCTTTCCAGTCATCCGCGACAGCCGTTGTGGCCAGCAGAGCGGTCAGTGCAGTGGTAACAAGGTATTTCATGGTCAGGTCCCCCTGGGTTGGTTTGGCAGTTGGAAATTCGGGTCAGGCGGGCAGGGCGACAGATTGGGTCGACGTCACCGCCTCATTGAATTCTCGCAGGCCTTCGAGGCCATAGATGTCCCGCACGACATCATTCGTAAGTTGGGCTGCAACCCCGTCAAAGAACACCTGACCATTGCGCATCGCGATAATCCGGTCGCAATACGCGCGTGCGGTGTCGAGTGTGTGGAGGTTCACCAGAACGGTCAGTCCGTCTTCTTTGTTGATCTGGCGAAGGCCATCCATGACGAGGGTCGCATTCGCAGGATCAAGAGAGGCAATCGGCTCATCGGCCAGCATAATTTTGGGCTGCTGCACAAGAGCCTTAGCAATCGCCACACGCTGCTGTTGTCCGCCGGACAATGTGCCTGCGCGTTGCAGGGCCTGTGGCACGAGATCCAGCCGGTCCAGAGCTTGCAGCGCCATCGCGCGTTCCGCGTCGGTAAATTGCATGGCCATGGAACTGAGAAACCCGTGTTCGGCCAGCCGTCCAATAAGCACGTTGGTCAGCACGTCCAGCCGGTCGACCAGATTGAATTGCTGGAAAATCATCGCGCAATCGCGACGCCAATCGCGCAGGGCCTTGCCGCGCAGGCTCGTGATTTCGACGCCCCCGAACGAAATCGACCCCTTACTGGGGTCGATAAGGCGGTTGATCAGACGGAGCATCGTGGACTTGCCAGCGCCAGAGCGACCGATGACGCCAACGAACTGCCCAGGTTCGATCTTCAACGTGACATTGTCCACCGCACGCGTTTCGTCAAAGAGCCGGGAGACACCAGTGAGGGTAAGGTCAGAAGCCATTGCGATTCATCCGAATGAATTTCAAAGCGAACATGACCTGCCTCTGTGACGCCAAAGAGTCCTTTTTGTAAAAGTTGGGTTACGTGCGATATGGCGCGAGGCGGGTTGGACGGAGATGCAAAACGCGATCTCGCCATGTATCGGCGCTTCGGCATGACCAAATGCGGGAATTCCGCTTTCAAAACCTGCCTTACAAGCCCTGCAGCGCTTAGGCGTTCGTTATGCAGTGGCGGCCATCATTGCGTGTGACGACAGATATGGACCGGCCCCATTTGAAAAAATGGTTTCGCCGCCACAATACGTTTGCACCACACGGTCCGAGCGATCGACAACCGCCAAGTCAGCCCGTTTGCCGACGGCTATGTCGCCCCGGTCGGTCAGACCCAAAGCTTTCGCGGGGTTTTTTGTTGCAAGGCGGACCGCTCCGACCAACCCATCAGGGTCAGATCCGGAAAGGGCGCGAATGGCAGGTAAAATGGCAGCTGGGTGATAGTCCGCCGCTAGGATCTGCAGCAAACCAGCGGCATGTGCGTCGCGTGCGGAAAGATTGCCCGAATAGCTTTGCCCGCGCATCGCATTTGGCGCGCCCATGGCAATCATAAGCCCGCGGTCCTTGGCAACCTTTGCCGCGTCCAGCGTCACGGGGAACTCACTGATGACGACGCCAATATCTGCCATTAAATTGGCTTTCTCGACTGTGTCGTCATCATGGCTCGCCATTGCAACACCGTGCGCTTTGCAGAGCCGCGAGACGTTGTGAAGGTTCTCTAACAGCTGCTCCGCAGGCACGGCATTGTCGATTCGTGTCTGGATTTCGGCGCGGGCTTCTTCTTGGGTTTTGCCGCCCTTCATGCGGTAAGAAACCAGCTTTTCGATGTTGCGATACTGGCCTTGCCCGGGGGTGTGATCCATGACGGACACAAGATCGACAGCGCCCGCCCCCAGCAAACCTTCGAGGGCGGCGATGGCATCTGCATAGGTCATGTCAAACCGCGCATGGATGCGGTGATCGACCCGAAGACCCTGAATGTTATCCTTGAGCGCACGAATGATTGCGCTTGTATGCTCAAAGGACCGCCGCTCGCCATCCTTCGCGCTGCGTGAGAAGGACACGCCCGCATAGGCCGTCGTCACGCCGGCAGCTGCAAGGCGCGCATCCAGATGACCAACCGCAACGTCGATCGGAAAATCAACCTTTGGGCGCGGCTCCAATTCAAGCTCGATCATGTCGCCATGCATGTCGATGAAGCCGGGAAAGACCGTGAAGCCGGACGGCTGGCCTGCGCTCTCAGTGATCTCAGCAATCACGCCGTTTTCGATCCGCAGCGCGCCATTTTCAATGACCCGGTCTGCCAGGATGAGTTTTACGTCAGAGAGCCACATCATCTCGCTCCTCCTGAGGGGCCGCATTGGGGGTCAGATCAACCACACGGTCGATCAGGTGGATCACATCGTCAGGGTGATGGAAG
>JBCDGN010000109.1:0-12030 GCA_038751255.1 Pseudomonadota bacterium
CTGCATTGAGTGGCCTCTCTCGCGTGGGTGCTTATTTCGGACCGTGCCAATCGATCTGACAGATCTCGGCGGATCGACCGTCAAAATCCCAAACACGGCCGAAAGCGCGCAGCCGTCCCTTATTGGCTGTCGCCACAGTCACGTCAGGGCCCATCCAGTATTGAGTATTGGTGATGACGAGGTCTTTGTCCGGATCCGCGCCCGGAACCGGGATCACTTCTCCCTTGATCCGTTTGCCGACGACGAGACGTCGCGTCTTCCCTTCATTTTCGTAGGTGATCGGCTGACGTTCGTGGCCGAGTATTTCAGACACAAGGATGCCGAACAGCCCGGTCGTCCCACGCGCTTTGCCAGACATGATCGTGACGAGCGCATCATAAGCTTCGTCAGTCGCACGATCATCAATGAAGAGTGCAACCTTCCAATTGCCCCGCGCCATGCGTTCTGGGATTTCGATCATCAGGCCGATATTCAGCCCCCCCAGATCAATGCCGCCGTAATCGCCTTTGTCGATGCGAATGCCACCCCAGGTCTGACAGTGTCCTTCGGTCGGCGGATGTTGTCCCAGCGAGACGACACAGGGGCAAAAAACCGTGCAATTGCAGTTCAGGATAAGCTCACCTTTCATAGTCCAAGGGACAGTTCCGACGTCAGCATCCAGTGCCATGCGATGTTCCTTTCCTATACCCCAAGGACCGCGACCAACCCGGCTACGGCGATCAGCACCACGCCAAGCGGGCGGTCGAGCCAGCGGCCGATCCGCGGAAGTTTTTCGAGTGTCATGATGAGGGTCGCCACGCTCATGAAAGTCAGGCTCATGACGCCGCCAACAAAAGCAAGCAGCATCAGCGCCCAGCAACAGCCCAAACAGGTCAGCCCCATTAGAAGACCCATGCGAAATGGGCCTTTGTCCCAGTGCTGCAAAAAGAAGCTGACGGGAGCGCGGCATTTATGCAGGCATGCCGCCTTATAGGCCGAAAACTGATAGGCCCCAGCGGCCAGAAGGAGCATCGCCGAAAGCTGTGCTGACCTGCTGTCGCCAAAGCTGCTGACGAGATCAGCGCGAAAAAGAGCCATCTGCAGCAATGAGGCGGCAACCGCAAACCCCCACCATACCCCAAGGAAACCAAGAGCAAGTGTCACCGGACGCGTCGCTGCACCGGACGCAGACAGGTCTCGGTAGGCCACAAATGCAGGCGCAGCGGTTGGAAGCATCATTGCTATTGCCATAAGTGCCCACATGAGCACGAGCCTGCCATAGCCTGCCAGATCCGGGGTCACCGCGCAGAGGCTTTCCCAGAAATCGGTTCCGAAAACGCGAGACGCGTCACGGATATCCGTCGGGATCGCCATGGCATATAGCAAGGCCCACGCCGCCAATACAGCCGCGAAAAGAGACAGCCATGACAAAGCCGTAGCAGAGCGAAGCGCTGCGATAGACACCAAAGCCTCCCCTCTCTAGTGTTGCCTTTTTAAATGCCAGACCTTTAAATGCCTGACAAATGAAAATTGATCCCAACAGTACCGCCGACTATTCTGCGCAAATTGCCAAGTCTATTCGCGACGCGATCATCTCTGGCGACCTGATTGTCGACAACCGGTTGCCGTCGGAGCAAGAATTGGCCGAACAGTTTGACGTGTCGCGTCCGACAATCCGCGAGGCCCTCAAACGGCTTGCAGCACAATCGCTCATCCGAACGCAGCGGGGTGCATTCGGCGGAGCGTTTGTTCGGCGGTTGTCTTATGAAGACGCACGCAAGCAGCATATCACCACGTCGACGCTGCTTCTGAGCATGAACGACATCAGCTTCGACACCGCATGCCAGGCGCGATACGCGATGGAGCGGTCCTGCGTCGGCCTCGTGGCCGAAAACCGGACCGAGGCGCATCTCGAAGCAATGTCGCGAGAGCTGAAGGTCCAGCAATTGCCAGACCTTTCCGACGAGTCCTTTTGTGCCTCTGATGTGGGTTTTCATCGCGCGCTCGTTGATGGCACGGGAAACCCGGTCTTGTCCTACCAAATGGCGGGCGCCATCGAGGCCATGCAACCGCTGATGAATATGATCACATTCACAGACCGCTCTCGCGCCGAAATCGTCGAAATGCACGCCGGGTTGCTCGCAGCAGCCGCCAACCGCGATACCAAGCGATTGGACTCAGAATTTGCGCGGTTGGAAGACTACACGCTCAAACTCGGCCGTTCTGTATTCCAGAAGCGCAAAAGCCTTCGAACGAACAAAGGCAAAAGCAGTGCAGGTGCCAACTCCTCTCTCATTCTACGCCAAGACGGAAGCGAAACGTGAGCCAATCAATTGACATAGGGTCATTCGAAAACCTTGCTCTGGAGCAGCGCGAGGACGGCGTCTGGATTGTGACGTTGAACCGTCCCTCAAAACGCAATGCGCTCGATATCGCGACAATAGAGGAACTGGTTCGTTTCTTCTCAGCCGCGCCGCATGTCGGGGTGCGCGCGGTGGTGCTGGCCGGTTCAGGTGATCACTTCTGTGCGGGCCTTGACTTGGTCGAGCACTACAAGGCCGAGCGCAGCCCCGCCGAGTTCTGGCAGGTGTGCCTCCAGTGGCACGAAGCTTTCAACAAAATGGAGTATGGCGGCGTCCCGATCATTGCCGCGCTACAGGGCGCGGTCGTCGGTGGGGGGTTAGAGCTTGCCAGTTCTGCCCATGTGCGCGTTATGGATCGCACGGCCTATTTCGGCCTGCCTGAGGGACAACGCGGTCTGTTCACCGGCGGCGGCGCAACGATCCGCGTGACTGATCTTATCGGTAAGGCTCGGACTGTGGACATGATGCTCACAGGCCGGGTCTACAAGCAGGAAGAAGCGGTCGAGGTTGGGCTGGCACAATACCTTGTCGATGGTTCTGCCTTTGATCGCGCACTGGCGCTCGCGGAACGCGCTGCGGAGAACTTACCTCTTTCGAATTTTGCGATTTGCTCGGCAGTTAGTCACGCGCGCAACATGTCTGCACTGGATGCTGCATACGCCGAGGCCTGTGTCGCAGGTGTTGTGAATACGCAGCCCGACGCCCGGGCTCGGCTTGCCGCGTTCGCCGACAAATCCGCCACTCGGGTGCGACCTGACCAATGAACTGGTAGCGTCGACCACCTGGAAGCAGGAACCGCGTCCCCTCAAACCGTGCGCGAAATTGACAAGACCATCACCGATCTGCTTGTATATTCTTTCTCGTGATCCAAAACCATACGCCCCGCTCTGGCGCGCAATTCTCCTGGATAACCTGTTCCGTTCTTTGTCGTTCCCATGACCCAGCAGTCTTACGCCCGGGTCTCCGGCAAACCCAGAGCGGTTCAGGAGGCGCGGCTCCCCCAAGTACGTTGGATCACACACCAGGCCTGAGTTCGTTGCTGAAACAAGGGGCAAAACACATGTCTAAATTCGCGTATGCCGGTTCTTGCAGCTGTTGTAGGCAATGTGATGGTGGTCGCATTTGGTGCAGCCCGCCACATGCCCGTCAAGAGCTTCGGTTCGGCAAGCCTCTATTTCAGACATCACCTTGAGTTGGCCGAGACTGACATGGCCAGCATTAGCCCGCTGCCACGCGGGGCCATATCGTCGAAAGATGTCAGCGATCTCTAGCTTGGGGCGCGGCACCCACCCGGGTCGCTACTCAAATCCTCGCCTAATGGTATGATCCTGCAGCTTTTCCAACATCTTGTAGGGGCTGACAGTGCCGCAGATGGTCTTGGTCGCAACATGCGTGTAGCGCGCCGTCGTGCTGAGCTTGGAATGCCCCAACAGTACCTGGATCACTCGGACATCCGTTCCAGCCTCTAGCAGGTGCGTAGCAAAGCTGTGACGCAGGGTATGCAAAGTCGCAGGCTTGTTGATCCCAGCCATATGTTTGGCGGACGTGAACACACGGTTCAGTTGGCGTGGCGACAGCGTCATGATCTTGGGTTTGCACGGAAACACCCACCCCTCGGGCCGCGCTTCCCCCCAGTAGCGCGCAGCAAATCCAACAGGGAGGGTGACAACAGGGCCTTGCGATCTTTGTTATTCTTGCCCTCGTCGACATGGATCAGTATCCGGCTGTTGTCGATATCCGAGACCTTAAGGTTGCAGGCCTCAGATGCCCTCAATCCTGCGCCATAGCTGATCCCCAAGGCCGCGCGATACCAGGGGCCCGGTCCTGGAACCGCCGTGAGCAAATCGCCAACCTCTTCGACGCTCAAGACAAGGGGCAGCTTCTTCGCCTTGCGCCGGAACTGCATGTACCGCTTCATCTCCTCGCGCCCGCACGTAATGCCGAAAAAGAACCGCAGCGACACAATCCGCGCGTTGAACACGCCGGTCGAGACCCCGTTATCGGTCATGTGAAGCTGATACCCGCGCAACTCGTCTGGCGTCGCTGTATCGGGCGAGCGCTCGATGAACTCGGTAAAATTCCGGACCGCCCTGATATGGGCCTGCTGGCTCTTCGGCGACATACCGCGAACGCGCATATCCTCGATCAGCCACTCACGCAGCGAGGCCGTCTTATTCTCCTTCATGGAAGCCTCCTGTCATCAGATTGAGAAGCCTCAATCGTCAGACAGGTCAGAAAGATCGCAAGATACGCGCCGTAAGGATCGGCTTAATACGCCAGCCACAAGCGCCATTGCCGCTATAGCGGTTTCTTCCTTCCTCATGTTTCCAACCTAGTCTGGGTAAACAGGATGGTTGCCGCTGGCAAAGGGCTCCTCGATCGGCTTAAATATGTCCCAATGCTGAACGATCTTCCCATCAACCACACGGTATATATCGACAACAGCGACCCCTAAAGCGCCCTCCACTGGGTAGAAAACGGAGTGATCAACGACAAACTCGCCCTCAGAGATCATCCGAACGCTTTCGAAACGCGCTTCGGGAAGTTCGGACAAGAACTGTTCCCAGAAGCCTTTCAAAGGCTCCAGACCGTTGGGCAAGTTTGGGTTATGTTGCTTGAGATCGGTGGCGACGAATTCGTCAATGCGGTCGAACTCGCGACCGTTGACGACCTTTTCGACATATCCATGCACAATTTCCTTTTCGGCTTGGCCTGCAAGGATTGGGCTGGAGGCTGATAGTGCGAAGACTACCGCTGTTCCAAGTCTCAGTGCTTTCATTTCTTCAATCTCCAAGTTGCAGTCTCTGGATTTACTGAATGTTTCATGATTAAAAAAATAGAATGCCATTATCTATAGGATCAGGAATTTGGATTATCTGAAGCGAAGGGATCTCGGCCTTCTTCTGACGTTAGACACGCTGATAGAGACGCAAGGGGTCACGTCTGCTGCCAGAAAGCTAGGTCTCAGCCAGCCGGCCGTCAGCGCTCAGCTTTCGACGCTGCGCCACCTCTTTGATGACCCCATCCTTGTCGGCAACGCACATGGAATGACGCCGACCCCGCTCGCGATGGGGCTCCGTGACGACTTGCGGCTTCATCTTGATGCGCTGAACAGGTTGGTGACGAGCAACCGAGTGTTTGATCCCGCAACAAGTGAACGAACATTTAGGATCTTAGCGACGGACTACACGCAGTCCGTCCTCCTAATCCCATTTGTTGCGGAACTTTCGCGATGCGCTCCAAATCTTCGTGTGGCATTGCAACCAGCCACATCCAATAACAGTGAGAAGCTCGCGCATGGGGCTGATCTGGCCGTTGTTTCAAAGAACATGACCCCGTCGACTTTTCCCGCCCGTCTATTGTTCCGAGACGTATTCAGACTCGTTTGGAGGCGCGGGAATCCCAACCTGACAGAGGCGATAGATGTCGAACAGTTCTGCCGTCTGAGCCATGTGCTGGTGTCGCCAAAAGGAGGAGGCTTCGTAGGTGTTGTCGACGATGTCTTGAAAGCGATGGGCCTAAAAAGAGAAGTTGCAATTTCGGTACCCCATTTCGGGGCAGCCATTGATCTGATATCACGATCTGACTTCTGCGGCGTGCTCCCTTTGCGGGTCATGGCACCATTTCGGCAAGAGCTAGAAGAGAGTGACCCGCCAATCGATCTGCCTCAATTCGATGTCTTGGCCAGCTGGCACGCTCGCCTTTCAAAGGATCCAGGACATATCTGGCTCAGAAAAGCCCTGGCTGAGTTTGCGCGTGACGGGGCAGTTCCAAGTTAAGCAACTGCTCAGTGAACTCCGGCTTCCGCTTTTGGCTGCTGAGCCATCAGTCAAGTGTCGCACAGCGGCCTTTGTCCGTCTCCATGACCCGAGCTTGGCCTGAAACACCGCTCTACCCTTGGGTTGAAGCAGGGGAAACACCTCGCTTGGGTTTCGTCATGTTTCTCCCCCTGGAACGATGCATACCAGCGATCCGCCAAGGCGGGCTGGTGCTTAACCGCCTTGACCTTCGTCGGTATGGGGAGCAGGTGGTCGAGATGCCCGCGCCATCGTGCCGGGTTGTCGCCTGTCCGAATGCCCAGTGCAGAGGCGTAGTCCAACACGGCCTCAATCCGCTGGCGCACCCTGTTGGCGGTTTCGGGTTTATCGGTCCAGATCGGTTTGAGAACGCTGATCACACTCGCGGTTTGGATACGCGCCACCTGCATCCGCCCAAGTCCAGGGAACACATAGGCCTCAAGCGTAGAGATCCATTGCGCCGCGTGCTTGGCGTTCTTCCAGCCGGGGCGCTTGTTTACGATCAGTTCGAGTGCCGCGTCTTTGAACGTCTTGGGTTGGGATTGTCGTTTTTTGGCATTCGGGTCTTCGCCCTTTTGGATCATGCGCCGCGCGTCCAGCGCCCGGTCGCGAGCCATGGCGAGCGTCACCGCTGGATAAGCCCCAAGGCCCAGATCGTGCCGCTTGCCCATTACCTGATAGCGCAACACCCAAGATCGTGCTCCAGAGGGTTTGACGTAGAGAAAAAGGCCTCGCCCATCGCCATGCCTTACCGGGCCAGCGGCTTCCACTTTGCGTGCTCTCAAAGACATATCGGTCCTACACTATGAACAGATTTTGGGCGAACGCCTGTGACGCGCAAGAGCGCGGCCTGAATTTACCTAATTGTTTTTGCTTCCATTTGTTGAATACGCGCGAACTGTGCCGAACCAAAGAGAACCGCAGTCATACGGACACCTCTTCCGCCATCATCACATCGAAAGAATGGCTAGGGTGATACTCGTTTTGATGTCGCGTTCACCTGGTCATGAGCAAACCAGAGCCAAAGAGGCTACCTTTCTCGTGGATGCGTCGTGACGCGCAGCGATGTTTTTGGGCTTTCACTCGGGTGTATCGATCACCTCTTGGAATTTCATTGACCACACCAAACAATCGGGTTTGCTGGGCCCATAGACACGAAAGGGCAGAGACATGCGACAGCAAGCGCGGGTAGTGGTCATCGGCGGTGGCATTGCGGGCTGCTCAGCGCTTTATCATCTGACCCAAGAGGGCTGGGACGACGTGATGCTCATCGAACGCGATGAGCTGACTTCCGGCACCACGTGGCACTCCGCGGCTCAGGTCACAAATTTCGGCATGACCCAGACCATGGTGGCTGTCAAAAGCCACTCGATCACGCTTTATCAAGAGCTTCGCGATGATCCCGATTATCCGGTCGGCTACAACTACGGGGATGGTGGGATCCGGCTGGCCAACACCGAGGCGCAGATGGAAGGCTATCGCCATTTCGCCTCTTCGGCCGCCGGAATGGGTGTTGAGTTTGACGTCATCGATGCTGCTGAGTGTGCCCGGCGCCACCCACTGATTTCAACCGAGAACCTGCTCGGGGGGCTGTGGGACCCGACCGATGGCCATATTGATCCCGCGCAGCTTTGCCAGGCGCTCGCCCGCCGGGCGCGCCGCGCTGGCGCCGAGGTGAACCGGCACACCCCGGTGACAGGGCTCACCCAACATGACGACGACAGCTGGACCGTTCATACCTCTAAGGGCGATGTTCGAGCAGAAATTGTCGTCAATGCCGGCGGTTATCGATGCAATGAAATCGGCGCGATGATGGGGGTTCGCCACCCCGTCGCCTCAATGGAACATCAGTATTTTCTAACCGAGGATATTCCGGCCATCGCGGAGGCTGGGCACCGGATCCCGCTGCTGCGCTGCCCCATCAGCGACTATTACAGCCGTCAAGAAAAGGGCGGGCTTCTCATCGGGTTTTACGAGCAAGCCTGTCGTGCATGGGGGCTCGACGGGATCGATCCGAAATTTTCCAATGACCTTTGTCCCGACGATCTCGACCGCGTCACGGATGTCCTTGAAGGCGCTTTTGCTCGCATGCCAGCTTTAATGGAGACCGGCATCCGCGAGATCGTCAACGGCCCGATCACCTACACTATCGACGGTGCGCCTCTGGTTGGCCCGATCCAAGGCAAGCGCAACGCTTTTTGCATCATCGGGCTCCGCGCAGGTTTGGGCGAAGGCGGCGGCCATGGCTGGCTCCTCGCGCAACAGATTGTCCATGGCGAGGCGCTATACGACACCTGGGTGATCGACCCGCGCCGCTTTGCTGGACACGCCACGGTAGAACTGACCGCGCTCAAAGCGATTGAGGACTATCAAAACGAGTTTCGCTTTCACTTTCCCCATGAGCACCGTCCCGCGGGTCGGCCCATTAAGACCACACCGTTGACGCCGGTTCTTGCCGCAGAAGGCGCATCTTTTGGCACAGTAAACGGGTGGGAAAGGGTCGATTACATCAAGCCCACGTCCGACTTCCAGGAAACCCTTGGCTATCGCTTCAATGAAACCCACGACGTCATTACCGCTGAAGTTGAAGCGGTTGCGACCGGCGTTGGCCTGACGGAGATCTCTGGCTTCACCCGGATCGAACTCACCGGTCGCGATGTCCATGCATTCCTCGACCGAATGGTCTGCGGCAAGCTCCCGAAACGGTCCGGGCGAGTTGGGCTGTGCTATCTGCTCAACCACCACGGTCGGATGAAAAGCGAAGCCACGATTGCTAATATCCCGGCCTCGCACCGTGGGCCGGAGCGGGTCTGGTACGGGGCGGCGGCCGCGGCAGAGGTTCACGATTGGGACTGGCTCACAGATCATCTGCAACCTGGCAAGGATGTCACGCTGCGCGCGCTCACCAATCACCAAACGATCCTGGTTCTTGCCGGTCCCAAGGCGCGCGACGTTCTTTCAGCCGCGGCGCGCGGGGATTGGTCGCGCGAGGCTTTCCCTTGGCTCTCGGTCCGCGAGACAGAAATCGGGATCGCACCCGCGACAGTGCTCGGGGTGAGTTTTTCCGGCGAGTTGGCCTATGAGCTTCACATCCCCAATGAAAGCCTCCACGCCGCCTATAACGCGCTTAACGAGGCAGGTGCGGCACATGGGTTGCGGCTCTTCGGCGGTCGTGCGGTGGAATCTATGCGGCTCGAGAAGGGGTTCCTCCATTGGAAATCCGAGATCCTGACGGAGTTCGATCCGTTTGAGACCGGGCTCGACCGCTTTGTGGGCCTTGAGAAACCAGATTTCATCGGAAAAGCCGCCCTTCTGGGGCATCACGCGTCCGGCCCGACCCGGAAACTGGTGACGCTCTCGATCGCTTCAGAAGACGCCCCAGCGCAACCCGGCGCCTCGGTGCGCAGGAACGGAGAGATCATTGGCACGGTCACGTCTGGAGACTGGGGGCACCGGACCGCGCTGAACCTCGCGCTGGCCTTTGTCACGCCAGAGACGAGCACGCCAAGCACGGCACTCACTGTCGATATCCTGGGCCAAGAGATTCCCGCGCAGGTGATCCCGCCCTGCCCTTACGATCCAGGGTTTGAACGGATGCGGTCTTAGTCTCCCAGGGTCCTTTTTTACGGGGCTCTGCAAAAAAACGCCTTGCGCGAAGCGACTGTGTCGATTTTGCTAACCGAAGTATAGCATTGGGCCGATGCATTGAGCGCAACCGATATTTGGACCTATTTGCATGACAACACGGGCTGGGCCCTGGGCCTTGCCGGCGCGATGTTCGCGCTGACGGCTTTTGCCTCGCTGATCAATCCAGCACGCAAAAAAGAGCTCGCGCATTGGCTTATGGGGACGCAGCCAGAGACGAGTTGGACCAAGGGCTTTACCGCGCTTTTCGATGGCGTGTTTGGCAAACACCATCTGTCGCTGAAATGCTTCCTTCGCTCTGCCATTGCCTCGCTGATCGCGGTCACACTGATCTGGCTGCTGATGGGCAATGCGGAAACCATCGGGATCCGGGTTGAGACCCAAATGACGCTCGGCGCCATTGTCCTGATCGGGCTCGCGATCAATGTGGTCGCGGAGTATGTCTCTCTCTTAGAGACCCGCATCCTACTGGGCCGGATGCCGAAAAACGGATGGCATCAGGCAGGTGTCTTGATCTTCGATCTGATCATCTCCGCCGCGATCATCTGGCTTGCGATTTTCCTCTACCTCCGAAGCCCGCTGCATGAAGGCGAGGTCGAGAGCTTTGCCGAAATCCTCGGCGTCTTTTCGGTCTTCTCGGTCTTTTTCTACTCCACCTTCCTCACCAGCGTCTGGACCTGGGTCTATATCGGATCGGTCTGGCTGATGCGGTTCATCGCCTGGGCCCGCATTGCCCACTGGCTCGATGCTGAAAACCAACCAGTTAAGGTGCTGCTGCTGGTGCTGTCTCTCGCCACTGGGGTGATCGCCTTCGCAGGCGCCCTTGTCGTATCAGGCCCGCTCGCGCGCGACGATCAAGGCACCAGCATCGCCGATCGCGCTCTCTGCACCATGTTTAAAGGCAGGGTTTGTCTAGACGTTGCCAAGCTCACCCCGACCGAGCAGGCCCAACTCGAATTTATCACGCTCGCCTGCGAGGGCGGCGTTACTCAAGAGTGTCTAGACCGAGGTCTTGCGGTTTGGGAAATCGACGGCAATTTAGCCGCTCGACTTTGGCGCAGTGCCTGCGCGGGCGGTAGCGCGATGGGATGCACCGGTCTGGGATACCTCCACGAGAGTGGCATCGGCATGGATCCAGGCCCGCAGGAGGCCGCCCTGCTCTACAAAATGGCCTGTGACGGCGGCAATGCCCAGGGGTGCAACAACCTGGGAGCTCTCCACGAGAGTGGCATCGGCATGGACCCAGACCCGCAGGAGGCCGCGCGGCTCTACACATTGGGCTGTGACGGCGGCGAGGCGCGGGGATGCTACAACCTAGGACTGATGCATGAGTTTGGGCAGGGGATCGACGTCGATCTATCGAAGGCGCTGCAGGTTTTCCGCCGAGCCTGCGCGTTGGGCTACCAGGATGGTTGCCAGCGTGCCGAAACCCTAGAGGCGGCAGAATAGAGGTCGGCGCCGGATAGCTTGACCAAGCGCGCAGGCCCCGGCAGCCTCTAACGCATGCGTGGTGTGCTGCTCGATATCTCAGGAGTGCTGATTGAAGGCGGGCATGCTCTGCCAGGGGCATTGGAGGCGGTGGAGGAGCTGGATCGCGCGGGCCTCCCCCATTGTTACCTGACCAATACCACGCAGAAGGATAAGGCTGCCGTTTGCAAGCAGCTTGAAGCTTGCGGATTCCCCGTGGACCCCGATCTTGTGCTTACGCCTGCAGGCGCGGCCATCGACTGGCTCACTGAACATGGGCTTTCCGCGCACTTGCTCATTCATCCCGGGCTGGCTGCGGATTTCGCGCGCCTCCCCGAGAGCGGCGACAGGGCCGTTGTGATGGGCGACGCGGGCCAGGGCTTTACCTATGACGCGCTGAACCAGGCCTTCCGCATGCTAGATGGCGGCGCGCCCTTCCTCGCACTGGCCCATAACCGGGTGTTTCGCGATGCCGATGGCGGGTTGAGCTTGGACACCGGAGCGTTCGTGACCGCGCTAGAATACGCCTCTGGCACCACAGCCACGGTGTTGGGCAAACCGGCGCCCGCCTTCTTTGCCACCGGGGCCGCGGCGCTCGGTCTGCGCCTTCGCGATTGTGCGATGATCGGAGATGATGCTGAGTCAGACGTGGCAGGCGCGCTCCGTGCGGGGGCCGGTGCGGCCTATCTTACAAAGACCGGAAAGTATCACCCTGGCCAGCCGGACACCGACCCCGCCCCGACCGCGACAGTTGCCGATGTGTCCGCTGCGGTGGACGC
>JBCDGN010000110.1:0-12014 GCA_038751255.1 Pseudomonadota bacterium
ATCCTATCCTCCCGAAAATGAGCCTTCGCCGCGCCCTCGGCTCATTTTCGGGAGGATAGGATCATACGACGATTCTTTGCGCTGAAGCATATCCGACTGGAAGTCGGAGGGTTTGCTCCAAAGCGTGGAAACTAAAAACGATGAGAAGGATGATCAGCGACATCATCGGTCGCGACCAGTTTCCGATCTCTGCTGCCAAAGCGTGCTGCACCACAGCAATACCATCGAATTCGCTGCTCTCGAGCACGTAAAAATCACTGAGCATGATGATGAGCGCAGTACAGGAACAAATGACAATCGTGTCGATAAAGACACCAAATGCTTGTGTAATACCTTGATCTATTGGGTGTTTGGCAAAGGCCGCTCCCGCCACATTTGATGCAGAGCCAAGCCCCGCTTCGTTGGAAGACAATCCTCGCTGCATGCCGTGGAGCACAGCGGCACCCACACCGCCGCTGACGGCTTCCTCCCACCCGAAAGCATTTGCGACGATGGCATAAAGGACCGCCGGCACATCGGACAGGTTGAGCGCAATTATCGCCAAAGCCATCGCGATATATCCAAGCGCGAAAACAGGCACAATAAATGCAGATGCACTTGCAATCCGTCTTATCCCGCCAAAAACAATCAGTCCGAAGACGAGCGCCAGAGCGCCGCCTCCAAGCGCAGGCCCGACACCGGTTCCTTCACGGACTGCGGTGACCACTGTTTGGCTTTGAAAGGCAAGCACACCCAATCCGTAGCTCGCAATCATGCACACAGAAAAGATGATCGCCAGCCACCGAAAGTCCTGCCCCAGCCCATAGATAATGGTTTGAAGCGGCCCGCCCCTAAACGTCTCATCTGGCATTTTTCTTTTGTATAATTGTGCGAGCGAGCATTCCACGAACATGGTCGCCATACCCATGATCGCGAGCGCCCACATCCAAAACACAGCACCTGGACCGCCGAGAGTTATCGCGACCGATACGCCAGTGATGTTTCCCGCACCAACACGCCCACCAACCGCAAGAAGAAAGGCTTTTCGGCTAGAGATGCCACCTACAGCCGTGCTGCTTCGGCCGAGCCCCGTAAACATGCGTCCGAAAAAGCGGATCTGCGAAAATCGTGTGAAGAGGGTAAAGACAATCCCAAAAACCACGAGTGTTGGGATTGTTGCAAATCCCCAAGTGGCTGATTCAATGAGGTTAAAGATCCGTTGCATGGACAGTAAATACAGCGCGCTCCCACGCTCAACAATGACCGATAGAGCACATTGCAGAGCGGTGTCCATCGTCAAGCAATCGCCCGCACCCCAAACGTGTCGAAGCAAGTCCTGATGCCGATACGATGTGCGTTGGTCGCAGGCGCTGTCTACGGCAGGAAAAGGGATGGATGTAGGGTAAAGCCTCGCACATCGCCTTTACTTGGGTTGGCTAGGCCTCGGATCCCATCCGAGCGCGGCGGCGGCGGCCCTCCAGCAGCCACGCGCCAACCACCAAGCCTGCTGCAAAGATCAGATACACCCATGGCGGTAAGAAAGGTGTGACCGTCACATCAGATGTCCGGTAAGCCTCGCGGGGTGTGATCCCGATCCAGCCGCGACCTGCGGCAGGCCGCCCAGGACGCACGCTGCGTATATCGGGCAGCCCTTCGCTCAGTTGCACCACACCTCCTCGGCTGTCGCGAACCAAAGGCGCAAGCAAACTGTCCGTGGCAATCGTCTGTTCGAATTCGCGCGGCGCAGAGGGACCAAGCGCTGTAACCGCCTCAAGCGTGCCATCGGTCACGCGATAGAGCCCCAAATCGGGTGCGTCGAAAACTGCCTCAAACCTGCCCGGTGAGACCTCTTCCGGTGTGATTGTCACAACGGTGCCATCTGGTGCGGTGATCTCGAAGTCTCCGACCTCCTCGTCTAGCGTACGGCGGATGATGGTCATACGTTGACCTTCGGCCTGTAGCCAAAGCGCTTCTTCCTCAAGCTCCGGCTCTTTCATCATCCAATGCGCCAACCGACGGAGCAATTCGAGCTGTGGACCACCGCCCTCATAGCCGCGGTTCCAAAGCCAGGCATGATCTGAGGCCAAAAGCGCCACCCGACCCTCGCCAACTCTGTCGAGCACCAAAAGCGGGCGCTCATCGGCACCAGTCATGACGGCGACCCCGTTTTTCGGCGTCACTTCGATCTGCCGGAACCAGCGTCCCCAGCCGGGACCGTCGCTGCCATCTGTGGTTGGCGGTGCATACGCTTCGAGCCCGGAGGTCACGGGATGGCGCGCGCCGATCTCACTGATCTGAGGCTGAAAGCCCTGTTCCACCACCCGCGCAGTCGGTGTGGCAGGGAGAACAGTTGCCAGCGGGGTCCGATAGAGGCTGGCAGCGCTCGCAAAATCAGGGCCTGCAGCGACAAGGACCGCACCGCCGTTCTCGACATACTGGCGGATGTTATCGAGATAAAGAGCCGGCAATATCCCGCGTCGCTTATAACGATCGAAGATGATCAGGTCGAACTCATCGATCTTTTCAAGAAACAGTTCCCGGGTCGGAAAGGCAATCAGCGACAATTCGGTCACTGGCACCCCGTCTTGCTTTTCCGGGGGACGCAAAATGGTGAAATGGACCAAATCGACACTGCTGTCAGACTTCAATAGATTGCGCCAAGTGCGTTCACCTGGGTGCGGCTCGCCCGAGACCAAGAGCACGCTCAACCGGTCACGCACGCCGTTGATCTGAACCACGGCGGAGTTGTTGCGGTCGGTCAACTCGCCCGGCGCTTCCGGCACGGTGAACTGGATCACATTTATCCCGCCATGGGGAAGCACAACGGGCAGTTCGAGGTCCTCTCCGACCGGGACACGATATTCGCCCGGTTCACCCCCATCGACGGATAGAAGAAGGGTGGAGAATGCGCCCTCATCGGGGGGCACCGCGCCCTGATCTTCGATGCGCAAAGTCAGCGTGATTTCTTCGCCGAGGATCGCAAAGGCTGGCGCATTCTGTACTATCAAGCGGCGGTCCCAATCTTCGGGCTCTCCGGTAAGAAGCGCATGCAGCGGTGCTGGCAAATCCGGAGCCGCGGGCAGATCGTGCAATTGCCCATCGGTCAGAAGGATCACACCTGCGACGCGCGATCTTGGCTCGTCCGCGAGCGCTTTATTGACCGCGGTCATCAGCAGCGTGCCTTCGTTGCCGTCGGCATCTTCGACGGTGGTGATGCGAAGTTCAGTATTTGGCAACGCCGCTATTTCGGCTTCGAGCCGGGCGACGGCCGCCGCGGTTTGTTCCGGGCGGACATCGATGCGCTGGCTGGCACTTTCATCGACCACCAAGATGACAATATCGCTTAACGGCTCGCGGTCTTCGCGCTGAATCGATGGGTTCGCCAGGGCCAGCAGCAAAACCACCGCCCCGAGCCCGCGCAACCACCATCCCGACAACCTGGCCCAAGTCGCATAGGCCAAAAGCGCAAAGCTCAGTACGCCCAAGACGGCGATCAGCGTCCAAGCCAACAGGGGCGCAAATACAATCTCTCCACCCATCCGCGTCTCCTATTGACCCAAACGGTCGAGCAAGGCCGGCACATGGACTTGATCGGATTTGTAGTTCCCGGTGAGAACATGCATGATCAGATTGACCCCGAAACGGTAGGCGATCTCGCGCTGACGTTCCCCGGCAAAACCGCGCCCGATGGGAAATCGTGGCGCGCCGCGTTGATCTACGGCCCAAGCTGAGGCCCAATCATTGCCACCGATCACCACCGGGGTCACGCCGTCATTGAGGTTGCGAAATGGCATGCCTTCAACCTGTTCCGCGTCGGCTGGCGCGGCCTCGACCCAGACATCGCGGCTGACATGACGCCCGGGATAATCTTGGATCAAATAGAAAGTTCGGGTCAGAACATGGTCGTCAGGGATCGGTTCAAGCGGCGGGATGTCGAGCGGTCGCGCCAAAAGCTGCAGCATACTGGCATTTGGCGAATTGCCCCCAAAACGCGCAGTGTCGGCATCGCGCGTATCAAACAAGATCATGCCGCCGGTGCGCAAATACCGGTTGAGTTTGGCATAGGCCACGTCCGAGGGTATCGGTTGATCGGTCGTGATCGGCCAATAGAGGAATGGGAAAAACGACAGTTCATCGGTTTCCAGATTAACGGCGATCGGAGCGCCCGGCTCAACCGAGGTGCGCTGATACAAGATCTTGCCCAACCCTTCGAGCCCTGCATGGGTCACCTCATCGATCCGCGCGTTGCCGGTCATAACATAACCGAGCGCGACCTCTGATGTGGCCTCAAGCGCAAATGCCTCATCTGTCTCTTGCGCCTGCGCTTCGGGTGCCGTGGCAAGCGCTAAACTGGCCACCAGAACGGTGGCCGCGGAGCGCATCGCGGGGCGCAATTTTCCAGACAGCATAAGCGAGGCCAAGATATCAAGGATCAACAGCCCCATGGCTAGCGCCAATAGGGCGCCCTTGAACCGCTGTTCCTCTTGGATGTCGAGGCCCGAGATCACAACGCCATCGGGCCAAACCGCGGGAGAGAGCATAGTCTCTGGCCCCATCACATTGACCGCAATCCGACGGTCCTCCCCCTCATAGAGCCCGGGCGGCATGTCCGGCGCAGGCGTCCAATCTGCCAAACGTTCCCCCGGCAAACCGCGCATGTCATCTGCGTTCTGCAAATCGCCAAACGCGTCGAGCACTTCCGAGGCTTGCCAAACGGTTCCCTCCAGATCAGCGGCATCGGGCAAAGTGGTGCGTGAAGACACGGCAAGCCGATCCAACATCGCCACGAAAAGCCCTGAAAGCGGCAAGGTAGACCACTCCGCATTCGCCGTCACGTGGAAGAGCACAATCTGGCCGTCGCCGACCAGTTTGCGGGTCACCAATGGTGTTCCGTCTGTCAGGCTGGCGATCGTCCGATCTGCCAAATCGGGGTCAGGTTGTGCAAGAACTTGGGCCGAGACAGTGACCTCTTCCGGGATCTGAAGCCCGTAAAAAGGGGAACTTTCGGCGAAACTTCTCAGCGTCTTCGGGGCACCCCAACTCATTGCACCGCCAACACTGCGACCGCCTACGCGCAGCCGCACCGGCATCAACGGGTCCTCATCATCTCGGCTGATATCGCTCGCTGCGAGACGCGGACCGGCAAAGCGCAGTAGCAATCCCCCTTGATCCAGCCACTCTAACAAAGCGTCGCTTTCTTCGCCGGTGACGCGGGCGATATCTGCAAACACGATCACATCTGGGTTGGCCTGAAGAATATCGACTAGATCGCCATCGATCAGATCCGCGGAGGGTTCTAGCGCGTTCTGAAGGTAGTGAAGCGGCGACAGAAGCTCCAGTCCCTCCCGGTCATCTCGCCCTGCGATCAAGGCGATTTCGCGTCGGCGTAGCATGTCATCGGTCAGACTTATAGCAGCCGCAGAACGGATACCCGACAGCTCAAACCGCGTCACCCGATTGCGCAGCTCGGCGGGAAGCGACAGATCGATCACCACGCTGGTCTCAGACTGCAAAAACTGGGTCTGTGCCCGCGCCAACTCACGCTCAACCCCAGAAGGGTCCAGACCGCGCGCAACCACCGAGATAAGTGTCTCGGGGCCGGGGCGCGATCTCAGCGCGGTGAGCCGTATCGCGCCATCTTCAAATTCGGCAGGACGCAGACCAAAGCTCGGTCTGGGACTTTCGACCACGGCCACATCGCCTCGCGCCGACAATGCGCTCAAGACAGATGCCCGGTCATAGCTTTCGATCCCGTCGGAAAGCCAAAGCGTGTCAAATCTACCGTCCAGGCCCGCTGCCCAGTCGGCAAGTGTCTGATCGGGCGCCCATGGGTTGGGCGTCAGCCCCGCTAAGCGTGGCAACAACGTGTCAGCAGCTTGAAACGGCAGGCCATCCTCGGGCAGATCCGTTGCCAAAACCAACGCCACTGGGCGCCCGTCACGCTGCGCCTCAGTAAGGGCCGCATCGATCCGATCTAGCCGGCGGCTCCAATCACGGGCATCGGCCCAGGTCCCGTCGACCAGCACCAGCAAGGGACCGGAACCGCTGACCTCTTCGCGCGGATTTAGGACAGGCCCTGCCAACCCAAGGATCACAGCTGCGACAGCCAGTGTACGCAAAAGCAACAGCCACCAAGGGGTTCGGTCGGTCTGCGTACTATCGTCGGAAAGACCTAAAAGCAGAGCCACACCGGGAAAACGACGCCGGATCGGCGCTGGTGGCACCGCGCGCAACACGATCCAGAGGACCGGCAGCGCAATCAGCGCCAAAAGCAGGAAGGGGGCGGTGAAGCCGATCGGTCCAAGCGTCAGCATCAGCGCACTTTCTCCAAGGCCCCATAGAGCCACATCAGCGCCGCTTGGGCGCTTTCGCCGGTATGATGGCAATTGAACTGCCAACCCGTGATTCTGGCCAGATCTGTGAGCCGTGCTTTGCGCTCTGCGAGACGCTGCAAGTAGCGATCGCGTAGGGCGTCGGCCTGGAGCGTTTCATGACGCAAGCCGCCACCCATGCTCTCGAACACGGTGCGCCCGTTGTAGGGGAAAGCCTCCTCCTCGGGATCAAGCACTTGCAGAAGTGCGCCCCTCACCCCGCGGTCAGCAGCCGCAGCAAGCGCCGCTTCGAAGGGCTCCAGAGGTCCCATGAAATCTGACACAAACAGAGCCCGAGACTTGGGCAACATGCCGGTGATTTCGGGTGCGCCATAGTCTGTAGACCCGCCATCAGTCGCAAGCAGCCCCGATGCAATCCGCAACAACTGTACTTCACCGCGCCGCGGAGGCACATCTGCGCCTGTGAGGCCCACACGCTCACCACCTCTAAGCAACAGGATCGCCACGGCCATCGACAAGGTGCGGGCGCGATCAGCTTTTGTTTGACGTCCCTTAGAGGCAAAGCCCATGCTCTGGGCGCCATCGACCCATATCAAAATGGTTTGTGCAGCCTGCCATTCCTTTTCGCGGATGAAATGTGTGTCCGACCGGGCGGAACGGCGCCAGTCGATCAGCCGTGCTTCATCATTTGGCATGGCCGGTCGGTACTGCCAAAACTCTTCCCCAACACCCGAACGGCGCCGTCCGTGTTCGCCCAAAAGCATGGTTGAGGCCAAATGTTCCGCATCCGCCATCAGCGGCGGCAATGGTGCGGCGAGCGCGTTGGCTTCAGCCCTAAGATGAGCGGGGTCGCTCACGCAGCAGCCTCCATATCGGTGACCTGAGCGGCGACCTGAGCGATCAGGTCATTCAGCGCTTCGCCACGCGCGCGCGCTGCAAAAGTCAGCTGCATGCGGTGGGTCAAGATCGGCACCGCCATACGGGTAACATCATCAGCAGTCGGAACCAAACGCCCCTCTAGCAGGGCCTGAGCCCGGACCGTCAGCATCAGTGCTTGCGCGGCGCGCGGCCCTGGACCCCAACTCACGCTGTCCTTCACGATTTGTGGCGCACTGTCTTCTTCTGGGCGGCAGGCGCGTACCAAGTCTAGGATCAGTTCAACCACAGCTTCACCCACCGGCATTCTGCGCAGAAGCGTCTGCGCCGCAAGCAAAGAATCACCTGTGAAGACCTGGGTCGACTGCGCGTCTTCGATGCCGGTCGTCGCCAAGAGGATATTGCGTTCCGTATCTCGATCAGGGTTTTTGACATCAATCTGAACCAGGAACCGGTCGAGCTGCGCTTCTGGCAGCGGATAGGTGCCTTCCTGTTCAATCGGGTTTTGCGTGGCCAGCACGTGGAAGGGCAATTCCAACGCATGAGGCTGCCCGGCGATCGTCACCGACTTTTCTTGCATCGCCTGCAGCAAAGCCGATTGTGTTCTGGGGCTGGAACGGTTGATTTCATCGGCCATCAAAAGCTGGCAAAACACAGGCCCTTCGATAAAGCGGAAGGACCGGCTGCCATCTTCGGCTGTTTCCAAGACTTCTGATCCCAGAATATCGGCAGGCATGAGATCCGGCGTGAATTGGATTCGCGCACCGTCTAGGCCCATAACCGTGCTGAGCGTCTCTACCAGCCGCGTCTTGCCCAGACCCGGCAATCCGATCAAAAGACCATGACCGCCACAGAGCAAGGCTGCTAAAGTAAGGTCGACCACACGTTCCTGGCCGATAAACCGATTGGTGATACTCGCTTTCGCTTCGGCGAGCTTTTCTCCAAGGGCTTCGATCTCTCCGACAAGATCTTCGGCTTCGGCCATGACGTGCTCCTGGTTGTTGCTATACTCCTACTTGAACAAGTATGACGATTGGGGCCAATGACAAAAGCCGATACTGGACAAATGCCTGTTACGTCAGCCTCCGCAGACAGTATTTTCGCCAATGCTCAAAAAGCCGCTAAGCGCGGCCCACCGCCTGTGCATCTATGGAATCCACCGTTTTGTGGCGATCTTGACATGCGTATCGCACGAGACGGCACCTGGTTCTACGAGGGCACGCCTATTGGCAGACCTGCACTGGTCGCCCTTTTTGCTTCGATTCTGCGCAAAGACGAAGATGCCTATTTTCTGGTCACTCCGGTCGAAAAGGTTGGATTGGTTGTTGAAGACGTGCCCTTTATCGCGGTCGATTTCGAACGCGAAGGAGAAGGACAAGCGCAAAACATCACCTTCACTACCAATATCGGCGACACCGCGGTGGCGGGGCCAGATCACCCTTTGCGCGTGATCCGAGATGAGAAAACTGGTGAGCCCACACCCTATGTGCTGATTAGGGCGGCCTTAGAGGCCAGGATCGACCGAAAGAGCTTTTACCGTTTGGTCGATGTGGGAGAGATCCGGCTTCATGATGGGGTGCCGTGGTTCGGCGTGCGATCGGGCGGGCAGTTCTTTCCGATCATACCAGAGGCAGAACTGGGCGAGGACTGATACTGACTTGCGCGCCAACGGGGTTTGCAAATCCTGGACGCGCAAACGCAAATCTGCGAAGCCTTCTCTCATGGCGACCCAGAAGCTTTATGCCGGAGTGAAACTCCGCGAAACCAGGCGCAAACTCCAGCTGACCCAGAAAGCTTTTGCAGAAAAGCTTGGCGTGTCCCTGCCCTATCTCAATCAAATGGAGAACAATAACCGGCCTGTGTCGACCGGGGTTGTCCTGGCGCTGGCGCAGGAATTTGGCTTCGACGTCACCCAACTATCGACCGGTGACACCGAAAGACTGGTCACGGATATGCGCGAAGCTCTGGCTGATCCAGTTCTCGCACAAGAAGACACCCCACTCGCAGATCTAAGGCTTGTAGCATCGAATGCGCCGGCACTGGCACGTGCTTTCCTAGAGATGCACCGCGCCTATCGGCAAACGCATGAGAGACTGGCGTCTTTGGACGAAGCGCTCGGCCGCCGCGGAACCGAGGCCGGTTTGTCACCCTGGGAAGAGGTGCGGGATTTCTTCCATTATTGCGATAACTACATTGATGCCGTGGACCGGGTCGCTGAGCGATTTGCCGAGAAAGCCAAGGGCGACCTGAGCGCTGCTGCGGCCCGGGCATTGGAGGACCGCGGCACGCAGGTGCGTTTCCACGATATCGATCACCTTCGACAATTTGATCGGGCCGCTGGGCAACTCACGCTGTCTACCCGTACGACCCCGGCCACACGAAAGTTTCAGCTGCTCCACCACACGGCCCTAGAGCTTTATGGCGAACTTCTTGAGGCGACGCTCGATCTGGCACGCTTTCAGACCGAAACCGCCCGCGAGATCGCCAAGGTGGGACTTGCCAATTACTTCGCTGGGGCGGCTGTGCTGCCCTATGGACAGTTTCAGAACACCGCAGACGCGCTGCGCCATGATCTGGAACGGCTCGCTGACCATTTCGGAGCATCGATCGAACAAGTCGCCCACCGCTTGTCCACGCTCCAACGACCAGGCGCGAAGGGCCTGCCGTTTTTCTTTGTCCGTGTCGATCAGGCAGGCACAATCACCAAACGCCATTCCGCAACCAAATTGCAGTTTGCGCGCTTTGGCGGAGCGTGCCCCTTATGGAATGTGCACCGAGCCTTTGAGACCCCTGGGCGTTTCCTCCGCCAGTTGGCCGAAACGCCCGATGGGGTGCGCTATCTGTGTCTGGCGCGCGATGTCTCCAAATCAGGGGGCGGCTTTCACGCGCCGGTGCGGCGCTACGCGATTGGTCTGGGATGCGAAATCCGACATGCCCGGGGGCTTGTCTATGCCGATGATCTGGAACTCGACAATGCCCGAGCCTTTGAGCCGATAGGCATCTCTTGCCGAATTTGCGACCGGTTGAATTGCCATCAGCGCTCCGTCCCACCTTTGGAGAGACGGCTTCGCATTTCAACAGATCGGCGCGGCGTTCTTCCCTACGACGTGGCTGGCTGACACCGGGTCGTCATAAACCGTCTTATTTCCGAGGCAATTGATTGCTACGCATGTTGCGACGTAATCGAGGCCGAGGATCTCGCGATGGATGAACATACCAAAGACGACGATGATGGGATGGATTGGCTCGCGGCCGAATTGGCCGATACGCTTGACGAAGACTACGAACTAGAGATCAGCGAACCTGCGCTGTCGATGGAGATCCGTAAGATCTACCACCGTGCGCATCCGCCTTCGCTAGAGCGCAAAGACTACTTCCGCAAACTGCTTCATCTGCAATCCGAGCTGATCAAGCTGCAAGACTGGGTGCAGTACCACAAAGAAAAAGTCGTTGTTATCTTTGAAGGCCGTGACAGTGCTGGGAAAGGCGGTGTCATCAAACGGATCACCCAGCGATTGAATCCACGTGTGGTAAGGGTGGTCGCCCTGCCCGCTCCCACCGAGCGTGAGAAAACCCAATGGTATTTCCAACGCTATGTTCCGCATCTGCCCGCGGGCGGTGAGATCGTGCTGTTTGACCGTTCTTGGTACAACCGCTCTGGCGTGGAGCGGGTCATGGGTTTTGCCACCGAAGACCAAGTCGAAGAGTTCTTCCACGACGTACCAGAGTTTGAACGTATGCTGGTCCGCTCTGGCATTCGGTTGGTGAAATACTGGTTCTCAATTACGGATGAAGAACAACAGATGCGGTTCTTAATGCGCATCCATGATCCCCTGAAACAGTGGAAACTCTCGCCCATGGACCTGCAATCGCGTGTGAGGTGGGAGCAGTACACCAAGGCCAAAGAAGACACTTTCGCGCGGACCAATATCCCCGAAGCACCATGGTACATCGTACCGGGCAATGACAAAAAACGTGCTCGGCTGAATTGCATTGATCACCTGCTCCACCAAATCCCCTACCAACCTGTTCCGCAGGAAGAAGTTAGCTTGCCAGAGCGCGTTCATAATTCGGAGTACGAGCGTGATGTCCTGCCGCCAGAACTTTACGTGCCAAGCAAATATTAGACCGGCGTTTCGGTTCTAACGCGGTGATCCGGTTCCAATATCTGGCCTCAATGATTGGTTCAGCTTCGCAACGACTAGGCCGAAAGCCGAGCTCGCTTAGCCACACATCGATTGTGGGCGCCACCCATATCCGGTGCTATCATAGCGAAGAGGCAAAGGTCGCAAGCGCCGCCACTGCTAGATCATGATGAGATCAGCTTGAAGCGTAGCCAGCATTTGCGAGGTAGTTTGCGCATTCCTGAGGAGTGAAGCAGTCAAGAAGTGAGCCGATCCTGCGCCATGTTGCTTCCATTGTGCGTTCGGCGGCGTCTCGGAGCATATGTTTGAGCTTTGAGAAGGCTTGCTCAATTGATGGTGTGGTTGGCTCCTGCTCGCGGCGTCGCAATGCGCCATGATGGGGTGTCAGTACCCAACAAAAGGAGCCAACCATGTCAAAGTTTAGCACAGCCGGCGTCGATCTCGCCAAAAATGACATCCAGTTCCATGGCATTGACGACCATGGAAAGGTTGTCGTTCGTCGTCAGTTCCGCCGGTGCCAGTTTCTGGCATTCTTTGAGGGAAGTCCGCGGTGTCTGATCGGAATGGAAGCCTGCGCGGGTGCCCATCACTGGGGACGATGTTTGCAAGAACTGGGACATGATGTTCGTCTTATGGCACCCTCTTACGTGAAGCCATACGTCAAGCGGAACAAAACAGATGC
>JBCDGN010000111.1:0-11904 GCA_038751255.1 Pseudomonadota bacterium
CCAAAACCCGGCTCCCCCCCGGTAACCAAAAAAATGGGGGTGGGGTAATGGGGGGGGGGGGGGGGGGGCACGGCTGGCCCCGGCCCCGGCAAGGCTTCGACGTCCTTAATCGCGGCCAACCACTTGCAAGTCGCTCTCCAGCCACGCACACATCTCTAGCGCCGGTGCAACGATCTGCTTTGCCAAGATCTCACGCAATTGGCCCGCAACCTGTCCCGGCATCTCTCCCAAAACGCCGCGCCGGGCCACGAGCGAGATGGTTCTACTCAATGGGGGCAGTGGCAAGGGTGCCATTGCAGTTTCCGTCAAGAACCGCCGCGCCCGCAAATACCCCAATGGCGTCAAAATCGTCCAGCCGGCGCCGCCCGCGACCATCGCCATGATCGCATGATAACTATCAAGCTCGAACCGGATCGACACAGGCACCGACTGTCGTGCCAGATGCGCTGCAATCATCTGTCCCATGTGATGGCGCTGTGTGTAGTGGATGAGGGGCAGATCGCAGAGCCCTGCTAAGCTCTCGGGCATCACCCGCCCCTTAGGCAAGGCGGCCACAAATGGCTCTACCAGCAAAGGGTGCACCTCTCGCTCGGCTGTGCGTCCTCCGATCTCCGCAGCCACGATCATGTCGAGCGCGCGGTCCTCGAGCAGCCCATAGAGCCGGTGGCTCGCCCCGGTTTCCAACAAAAACCGCAACCGGCTGAGATCGGCGGCCATCTCTTCCAGCAAAGCTGGCGTGACATCCGCATCGAAGTCCTCGATCACCCCCAGTCGCAATCGCGCCAACCGAGACAGATCATCCATGGCAAGCTCGGCCCGCGCCAGCGCGGTCTCGTCCAGGATGGTCTGCGCGCGCCGGCGAAAACTCTCTCCCGCCAGCGTCAGAACCAAGGGCCGCGCGCTCCGCTCGACCAGTTTCGCGCCGAGCACCGCTTCAAGGTTGCTCAATTGTGTGGAGACTGCCGAGACACTCGCTCCGACACGTTTCGCGGCGCCCGAAATAGATCGCAATTCTGCGATTGCCAAAAAGATCTCAATGCCCCAAAGGCTGAGGCGCCCCGTCGGTTCACCCATAGCTCTCTCCTGCGTGACAGACTAAGCTATTGCCCGCGTCCCGGCCCAGAGACATTCTGACACCACACCACAGAAACCCCCAAAAGGTCCCGACCATGGATGATCTGACCCATACCTCTGCCAGTTGGCCTGATCGCGCTGACCGGGCAAGTTTCTACGGATTTACCGACCTCCCATCGCTGAAAGCCCGCGGTGCAGTTGTGCTCAGCCATGGGGAAGGACCTTATGTGTTTGGCACCGACGGCCGGCGTTGGCTGGACGCAAATTCCGGGCTCTGGAACATGGTCGCCGGTTTCAACCATCCCGGGATCACAGAAGCCGCGCAGGTGCAATATGCTCGCTTCCCCGGCTATCATGCGTTGTTTGGTCGGATGTCGGACCAAACCGTGGCGCTGGCCGAGAAAATGGCAGAGCTCGCCCCTTTCGGTGGTGGGCGCGTCTTCTTCACCAATTCTGGGTCAGAAGCCAATGATACGCTGATCAAGATGCTCTGGTTCTTGGCCCGCGCCGAAGGCCAACCCCAGCGGCGCAAGATTCTTACCCGGATAAATGCCTACCATGGCGTCACGCTCGGTGCCGCGTCGATGACCGGCAAATCCTATATCGAAAGCTTCGGTCTGCCGCTGGATGGTTTCATCCACCTCACCTGCCCACATCACTGGCGCGAAGGCCGGCCTGATGAAAGCGAGGCAGCCTTCACGCAAAGGCTTGGTCACGAACTCGAAGCGGTGATTTCACGCGAAGGGGCTGAAACCATTGCTGGCTTTGTCGCCGAACCTGTCATGGGGGCGGGGGGTGTCATCCCCCCCTCGCGAGGCTACTTCCAGACCATCCAGCCGATCTTGAAACGCCATGGCATCCCGCTCATCGCCGATGAAGTGATTTGCGGCTTTGGTCGCACCGGCAAGCTCTGGGGAGCCGAAAGCCTCGGCTTCACCCCCGATGCTTTGATCGCGTCAAAAGCCATGACCGCAGGTTACTTCCCGATGGGGGCCGTGGTCCTCGGTGCCGATCTCGCCCGTCGTTTGACCGATGCCTCTGTCGCCTTTGACGAGTTCCCACATGGCTTCACAGCCTCCGGCCACCCGGTCGGCTGCGCCATCGCGCTTAAGGCAATAGATGTGATCCTAAACGAAGGGCTTTTGGAACAAGTCGGCGCGCTGACACCTTCCTTTGAAGCGGGGCTCGCGGCGCTTGCCGATCGCCACCCTCAGATCGGAGAGGTGCGCAATATCGGGCTAATGGCGGCCCTGGAAGTGGTCGCGGACCGCAAAAATAAATCCCCTTATCCTTCTGCGCTGTCTGTCTCAGAGCGCATCGCCAATACCTGTATGGATCACGGCCTGATTTGCCGCCCACTTGGCCAAGCTATTGTGCTCTGCCCGCCCTACATCCTCACCAATGCGCAAATGTCAGAACTGTTCGACCGACTTGATCGCGCACTGACGGAGGTTTTTGCCGGTCTTCCAAGCGGCTGAAAGCTTGCTTTTTCCTGCCTTTTGGGTTTCTGCGCCCGAAAAACGCCCTCTGCCCACAGAAAGGCATTCCCACTAGAGACCTCGCCGTGCGTCCAACGCACGGCCCGGACAGGCGGGGTTCGATGCCCCGGCTGGCCGGTCCCCCTTTGCGAAACACAAGGCCCACGCCCAAAAAGTCAAGGTCAGCTTTTGTCAGACCCGCTTTCAAGCCGGGACAATTTGGTCTGAAGCTCGGCCAATTGCTGCTTGATCGTGTCCAAATCGGCCTCTTCGCTCGCCTCCTCGGGCTCTGGCACAGAACTTGCGGCAGGCCATCCTGGCATCATGGAGCTCAGAAAAGCTTTCTGTTGGCGCTGCATCGCTTCAAGGCCTGCGGACATCGGCCGCATCGGCGCAGGCATGTGGGTCAGGTTTTCCATCATCTTAGACTGACCGTCGCGCAGCATATCGAACGAGATCTGAAGGAATTGCGGCACAAAGCTCTGGGCCTGGGTCGTGTAGCTCCTCACCAGATCGGTCAACACCCCAATCGGCAGAACGCTTTCGCCTTTGCTTTCGTGTTCGGCGATGATCTGCAGTAGATACTGCCGGGTCAAATCATCACCGCTTTTCAGATCAACAATCTTGACCTCACGCCCCTCTCGAATGAAGCGCGCGATATCCTCCAACGTGACATAATCGCTTGTCTCAGTGTTATAGAGCCTGCGGCTTGCGTAGCGCTTGATCAGCAGCGGCGCGTCATTTTCTGCCAAGGCATGAACTCCCCTACATGCTGCAAAGCAGCTTATGGGAGAGTTCTGCAAAAAGAAAGGGTTCGCGCCGATGACCTTCAACCGGCGCCCAAGCGGGCGTCCGGTTTTCGCAGGTCCTTTAGGAACCGGCACTGGACCGATCGTCCAGGAACACAATCGCCACCGATTTCCGCGCGCTTCTTGCATGCGATGGCTTGCATCTTGGCGCTGCCTCAGATTGATCAGGGCCAGAGATAAGAGGACATGCCGATGCCCGATCCGCGCCCCGACGTGCTTGACTTTCTGCTCACCCGACGCTCCCGTCCAGCGAAGACTCTGGCCGCCCCGGGGCCGGAGCCTGCTGCGCTCGAGCAGCTTTTGACAGCGGCGCTTCGCGTCCCCGACCATGGCAAGCTGGAACCCTGGAGACTGATCGTGATCGAAGGCGCGGCTTTGAACCGGATCGCGACCGAGGCCGAAAACTTTGGCACAGCTCTTGGCCTGGAAGCGAGCAAGATCGAGAAACAGGCAAAGTCTTTTCGCGACGGACCAGTGATTGTCGCCGTGGTCTCTAGTCCCAAACCGTCAGAGAAAATTCCCCTCATCGAACAACAACATTCCGCGGGCGCGGTGTGTCTTTCGTTGTTGAACGCGGCGCTCGCTGCGGGATGGGGTGCGAATTGGCTTTCCGGTTGGGCCGCCCATGATCCCCAATTCCTCTCTGCCGCACTTGGGCTGAGCGGGGAAGAAACGCTCGCAGGCTTTATCCATATTGGAAAGGAAACCACTGCACCGCCGGAACGACCGCGCCCGGATATCAAAGCGCTCACAGAGTGGGTGGCCCAGTGATTTTCAGCGCCGCCGCCCGCGCCCTCGGTCAGATCGACGATCCCAGGTTTCGCAGCGTGTTTTTGCGTGGGATCGGTTTGAGCCTGTTGCTTCTAATTGCACTCGCCGTGATCGCAGGGTGGTTTGCGGGTTGGCTTGTGCCTGACACGCTCACTCTTCCGTGGATCGGCCAGGTGCATTTCGTCGACACATTGGCCTCTATCGGTGGCGTGCTGGCCGTGCTCGGCCTGTCCGTGTTTCTGATGGTGCCTGTGGCCTCTGCCTTCACCGGTCTTTTTCTCGATACCGTGGCCAACGCGGTAGAGGAGGCGCATTATCCCCAGCTTGGGCCTGCAGAAACTCTTGGTGTTTGGGACACACTGGTTGACTCACTGCGCTTCCTGGGCGTGCTGGTCATCGCCAATCTACTGGCTCTGTTTCTCTATCTGATCTTCATCCCCTTCGCGCCCTTTATCTTCTGGGCCTTAAACGGCTTTCTTCTGGGGCGTGAGTACTTCCAAATGGTCGCGATGCGCCGACTTGGCACCACGACCGCAGCACAAATGCGACGGCGTCATCGTCTCACGATCTGGGGTCTTGGCCTTGTGATGGCGGTCCCATTGAGTGTGCCGGTGATCAACTTGGCTGTCCCGATCCTGGGCGTTGCTGCCTTTACCCATCTCTACCATGCCCTGGCGGATAGGCATGGAACCCCGTCCGCCTAGACGCAGGCCTAGAGGCCTCGGAAGGCAGATCCCAACCCGACATTAGTCATCGCCATCGCGCCCGTTTTTTGCTGAACATGCTCAGTTGCGGCCTCCGCCGTGGCGGGATCCCGTCGACAGAGTATTGGAACCTTAACGACCGGCTGATCTAATGCGTTCTGATGCCCGCGCTCTTCTTCGCCAAAATCTCCACGGTAGATCTAACCAACCCAGAACCGCGTTCGCTCGCGATCAGTCTTCGTTTCGGATTTGCCTGCGCCATAAGAAGCGGCCTGATCCTGACACGCGGGTTGGCCAATTTCTGAAAGTTCATTATCTTTCCCGCAGCGACCATGACCCCGATTTTAGCTCCGAGCCCGGTAGACCTGACCGCAGAGGTCACCATCATCTTTGCCGCCCTTCCCACAGGGGTCGCTACCTACACACTCACACGGCAAATGGGTGGGAACTCACAGCCTATGGCAACGATCATCACGGCTCAAACACTGCCAAGTTTTCTGACGCTACCGGCAACCCTAACGATCTAACGCATGACCTTAAGCAAGAATACCGGTGATCACTCCGATGCGGGCCGCTCGGTCGGAGGCGCCATGCGATTCATAAAATCGAAATCACGCACAGTGATCAGCCCAGAGAGGATGGTCCCGCCGATCAATATCCAAAGCCCAATTGCCCAAAGCGTTGTGATCCAGACCTTTCGCTTGAGTTTTGGGTCGGCTGGCGCCGAAGCAGGGGTTCCTGGTACGATATCGCCCGCTTCACCTTGGGTCGTCAGCCGCAGCGGCAGCACCACAAAAAACACCATGAACCAGATCACTGCAAAAAGGACGAGAGCAGACGTGATCGACATAGCTTAGACCTCTTCCAGCTCGATAAGACAGCCGTTGAAGTCCTTGGGATGGAGAAACAAAACCGGTTTGCCATGGGCACCAATCTTGGGCTCCCCAGAGCCGAGAACTCGAGCGCCTTCTGCCTGCAAATGGTCCCGTGCAGCCATAATGTCAGCAACCTCATAGCACACATGGTGAATACCCCCTGAGGGGTTTTTGTCCAAGAAACCTTGAATAGGACTGTTTTCGCCAAGGGGAAAGAGAAGTTCGATCTTGGTGTTGGGCAGTTCGATAAAGACAACTGTCACCCCATGATCGGGCTCGTCTTGTGGCGCACCAACCTCTGCGCCGAGCGTTGCCGCGTATTGCTGGGACGCAGCCTCAAGATCCGGCACCGCAATCGCGACATGGTTTAGGCGTCCAATCATGGCAATTCTCCAACGAAACACAGAAGGTTTATGGAGGAGCCGCTCATGGGCGGCAAGTCCTCCGGAAGGTAGCTCTCCCGTCCGTCCTTCGCCCCCTTGCGGGCGCGGCGTCCCGTTGGGCCAGGCAGCCGCGCGTTGACGCGCGGCTGGATCAGCGCGCTGGTGCTGAGATCAAGAAACTCGTTAACTCCTCTTTCACCCAGTTTGTTCCAAATGGGTCGAAGCAGAGAAAGGGACTCAGCAATGACCGATACGGTCGATAAGCTACTTGCCCAACGCGTGCCCACCGCGGCCCGACCGCTTCTTGGACTGACGCTTCTTCTTGTTGAAGACAGCCGTTTCGTATCGGAGGCCATGCGGATGATGTGCATGCGCTCTGGCGCACGGCTCAGACGCGCGGACAGCTTGAAATCGGCAAATCGCCATCTCACCGCTTATCGCCCTTCCGCCGTGATCATTGATCTGGGCCTGCCGGATGGCAGCGGCACAGCACTGATAGAGGAATTGGCACGCCAAGACCCAGGCCTGCCGGTGCTCGCCACCAGCGGGGATGACAACGCTGCCGAAACGGCCCTCGCGGCGGGGGCTCAAGGGTTTATCGCCAAACCGATCGGCAGTCTCGGCGTTTTCCAAAACGCGGTGCTGTCATTGTTGCCCGAAGACGCGCGCCCAATGAGCCCGCGCGTTGTGTCCCAGGAGATCGTGCATCCTGATGCCGTGGCTCTGAATGACGATCTGGCCCATGCAGCGGAGCTTTTGAGCGCGCCAGCCGAGCCTGAGACCTTGGCATATGTCGCACAGTTTCTATCTGGCGTGGCACGAAGCGCAGGCGATGCCGGGCTCGCTGATGCTGCTCAAGGTCTGCGCAAGGACCCCGGCGCCGCCCCGGGGATTGCCGCGATGCTCGATCAACGCATCGCACAAGCGCCAGTTCTTTAATTCCTAAAGACAACATAGTTGTCATTGCGCCAATGCGCGGGCATCAAGAGCATAAGAAGTGAGCAGCTGACGCCTTTGGTGGATGCTTTGTGACGCAGGCAACCCATTCAGCAAGTGTGATCAGGGAAGACACTACCGCCAATCGACTACGCTGAAGATCAGTTCGCCGGCCTTCAAACTGAACTTTCCGGTGTCCTGCCTAGCGCTTTCTCCAAAGCAGTGTTGGTCACCCAGCCCAAGACTGCGCCATCGCGTGATCCTGTCGCGGTGATGAAAAAGTCCCGGCACGTGGGTGTCTCGCCAAGTATGTCTTCAGCCTCCTTCAGAGGCGCGCCCGGTCGCAGAATACGGGATGCGGCCACCATCGTTTTAAGCGGCAATTCGTCAGGCATTTTCGCCTGGTCGTAAGTTGGGTCTATTTTCGATCCATCTTTTGCTGTTTGAGCCTTTTCCAAATCGCCTTTATGCAGCACACCGATCGCCTTATCCGGTGGCTTTCCGGTCTCTCTCTCCTGGAAAACCGGAACACGCTGCGCGTCTTTCATAAGCGCGACGACTTCACTTAGTTTCTTACCCTCAATCTCTTTGGCAACCAGTGGCTCAAACGCATCACGCCGGGTCATGATCTCGCGTATTGGACGATCAGAAGGTCCTTTTATTTTATCCGTCGATGCAAAATAGAGCTCACGGCTTTGATTTGCGGCGGCTTCGAAGCTGCTTGTGGAGAAATAAAACGCCAGCACAGTACCGACCCAAGTTCCGGCCAAAGGCAAAACCGCAAATAGGATGTCTTTTAGAGCCGAAGCAACGTCTGCATCACTGTAGATGCTCGGTTCATCACCCAGCCCTGCAATGGTGAACATCGCCACGCCGCCAGCAAAAATCACCAGAAGCAGAGATCCACCGATTATGATGTAAGACAGACGAGCCCGTTGTGCTTGGCGAAACTCTTCCGGTCGCCAGTTATCTTGAGTTGTGTCACCTGTACTGGTCTTATTTGGGTCGGTCTCCACTGGTGACAGAAGCAGAAAAAGAACACCCACGATCAAAAAGAAAACCGGGATTTCCCAGTGATCGCAAAGGAACTGACTAAAGTCATCCCAATCGCCTGCCCAGATCTTGATCACCAGTAAGGTGAGAATAATGAACCCACCAATCAGAAGCCAAAACCGAGGACTCTGAAACTTCTGTTTGAAAGGGTTTTTGGCCATATCTCCCTCGGGACAGCTCCGAAAAATATGTCGACTATTAACATCGATTGGACGCCGTGAGGCAAGTCTGGAGCGCTATCACTCATGGGTTTTTAACCCGCATGCGAGAAAGACCAGACAGAATTACCCCAGAAATCGGCCTTCCCAAACGTAGACTGAGCTTCTATTTGGTCCGTCAGCGGTTAATCGGGGTCGACAACTCTTAGCGACAACTCGCGAAGCTGTTCGTTCGTGGGGTCCGAGGGCGCGCCCATCATCAGATCTTCGGCGCGTTGGTTCATGGGGAACATGATCACTTCGCGGATATTGGCCTCATCAGCGAGGAGCATCACGATCCGGTCGATGCCCGCTGCACAGCCGCCGTGGGGGGGCGCGCCGTAGCGGAAGGCCGTGGCCAGGCCGCCGAAGCGGGTCTCCACCTCTTGCCGAGAGTAGCCTGCAATGTCGAAGGCTTTGTACATGATTTCAGGCTGGTGGTTGCGGATGGCGCCGGACAGGACCTCATAGCCGTTGCAGGCGAGGTCGTATTGGTAGCCTTTGACGTCGAGCGGGTCGCCCTCTAGCGCCGCCATCCCGCCCTGCGGCATAGAGAACGGGTTGTGTTCGAAATCGATCTCTCCGGTTTCCTCATCGCGTTCATAGATAGGAAAATCGACGATCCAGGCAAAGGCGAAGCGGTTTTCCTCTGTGATTTTCAACGCGTTGCCGATCTCGACCCGTGCTTTCGCGGCGACCGCCAGGAAGGCTTTCGGTTTGCCGCCGAGGAAAAAGGCCGCATCGCCGACCCCGAGGCCGAGCTGTTGGCGGATCGCTTCGGTCCGCTCTGGCCCGATGTTTTTGGCGAGTGGTCCCGCTGCCTCCATCCCGTCCCCCTGGTCGCGCCAGAAGATATAGCCCATGCCGGGCAGGCCCTCTTTCTGGGCAAAGGCGTTCATCCGGTCGCAGAATTTTCGGCTGCCGCCCGTGGGCGCGGGGATCGCCCGGATCTCTGTCCCCTCTTGCTCCAAGAGCTTGGCAAAGATTGCGAAACCTGAGCCGCGGAAATGCTCTGACACGATCTGCATCTTGATCGGGTTGCGGAGATCGGGCTTGTCGGTGCCGTAGTAGAGTGCGGCATCGGCGTAAGAGATTTGCGGCCAGTCGCGGTCGACGGTCTTGTCTTCGGCGAAGTCTTCGAAGACGCCCGCCAGCACCGGCTCCATCGTGTCGAAGACGTCTTGTTGGGTGACGAAGCTCATCTCAACATCGAGTTGGTAAAAGTCCGTGGGCGAGCGGTCGGCACGCGGGTCTTCGTCCCGGAAACAGGGGGCGATCTGGAAGTACTTATCGAACCCTGCGACCATGGTGAGCTGTTTGAACTGCTGCGGTGCCTGCGGGAGTGCGTAGAATTTACCGGGGTGAAGCCGCGATGGCACCAAAAAGTCGCGCGCGCCTTCGGGGCTGGAGGCGGTGATGATCGGGGTTTGAAACTCGTTGAAGCCCGCGCTCCACATCGCCTTGCGCATGGCGGCGACGACCTGTGACCGCAGAATGATGTTGTCGTGGAGCCCTTCCCGACGGAGATCGAGATAGCGATAGCGCAAGCGCGTTTCTTCAGGATAGTCCTGATCGCCGAAAACCATCAGCGGCAATTCTTCGGCCGCGCCCAGTACTTCGATATCCCGAATGAAAACCTCAACCTCGCCCGTGGGGATTTTGGGATTGATCAGGCTTTCATCGCGCGCCTTCACCTCGCCATCGATACGGATGCACCATTCGGAGCGGACTTTCTCAACCTGTGAAAATACCGGACTGTCAGGGTCGGCGAGCACCTGTGTGACGCCATAATGGTCGCGCAGGTCGATGAAGAGCACCCCGCCATGATCGCGGACACGATGCACCCACCCGGCAAGGCGGACGGTCTGACCCACTGTCTCTTTGGTGAGTTGGGCGCAAGTGTGGCTGCGATAGGCGTGCATCGGTGGTTCCCTCGGGGACTGAACTGGTCCCGGGCGATACACTCCGCGGCGCCGGTGGTGTCAAGTCGGCCCAGCGGTCTAACGCCGTAAGAGGTCACAGAATTGCTGCAAATGCAGAGAGCGTTGGTTTGAATGCCAGGACATCGCCGGAGTGAACCAGCAGTTATTCGTTCTTTTGACCCTGCCTGAGGCCTTCGAAGATGTCGCGGTTTTCGCATGGCTCAGGAACATCCACACCAGGGTCTTCGGTAAGCGCCCACTCCATCCAGCGCTGACAGGCGCCATCGCGTTCCCAAGCACAACCGCGACACCGGGTGATCAGGCCGGCCCAGGTTTCTTGGCTGAGCCGGCCTTCCTCCAACGCCGCCTGAGCATCAATGCCGGCGGCTTTTGCCATGGACACTGCCAACCAGTAGTGGTGGATCTCATCGCCGAGCGGTTTGATCTCTTCCTCATTGGTGGCGTGCATGGCGATCTCCCTGTTGGGGGGATATTGACGCAACAGCCGCATGAGCGCTTTGACATGGATCAGAGGGGACTACTGGAGCTGCGCCGCCACGGATTTCACAACCGCCACGCGTTCTGCATTGGGGGGATGCGTGCCAAGAAATTGGTCGCCCGGGTCGGGCAGCCTGCCAAAAAACTGAGCGCCACGCACCGGATCAAAGCCCGCACGCTTGGCGATCACAGTTCCAAGCGCGTCGGCCTCAAGTTCGAACTGCTTTGAATAAACGCGAGAGCCGAAAAGCTCGCCCAGTTCACCGGCAAGTGCCTGGCCCTCAACCGTGATCCCGCTTGCTGCAGCCGCGGTCTCAAATATGCTCGTGAAGGCACCGGCGGTTTGTGCGATTTGAGCAAGATGCTGTTCGATATGATGGGCCGCTTCGTGCCCTAGAACAAAGGCCATTTCATCTTGATTATTAAAGGCTTCGACGATCCCAGCGGTAAACACCAAGAGCGGTCTGCCCTGCCGGTCCACGGTCTGAAAGGCGTTGACCTTATCTGTGGCAGAGGTGTCAATGATGACCTTGAAGCTACAAGGCCCCCGCGGCAAAGACTGACGACAGGTTGCCTCAGCAACTGGTTTCACCTTTCCGACCACTTGGTCAAAACTGACCACCGCTGGTGTTACCGCCTGAGTGGGCGGGGAAGCGGGCCGCACGGGTGTTAGCGTCGGCGCGCTACAGGCGGCGATCAGGGGGAGCAGCAGAAGCGCTAAAACAGAAACTCTCATGTCGCGAAGCATAGCCAGCTTTGCGGCGATGGCGAGGGCTGCCAGCGAAATCTCGGGTCACGGCCCTGTCATTTGGCGGTCCTGCCCTATGTCTCGGTCATGCACACAGAGACTGAGATCATCTACAACAATTCCTGCCCGATCTGTTCGCGGGAAATTGCGGCATACCAGCGGTATGCTGAAGCGCGGGCTCTTGCGCTGGATTTCACGGCGCTTGACCAAGCTGATCTTGCCTCGCTCGGTCTGACAGAGGACGACGCTGCGCGCAGGCTTCATGTTATTCACGAGGGCAAATTGCTGTCCGGTGTGGATGCATTTGCGGTCCTTTGGGCGGCGATGCCACGGTTTCGGTGGCTTTCAAGGCTGGTGCGCCTTCCTGTGATCCGCCCCTTGGCAGAGCTGGTCTATGAGCGCATTCTAGCGCCTTTGCTCTTTTCTTGGCACCGGCGGCAGCAACTGAAGGCAAAC
>JBCDGN010000112.1:0-11881 GCA_038751255.1 Pseudomonadota bacterium
GGGGGGGCGCCCCGAGGCCAGTGGGCCCGTATTTCAGGAGATAGAGCGCCTCTTCGATGGCATCGAGGTCCGCCTCGATGTCGATGAGGATGCGCGGCAAGCACCCGCCGTGCGCCTCAAGCGCACGGCGGCGCTGCGCTGACAGTCGGCGACAGTCGATCTGGCGCGCAGCGGCAACCCATTCGCCAATACTTGACCAAGTGACGCGCGTTCCGGGCGTTCGGTAGCGATAGCGCGTCCCCATCAAATCAGCGCGAATTGCTGGGGCCGGTCGCGTTCCACGCGATTTCGGGCGGCGCGGCCGGTGGGATCAATCTGCCAGCCCGTACCGGTCCGCTCGATGCTGGCATCCGCCCCATGTTGGTCGATGAAATCCTGATCTGCTGCGTCGCAACGGGCGGCATGCAGGTCACTTGCGCGGTGTCCGCTTGGCCGCATGCACCAGACCCCTGCCGCCTTGCGGCAGTCGGGGCAGGGCACTGCCAAAACCGGGTAACGGTATTTCGTAAAATCAGCCATCGACTATGGCTCCTCTCAATGTCGCGGGCAGGGCAGGGCGCTCGCGCGCCCTACCGCTTGTCTCAGGCCACGCCTTCGGGGAGCCATTTCGCGATGCGGGTCTTGGCGGCTTTGCTGAGTTTCATCGCCTCACGCACCTCTGGATCGTTAAAGAGCGCATCCAACTTCTCCCGCTTGGTGCCCACCTTGAGCTTTTCAAAGGTGGTGATCGTGGGATGACCCGGTTTCAGACCCAGAACCTCGTGCCAGATATCGTTGAGGTAGGAGCCGGATACACGTCCAAAGAAGTTCTCCGTATTTGGCGTCCAGACCGCGCGAATATCGGTTTTGGCCTCTTTGTCGATCAGGGCTTTCAGGGCCTTGTCGCCACCGATCAGCAAGCCCGCCAGATGCCGGATCAACTCGGTTTGGATGTGATCCTCTCCTTGCTTGCGGAAGGCCCGGAAGGCTTTCGGCAGGTCACGGTCGAACCGATCCCCCTGCCATTCCGTGGGCGTGGTCAGGCGCTCGTCCAGCGCATAGCCCGTGGCTTCCGTGGTCGGCCAGTTTGGCACTTCGGTCTCGGCCACGCCGATGGCCTTGCCGTAGCCGGTGCCACCAGAAAGCTGGAAGGCCAGAAGCGCCATGATCAGATCTGGCTTGTTGATCGCCGCATGCTGGCGCGCGCCGGTCACGACACGGGACAGATCGTCTTGCAAAGCCTGCGAGATACGCGGCTTTTCGGACTTCCCAGCTGTGCCCGTATGCTTAGATGCGGTCAGAACACCGGCTTCCACCGCACCTACCTTGTCTTCGGGCTTCACCAGCCCTTCGATCACCCGCACATCGCCGTTGTTCTCGACATAAACGATGATCCCGGCATGGTCTTTTTGCAGGTCCGAGAACACACCATCGGCTATGGTTTGCAGGGCCTCCAACTCGGCTTGGCCTGCCTCGTCCAGAACGTCGCTATTGGCGAGTTCCGCCAACTCGTCATAGCGATCCGCGTCATCCTCTGACAGAACGCCTTTCTCGGCATAGATGCGGTCGCACTTCATCTGCTCGATGTCGTGGTATCCCACATAGCTGTCTTCGACGGTTTCAGCCCATTTCCAGCCCGCCTCTTGGCGCATGGCCCGCGCGGTATTGGTAAGCTTCTCTTGGAACAAAACGTCCAGCACACCGGCGTCATCCAGCATGGTCTTTTCCTGAAAGAGGTCGGCTGTGACGGTGCCCCCAGCCTCTTTGTAAGCGTCCAGCCCGACAAAGTTCGCACGGCGGTCCGTGGCGCTCACAGTATTGGGCTTGAGCCGCGCACGGATTTGGTATTCCGAGAGATAACCTTTCCGGGCTTCCTCCAACACCGACAGGATCAGGTCATTGTCTGTGCCGATGGTGAAGCAAGCGGCTTCACCAAGGCTGATTTCCTTGGCTCCAAGAGCGTCAAGGACAGGCTCAGGCAGGTTGGAGAGGGCCAACCGCTTGCGCACATGGGCTTCGGTGACGGCAAACGCCCGCGCGATGCCACTGACGGGCGCACCGGCTTTCTCCATCTTGCCATAGGCGCGGATTTCATCGACGGGGGCGAGGTCTTTGCGGCTGATATTTTCAGCATTGGCCCAGACCTCGGCGGTTTCCGCATCCGGTGCCAGCATCACCAGCGGGTTTGCCAGTTCGGGATGCGTGGTGGCGATGTCGGGGTGTTTTTCGGCCAAGTAGTTGAGCGCGCGGAGCCGCCGCCCACCGGCCACGATTTCCACCCCGCCTTCCGCCGTTTGCATCCCTGCAATGGACTGAATGAGGCCCGCGTTCCAGATCGAGTCTGCCAATTCAATGACTTCCTCTTGCGGTACGTCTTGGCGCGGATTGAGCGGCGAAAGCATGAGGGACGCGAGGGCGAACCGGCTTTCGGTGGCGATGATTGTGTCTTGTTTTGTCATGGGACATTTCCTTGTTTTCAGGTGGTGAAATTGCTAAGGTTGCCCCACCCCAAAAGGGGTGAGGCGAGGGGGGCTTACGCCCCGTGCTGTTTCAGAAAGGCGAGGCCGATCTTGGCGGAGAGACCTCCCTTTCTCACAAGCGCAATTGCCTCACGCTTGCGCTGCTCGAAAACTGCTCTGGTCACGCATTCACCCCCTTTCCGACGCAGGCAGCGCCTCCGGCGCGCCCCTTTGCGGGACGGCCGAACTCAGTAGTCGCTAGGAAAGAGCACCGTTAGAACGCGGCGCGTATCGGCGAGACTTGTGGGATTGGGGGAACCGTTCTCGTAGGCCCGGTCGTAGAGGTCCAGCTTCCACCAAACCTTTTTGCCTTGGACCTCCATGAACCCCATTTCATGGGTTCCGAACGGGTCGTTTTCTTCATTGAAATCGTCATAGGATGCGACTGCTTCGAGGCAGGCGGCGACAAACTCCGGCCCTTCGTCATTTACCGCCCGTGTGGCGACAACCTCACCTTGACCCCCGCCTGGTTGGCGGCGGCGAAAGGCATCGTTTTGTTCTGCAATGCGGGCGCAATCCCGCGTTCGATCATCATCAGTCATGACCATCACTGGCCTCCTTGTGGTGATGCGGTTGGGGATTTGTTCCCTCATTCCGCCAGTGGCGAAGCCTCGGCTGGTCTTTTCAGACCGAATGGGCCTCCCATTCGGCTGGACAGAGCAGGAGAGGGCGCAGCCCGTCCTGCGGCCGGAACCGGATCGAAGACAGGGGGCCGGAGGGCTGAAAATTGGGGGGACCGCGCGCGAGCGTGGGGGAGCCGATTTTCTGCCTGGAGGCTGGCGCGCTTGCGCGACATCACAACCCCTGTTGAGAGCCGGGGCCGGATGGCAGGCGGATCAAACCAATGGGAAAACTGCCGACGGCCCTAGAGCGAAGCGGATGGGCCGACGTCCGCTGTGTCCTCGATCCCGCGCATCAAGCGGGATCCCCGTGTCCTCTTTTCGCTGCTGGTCGTGAACTGGCGGAGACCGGTGTATGTAAGGGCAGTGGATCTCTCTGCCTTGTTTCTTAAGAGATGGAGGTGGCCCCTCGCGGCTTTGGCGTTCCCGTGGCTTCGCCCCGTCAAGCAGAAAAACGGTTTCCGGGGGAGCCTCCGATTTTCGGCCTGCGCCGCACCCTGGACCGAGGGGCTGGTTCACCTTCATCGAAACAAGGAGAAACCCAATGGCCCATTACACAATCACAGTCCCCGTTAAGTACGACGACAACGGCACCGAGAAGACCACCTACCGCCGCGTGGGCGCGGCTTTCGAGAACACCAAGCGGGACACCGGCGAAACCTTCCTGACGCTCAAGCTCGATTTCCCGGTCGGTGTGACCGAGCTGGTCGCTTTTCAACCAAAAGCCAAAGGCGACGTGACCGAATGAGACGACATAGGCCGCCACTAGGCGGCCCCTATCTTCCGGCAACCTTTCCAATTTATGCGTATACTCGCGAGTATACGCATAAATTCTTGTTACCTGGTGCTGTCTGCCCGCGCGCCTTTCGAACGCTCCCCCAAGGATATTTTTGGCAAGATGAAGAACAGACAAAAAACTTGTTTGCGTTACAATAAAGCATTATTGTTTCATCAGGATTAAGCCGGGGACGGCCTATGATCCCGCAAGGTGAAGACGAGAGTCTCACTTGAAAGCCGGGGCTTATGCCCCGGTTTTCAACTTCCAAGTGAGGGCTCCGTGAAGGTTCTTCTGATTGTCGTGGTTTTCAATTTTCAAAGCGGGTCCGAGCTGGAAACGAGGATGGACTTCGCAAACATAGAGGAGTGCCATGCCGCGGCATTGGAGACCTTCCAAGACATTGACGCCGCGGCCGACACCCGCGCGATGGACATCCCTTACGGGCAAGAGATGCTGGAGGGCACGATGATTGCTTATGGGGAAGAGGGCAACGAAATCGGCATGTACGCTTGTAATACCTTGCGCTCGGCGCCTCGTTCTGCGGACGGATAAACTGCAAACGGCTCCTGGGGCAGTCTGGCGATTGCAATTAGGCCGCATTTAGGTCGTTGGATTTCCGCGGGTATCGGCTTTTCGGAGGGATGTTGTTGCAAACTCATACTCGAATTTGAAACGGTTGGAACGCGGGATCCGCACACCGATGTTGCGATCTTTTTCGAACATGTAGTCGTTGAGCAAGATCAATGGACTCGTTTGCTCAGCCTTTGGCCGAGTGATTTGCAGTTGGGAGATTGCGAAGCAAAAACGGGTCTCGTTTTTCTTGACTCAAAAGCCTATGAACCAGAAGGTCAATATAGCTGACTAATATTGGGTTACCGAAATGCAGGACATTGCAGCATTCCTAAGAGACTGCGAGACCGTATGGAACGGCCATGATCTCAACCGGATCATGTCTCAGTTTCGCGATGATATCGTATGTCAGTCACGCAAGGCGGTGCCGCTTTCCGGCGACGGAGTGCTTGGTGGTCACGATGCACTTCACGCATCTTCGGCTGTGGCATTGAAACGGCAGCCTGATCTGACATTCGAAGTATCGACAGCCGAGGAACACGAGATGGTTTTGAACTCGTATCGAAATCATCGCAACGTCCTGGCAACTGGGACCCTCTATTTCGAGGCTGAGGGAAAAGTGTCTCACGCCACCGCCTGCGATTGCGTCGCCGACGGGGGTGTAAAATGATGGAAGCTATCCTTCCTTTCGTTGCCTACGTCACAGCGCTCGGGATCGCCGCAGTAATTCCTGGGCCAGGCGTTGCTGCTCTGGTTGGTCGCGCTTTAGGCGCGGGTTCGGTGTCCTCTTTGCCGTTCATCCTGGGCCTTGCGTTTGGAGACGTCCTTTTCCTCACAGTGGCAGTCTTGGGTTTGTCTGCTTTGGCCGCCGCCGCTTCAGGGCTGTTTTTCGTCGTTAAGGTCCTGGGTGGGCTCTACTTGCTCTATCTTGCATGGAAGTTCTGGACAGCCGATTGCGGGCAAATAGACGTAACCAATGCCCCTTCCACAAACAGTTGGATTGCAGCGGCAAGCGGTCTTGCAGTGACTTTAGGCAACCCAAAGACTGTGGTGTTCTATCTTGCGCTGCTCCCAAATGTTCTTGATTTGACAGCGGTCGGCTTGATGGACTGGGCACTGCTAAGCGCTCTTACGATGGCAGTTCTTGTAGCAGTCTTGGTGCCCTATTCGCTTATGGCAGCTCGGCTGCGGGTGCTTCTAACTAGGCCGACTGCGTTGAGAAGGCTGAACCGGGCTGCAGCGACTATGATTGGCGGTGCTGGAGCATTGATCCTACGAGATGCGGTGCGGAGGGTTTAAACCCATTCACGGCCAAGCAATCTTCGTACCTTGTGACATTTGCGTTCAGGCGAGGGTTTTGTGGTTAGCCCGGGCTAGCGTTTTTTCACGACAGCAGGTGTCAGGGTCCGTGGCTAAGGATGCCTGTCGAAAAATGTAAGATTGCCCACAGGGCAAACGCTGCACCGCAGGCGTTCATGTTCCGCTTGCTGAAACTCTTCGGATTGTCGCTATCGACCCCGCAGACGGAGGTAGTCGGTAATGATGGGCGAACTCTTTCTGACGATTAACTACACTGCTCTGAGGTGGCATGCAGGGCCGTTGCTAGAGAATGTTATTTGTGCATCTGCGGGGGCAAGAACCATTACTTCGATACATCGTCTTGCCAAATCTTGATGCTTCCGCGACTCAGATTTCATTATGCCGTTGTGATTGGTTCCTCAGAGGAGAGGGAACACCGCTGTCTCTTTGACAGTGCCAAACGCAAAACGGGTATCAATCGATGCCAAGCGCCCGATTTTCTGAAGCCGTTCGCGCACGAATACTTCGTAGTTGTTTAAGTCTTCGACCACTACGCGCAACTGATAGTCCACTTGTCCTGCCATAACATAGCAGTCTAAGACCTCCGCCATCCGAGCAACCTCACGCTCAAATTTTCGTACCGTTTCGTCATCATGACGTTCCAGCCTAATCGAGACAAATGCCGTAATCGCAAGACCGTAGGCTCTTGGTTCAATCTGCGCTCCGTAGCCCTTGATTATTTCAGCCCGTTCCAAATTTTTCACTCTTCGCAGACAAGGCGAAGGCGACAGGTTCACGCGTTCAGCCAACTCTTGATTGGTGATACGGCCATTTTCCTGCAGCACACGAATAATCTGGCGATCTTTGCGATCCATTTGCCGCTCCCTTGGCAGATTCTGCCAAAATTGTGCACTCTTAGGGTGCAATTAGCAATCTGTGCCACATCATACATACTATAGTGACCCCATTCATCGGAGGTCAGACATGTCAGAAAAACTGGGATTTGCAACTCGTGCCATTCATCTTGGATACAATCCCAACGATCATCACGGCGCACTTACACCTCCACTTCACCTGTCTTCGACATTTTCCTTTGAAACGGCAGAAGTGGGCGGAGAGGTCTTTGCTGGCAGCAGAGAGGGGTTTTTCTACTCCCGCGTTTCAAACCCGACGCTCGACTTGCTAGAGAAACGTATTTCGTCGCTAGAAAGCGCCGAGTCGGGTCTCGCCCTTGCATCCGGCATGGGTGCAATTTCATCAACTATGTGGACGCTGCTGCGTCCTGGTGATGAACTGTTAGTTGATCAAACGCTTTATGGCTGCACGTTTGCCTTCATGAATCATGGTCTGGCCAGGTTCGGTGTGGAAGTAACCCATGTCGACATGACCCAGCCAGAGTTGGTTGCCGCAGCGATCTCAAACAAGACCAAGGTGGTTTACTTTGAGACGCCGGCCAACCCGAATATGCGACTGGTAGATATTGCGGCGATCTCAGAGATTGCCCATGCCCATCACGCCACGGTTGTAGTCGACAACACGTATGCCACGCCCTATCTGACGAGGCCCATCGAATATGGAGCTGACATTGTCGTCCATTCTGCGACCAAGTACCTTGGTGGGCATGGCGATCTTGTGGCGGGGCTTGTGGCAGGACGCGCCGACACGGTTGCAGAGATCAGGCTTTTTGGGATGAAGGACATGACAGGCGCTGTGATGGCACCGCTTAACGCCCTTCTTGTTCAACGAGGCCTCAAGACCCTCGCACTGCGGATGGAGCGGCACTCAGAGACCGCGCAGACTGTTGCAGAATGGCTTTCAATACAGCCGAGGGTGGCCACAATCAGCTATCCCGGCCTGCCGGAGTTCCCACAATATGACCTCGCCCAAAAGCAGATGACCCGACCCGGTGGGATGATCGCTTTTGAGATGGCAGGTGGAATATCTGCGGGACGGGAACTCATGAATCGGCTTGAGATGACTCAGCGTGCTGTTTCGCTCGGTGACGCTGAGACATTGATCCAGCACCCGGCATCCATGACACACTCGACCTACACGCCTGAGGAACGGGCTGCGCATGGGATCAGCGATGGACTTGTGCGCCTATCCATCGGGCTAGAGGACGCTGACGACATTTTGGCGGATCTGGAACAAGCGATGAGTGGCACACGCATGGCTTTGGCAGTTTGATGTTTGATTCAAGATCTCTTACGCCAAAGGCCGCCATGTCGCTTTCCATCAATATCGGACCAAACATCCGAAAATCCGCCTACTTCGATGCAACAATCCAGGATGGCGTGCAAAGCTTCTCTGTTTACAATCATATGCTTATTCCAGGAAACTACGGCGATCCGGAGGCAGAGTATGATCGCCTCATCAATGGGGTCGCGCAATGGGATGTCGCGGCGCAGCGACAGGTTCAGTTGGAAGGGCCGGATGCTGGAAGGCTGGCGCAGTATCTGACACCCAGAAACCTGGAAAAGACGCGTATTGGGCAAGGCCGCTACGTGCCCTTGTGTGATTACGACGGGTGGCTGATCAATGACCCGGTTCTTCTGAAACTATCAGACCAGATATATTGGCTGTCTATCGCGGACAGTGACATTCATTTGTGGGCTGCAGCAATCGCAAACGAAAAGGGCTGGAACGTTACGGTCACTGAACCCGATGTATCGCCGATGGCCATCCAAGGACCCAAAGCAATCCATGTGGCGGATAGCTTGTTTGGGTCGGTCGCAACCGACCTCAAGTTCTTTGGATTTGTAGAAACGTCGGTCCGAGGCATTCCTGTTGTTTTGGCGCGATCTGGATGGTCGAAACAGGGTGGTTTTGAGCTTTACCTGCAAGATCGCACCCAGGGGTCGGCGCTTTGGGAGATTGTGAAGGAAGCAGGGCAGCCGCACAGCATTGGTCCCGGCGCACCAAATGATGTCGAGCGACTTGAAAGCGGGCTCGTCTCATATGGCGCGGACATTCGGTGGCAGGATTTCCGCGCCTCGCCGTTTGAGATCGGGCTGGGGGCTCTAGTTGATCTTGATACTGGCCACGATTTTGTCGGGCGGGCGGCTCTGAAAGCTATGGCGAAAGCAGGTTCAAAGCGCACACGGGTCGGATTTGTCTTTGACGGCGCCCCGATCTTTCCGGGGCACCCCTGCACTGTGTCGGTGAAAGGTGATGACTGCGGATTCATCAGCGAGTTTGCGTTCTCGAAGCGGTTCGGGGCCACAATCGGCGTTGGCTTGGTCCAGGCGGACGCTTTGAACAACAGTTCAAGCCTATCTGTTGCTTTGCCAAACGGACCGGTTGCTGCACGCTTTCATGACATTCCGTTCATGTGAGGCGCGCGTTTATGGAACAAGGCACATTCCTCAAGACTGTCGAGCAACGGCTCCTCTGGCTTAGCCACTGGATGATCCACAACGCCAATCACATCAGGCCGAAAGCAGACGGCATCAAGGTCGGCGGGCATCAGGCAAGCTCAGCCTCAATGGTTTCTATCATGACTGCGCTCTACTTCTCGGCGCTGCGGCCAGAGGATCGCGTCGCCGTCAAACCCCATGCCAGCCCGATTTTCCATGCCATGCAGTACCTGATGGGCAATCTCGACCGCGCTCGCATTGAGAACTTCCGCGGGTTGGGCGGGGTGCAAAGCTATCCGTCGCGGACCAAAGATGTTGACGATGTGGATTTCTCAACTGGCTCTGTCGGGCTGGGCGTCGCGATCACGTCGATGGCATCGCTTGTTCAGGATTTTATTCAGGCCAAAGAGTGGGGGTCTGATCTTGTGACTGGGCGGATGGTCGCGCTTGTCGGAGACGCAGAGCTGGATGAGGGCAACATTTATGAGGCCCTCCAGGAAGGGTGGAAAAACGAACTGCGGAACTGTTGGTGGATCATTGATTATAATCGGCAGTCACTGGATGGGATCGTACGCGAGGGCTTGTTCGAGCGTGTTGAGAAAACCTTTGACGCCTTCGGGTGGGAGGTTGTTCGCGTGAAGTATGGCGCCTTGCAGCGGGCGGCCTTTGAAGAACCCGGTGGCGCGGCTTTGCGCGGCTGGATCGATGCCTGCCCCAATCAGGAGTACAGCGCGCTGACTTATCAGGGCGGCGCAGTGTGGCGTCAGCGACTGTTGGACGATCTGGGGGATCAAGGCCCCGTCAGCGCGCTTATTGAAAGGCGCAGCGACGACGAACTAGCCGCGCTGATGGAGAATCTTGGCGGCAACTGCGTGATGACAATGGCCGAGACATTCGCCGCGGTCGACCATGACCGGCCCGTTTGTTTTCTCGCCTATACTGTCAAAGGCTGGGGGACACCGATTGCTGGTCACAAGGACAACCACGGCGGTCTGATGACCAAAGCTCAAATGTCCGAATGGCAACAGGTCATGGGCGTAGCCGAGGGAACCGAATGGGACGCGCTGGCAACCATCGAAGACGTCGCCGGGTTCCAGCGCCATCTGAACGAGACGCCTTTTTTCGCGAAGGGACGACGGAGGTTTGAAGACGATGCCTTAGCTGTCCCAAAGATCGAGATCGCTGCGGACAAAGACATTTCTACGCAAGCGGCGTTTGGCAAGATTCTCGATGAACTTGCCAAAGGTAACAGCGATCTCGCTAAGCGGATCATCACCACATCGCCCGATGTGACCGGAACGACAAGCCTGGGCCCCTGGGTCAATCGTCGGAAACTCTTCTCACGAACTGAGATGACTGATGCGTTTATCGAACAGCGCATCCCCTCGACTGCAAAGTGGAACTTCGCGCCAGAGGGCCAGCACCTAGAGCTTGGCATTGCCGAAATGAACCTCTTCCTGTTGTTGGGTGCTGCAGGCCTGTCCCGTTCCCTATTTGGAAAGCGTCTGATCCCGATCGGAACGGTCTATGACCCCTTCGTTCATCGCGGTCTCGATGCGCTGAACTACGCCTGCTATCAGGATGCACGGTTCATTATTGTCGGAACACCCTCTGGGGTGACGCTTGCCCCGGAAGGTGGGGCGCATCAGTCCATCGGCACGCCTTTGACTGGCATGTCCCAGGATGGATTGGCCAGCTTTGAACCTGCCTTTGCCGACGAGCTTGCGGTCATCATGGAATGGGCCTTCGACTACCTCCAGCGCGATGGTGGGTCAGATCCGGATGAACGAACCTGGCTTCGTGATGAGACCGGAGGCTCGGTCTATCTTCGTCTAACTACTGCTCCCTTGGAACAGCCGGGAAAGAGGTTTGATGACGCCTTCCGGCAAGGAGCCATTGACGGGGCCTATTGGATCAGGAAGCCAGGACCCAATTGCGACGTGGTCATTGCGTATCAAGGTGCCGTTGCTCAAGAGGCCATAGCGGCTGCTGGACAACTGGCAGAAGCGCGCCGAGACGTTGGCGTTCTTGCGGTCACCTCGTCCGATCGCCTGAATGCTGGATGGACCGCCGCGCAGCGTGCGCGGGCCCGCGGCAATGACGCTGCTACGTCACATGTCGAACGCTTGTTTGCCGAGCTACCACCCCATTGCTCGATTGTGACCGTTCTTGACGGGCACCCCGCCACAATCGCTTGGCTCGGGTCGGTTTCCGGTCATCGCGCGATCTCGCTGGGGGTCGAACACTTTGGCCAAACCGGCAGCATTCAAGACCTTTACCGCCACTACGGCATAGACCGGAACGGTATCCTTACCGCTGTAAGCGGACTCACCGACGGCCAAAGCATCCCTTCAATGTCAATAGTTTAGCGCCTCCGTTACGGATACGTTTTTATTGTGGTGGCGGTGGAATATCCGGCCAATGCTTTGTGAGCTCTGGCTGAACACCGCGTTCAGCCCCTGAAAGCTTAGACGAGCACCTTGAACTCGTTTAGAAAAAAATCCAACGAATTTTGGCAGAAGCTGAGATGACCGTTTCCAACATCGTTAGGCTGACCAGCTATCTAGCACGTCCAGAATACGCAGAAAAAAATCAGGTCGCGAGAGAGCATGCGCTCGGTGGACGTGCGGTTCCCACCACAGCTATAGTCTTTACGAAGCTAGATCCATCTTGGATTGCTGAGATTGAAGTCATCGGAATGAGCTAGCTTGGCTGCAGGCGCGTTTTTCAGAACTTCTAGCCTACTTCTGTGACGGTTTA
>JBCDGN010000113.1:0-11635 GCA_038751255.1 Pseudomonadota bacterium
CCCGACCAGTGAATTTGGCGCCCAGCGGAAACTTGTCGCCCACGCTGTCCCAAGGATCGGCTTGCAGCTGCTTCATGCCCAGGCTGATGCGTTGGGTGTCCTTGTTGACCTTGACGACCTGCACCTTGACGGTTTCGCCAATGGTCAGGATCTCGGACGGGTGATTGACGCGACGCCAGGCCATGTCGGTGACGTGCAGCAGCCCGTCGACACCACCCAAATCGACGAAGGCGCCGTATTCGGTGATGTTCTTGACCTGCCCGTCGACCTCGTCGCCCTCTTTCAGGCGTCCAATGACCTCGGCGCGCTGTTCGGCGCGGCTTTCTTCCAAAATCGCCCGGCGTGAGACAACGATATTGCCCCGGCGGCGGTCCATTTTGAGGATTTGGAAGGGTTGCTTTAGCCCCATCAATGGGCCCGCGTCGCGCACAGGACGCACATCGACTTGAGAGCCGGGCAAGAATGCCACAGCGCCACCGAGATCGACGGTGAACCCGCCTTTGACCCGGCCAAAGATCGCACCTTCGACGCGGTTTTCATCGGCATAGGCTTTCTCGAGACGATCCCAAGCGGCCTCACGGCGGGCCATTTCGCGGCTGATGACCGCTTCGCCCTTGGCGTTCTCAACCTGGCGTAGGAACACCTCAACATCGTCGCCAACGGCGATTTCCGGGGCCTCTCCAGGATTTGCGAATTCCTTCAGCTCGACACGGCCTTCCATTTTGTAGCCGACATCGATGATGGCCTGACCTGCCTCAATGGCGATCACGCGGCCTTTGACAACGGTGCCCTCAGTGGGGGTGTCAATCTCGAAGCTTTCTTGCAGGAGGGCTTCGAATTCCTCCATGGATGTGTTTTCAGACATTCAGACGTCAGGTTCCTTAGTGTTCATTTATGCGGGCCGGGCGGTTGTCTCCGCCGGTCTTTGGGTTGGTCTGCAAAGGCGGTCTGTCCGAAAACACGAAGGGCCGGAATGTTCCGACCCTGCCCGTCTTCCGGCGTTGTCCGCTCTTGTGGATGACCCGCGCCCTATAAGCTGCTCTCCTGAAACAAGCAACCCCTGCGCGGGGCCAGAGCCCCAATAAGCAGCTATTTCGGCGGAAGTCTGTCGAAAACCAGGGCAACCGCCCGGTCCACCGCCATGTCGATCCCAAGATCGGTTGTGTCAAGCAAACTGGCATCCTCCGCTGCCTTCAGCGGGGCATCCGCCCGGTTCGCATCGCGGGCGTCTCGAGCCAAAAGATCAGCCCGAACCTCTTCTAGCGTTAAGTTGGGGTTTTTGGGCGAAAGCTCTAGGAACCTGCGTGCAGCGCGCACATCGTCGGATGCGGTGACAAAGAGTTTCACCTCCGCCTCGGGACAAATCACCGTGCCAATATCGCGGCCGTCAAGCACCGCACCGCCCGTTTGTCTTGCAAAACTGCGCTGAAACTCCAAAAGGGCGGCACGCACCTGGGGGAGTGCGGCGGCTTTAGAGGCTGCTTGACCGACATCAGAACTGCGCAAATCGTCCCGCTGCAAATCGTCTATGTGCAAACCTTGGGCGGCAAGTATCGCGTCTTCCCCCGCAAGCATCCGGCGACCGGTCGCACGGTAAAGCAGCCCCGTGTCGAGATGGGCAAAGCCAAAATGTTTGGCAACCGCGCGGGCGATGGTGCCTTTGCCTGCCGCGGCCGGTCCATCGATGGCCACAGTGAACGCACCGTTCATTCCGAAACCAGCGTGGTCAGCTCTGAATCCTCGCCGTCTGATTGCGGCAGCCCGTCCTTGATCTCGTAGTAATCGCCCTTGTGAGCGCAATAAATATGGCCTTCCATCTGCAAACCTGTGGGCTGGTCCAAGGTGCCCGCAAAGATCGACAGATGCGGCACCGGGCCGTCCCAGAATAGATTGCTGCCGCAAACAGAGCAAAACCCGCGCCGCGCATCCGAGGAGGACGCATACCACCGCGGGGTCCCATAGATTTTCACTGCCTCGCGCGGGGCGCTGGTGGCTGCCACATGGTGGCCAGAGGTCTTGCGGCATTGATCGCAATGGCACGCAACCACTGGGCGCATTGGCCCCGTCACTTCATAGCGGATTGCCCCGCAGAGACAGCCCCCGGTACGTTTCTCAAGCATCGACCGGCTCGGTAAGCCTGGCCCCGAGCCGGGACATCAGGGGCTCGAAAATCGGAAAGCTGGTCGCAATCGGTCCCGCGTCGTCCACCAGTACCGGCTCCTTTGTCGCCATACCGAGCACAAGGAAAGACATCGCAATCCGATGGTCGAGCCTTGCCGCACAGGTTGCGCCACCGGTCACACTGCCCGGACCTCGGCCATGCACGATGAAAGTGTCTTCATCTTCTTCAATGGTCACCCCGCTGGCTTCGAGCCCGCGCGCCATCGCATCGATCCGATCACTTTCCTTCACACGAAGCTCTTTCACACCGCGCATCACGGTTTTGCCGGTCGCATTGGCGGCGACCACCGAAAGCACGGGATACTCGTCGATCATCGAGGGAGCGCGCTCGGACGGCACTTCGATCCCCTGCATCGCATCAGAGAACCTCGCGCGCAGATCCGCGACCGGCTCGCCGCCTTCTTCGCGCGGATTTTCAAAGCTTAGATCGGCCCCCATATCGCGCAGTGTTTGATAGAGCCCGGCGCGGGTCGGGTTCAAACCGATATTCGGCACCAAAACATCAGAACCCGGCACGATCAGCGCCGCGCAAACCGGGAAAGCCGCAGAACTCGGGTCTCGCGGCACTGCAATGGTCTGAGGGCGAAGTTCCGGTTGTCCAGTGAGTGTGATCACCCGGCCCTCGTCGGTTTGCTCGGTGGTGATTTCCGCGCCAAAACCCGCCAGCATGCGTTCGCTATGATCACGGGTGGCTTCGCGCTCGATCACCACGGTTTGTCCCGGCGCGTTAAGACCCGCCAGCAGCACCGCTGATTTCACCTGCGCGGAAGGGACGGGCACCGTGTAACGCACCGGAACCGGCGCAGCGGCACCGACCAGTGTCATCGGCAAACGCCCGCCCGCGCGGCCATAGGCACTGGTCCCGAAAAGCGCCAACGGATCGGTGATACGCTTCATAGGACGCCCGCGCAGGCTCGCGTCGCCGGTAAAGGTTGCGGTGATCGGGCTGGTGGCCATCGCCCCCATGATCAGACGCACCCCGGTGCCGGAATTGCCGCAATCGATGACATCTGCAGGTTCGCCAAAACCGCCCGTGCCCACACCATGGATGGACCAGGTACCCTGCCCCTCTTGGGTCACCTCCGCCCCAAAAGCGCGCATGGCTTTGGCGGTGTCAATCACATCTTGGCCTTCAAGCAAACCGCTCACTCTGGTCTCGCCAACCGTCAGCGCACCAAGGATCAACGAGCGGTGCGAAATTGATTTGTCCCCAGGCACCTCCGCAATGCCGGTCAATCCAGTAACGGGGTGTGATGCAAGGGGCCTCGGCTCTCCATGGGCGGACATGGGTGCTTCCTTCTTTTCACTCGCTCTGCGCGATAGAAGATCGCCGCGCCGGGGTAAAGCCGGTTCAGGCCTGCGATCACTGACCAAACAAGTGTGATCGTGTACCCGGCAGGATCGCGCAAATGCGCAAGCGCCCCACCCCGGGGCCAAACCGCCCGCGCGCAGTCGCATCAAAACCCGTCCTCCGGGCTCGTTTCGTGCTCGGTTTGAAAATCGAGGGTGTCGCAGCTAAGGGGTCTAAATTGCTACAATACAAACTCATCTAGAGGCCAAGGGTCGACAGATTGGTTTTCGTGCCAGGTGTCGACATGCATTGTCCCCGTTGGCTCGCCCTCGGTTTGATTGGAGTTTCCATCTTCCCAATCTGACGCGTCATAGGGATTGGATACGTCTTCTTCCGTGTCCTCTTTAAAGTCAAAATCAAAGACATCGGGATCTGAAGGCTTCAGCCCTGACCGAAGAGCATCGGAACGATCGGCCCAAGCGCCATCCGACGAAAGGGCGTTGGTTGTGTTCGGTGCATTTCCGTTTGCCCCGTCATCTGACGCGCTGCTGGTGGACCAAGACTTGATGAATTTATCTTTGGAGGTGCCAGGCATTTTCCAGCTCCATGTACTAACTGCATCTATGCCGGTACTTTACCAATTTGCTCATCCCGGATCAGTGACGTGGATCACGTTGGTCACTAGGGATGAACTTCGTCGCACGCTCTTGGGTATGGCCTCTTTCGCGCATTGGTCATGGCCAACTTGCTTGATCAAAGAACACGAACTCAGGTTTTTTCGCAGGCCTCGGGAAACAGCGGGGCAAGGTCATTTTGTGCAAACGCACTCCCTGGATCGTCAAAGTGTATTGCTGATCTCTCAGGTGCTAGGTCGGATGAGGGGCACATGCGGGGCCGCGGTCTCTGGCAAAAGCCCATCGAGTCGCGGATCGGCCATCACCTCGACCTCTTGGCGGACCGGCACAAAACCCATGCGCTGATAAAACGGCAGCGCGGCAGGATGATCAAGCGTACAGGTATGGACGGTGAATCGGTGAACATTTCGCCGATGGGCGCGTTCCAGCGCCAGTACCATCATTGGCCGGGCAAGCCCCTGCCCCAGGAGTTTCGGCGCGACACCGAAAAACGCAAGCTCGCCACTGTCCGGCGCAGCGCTGAAGTCCAGCTCGCAAAGGCCCAGGTCGGCTTGCCCATCACGCAAAAGCCAAACCTCTGTTTCCTCGGCATCGAGGATCTTTTGCAGCTTTGGATCGGGCATTTTCAGGCGCGAAACCCACAGCCAGTCTTCTCCGATCAGACGAAAGAGCCGCCTGTAACGGCCAATATCCATGCCCCGCACCTGCTTAAGATGGATCCCCGCAGGCAAGGACGGTGCGCTTGGCGGCGCCGATGGTGCCAGCTCCAAATGGGTGACTGTGGTCGCGATCAAGCCCGTAGGTATGTCATGGAAGCCTTCGCGCATCAGGGGATGTCGCCACAGCGTAGGAAGCTGAGGTAATGTGGGCGGCGCCCCTCGCGCAGCGCTTTTTGTTCGTAGCGCGTCGATATCCAATCCGGCCAAGCCTCACGCCAATCGCTGGGACCTTCTGCACGCCAGTCAAAGCCCTGTTTGGGAACCTCCTCCAGGGCCTGCCGCACATAGTCAGGGATATCTGTGGCGATCCGAAGCTCGGCTCCCGGCGCAAGCACCCGCGCAAGCGGCGCAAGATGCTCTGGCGTTACAAAGCGACGCCGGTGATGTCGCTTTTTCGGCCAAGGATCAGGATAAAGCAGAAAACACCGCGCGATCGAGGCCTCGGGCAAGACATCGAACAGATCGCGCGCGTCGCCCGGGTGGATCGCGAGATTACGGGTGCCTGCCTGCCGGATCTTGCCCAAAAGCATGGCCACGCCGTTGATATATGGCTCACAACCGATGATCGTCGCTTCAGGGTTTTCGACGGCTTGATGCACCATGTGCTCTCCACCGCCAAAGCCGATCTCAAGCCAGATCGGCCCCTCTTTGGAAAGCTGAGTTAGATCGAGAGGGGCGCGATTGGGATTGTCTTCCCAACTGACGCCGTGCAGGCCAAGCGTCCCCATATCCTCTGCAAGATAGGTTTTTTGGCTCGGCCGTAGCCCTTTCCCGCGGCGGCGGCCGTAGAAATTGCGCCAAGGCGCACCGGAGGGAGAGGACGTGGTCATCGGGCCGCGGACATCGCCCGCGGCGCCCGGGTCGTCAAGACTGCGCGTTAGCGCGGGTGCGGCTCAAAGCTCTGATTTGATCGCGTCAACCAGATCGGTGCGTTCCCAGCTGAAACCGCCATCGGCCTCTGGCGCCCGGCCGAAATGACCATAGGCGGAGGTGCGCGAGTAGATCGGGCGATTCAGCCCCAGATGCAATCGGATACCGCGTGGCGTCAGATCCATCACCTTGCCGATGGCCCGTTCGATCGCGGTCACCTCGACCTCGCCCGTGTCATGTGTATCGACATAGATCGACAATGGATGAGACACGCCAATCGCATAGCTCAATTGGATCGTACAGCGCTTGGCGAGCCCCGCAGCCACCACATTTTTCGCAAGATAGCGCGCCGCATAGGCGGCGGAGCGGTCGACTTTGGTGGGGTCTTTGCCGGAAAACGCACCCCCGCCATGAGGTGCTGCGCCGCCATAGGTATCGACAATGATCTTCCGGCCAGTGAGCCCCGCATCGCCATCGGGTCCGCCGATGACAAAGGTGCCGGTCGGGTTGACGTGCCAGACTGTGTCTTCGGTGACCCAGCCATCGGGCAGGGTTTCGCGGATATAGGGTTCAACGATGGCGCGGATATCGTCGCTGGTCTGGCTTTCAAACTGATGCTGGGTCGATAAAACGATAGAGGTCGCCGCAACCGGCTTGCCCCCTTCATATTGCACCGAGATTTGGCTTTTTGCATCCGGGCGCAGCGTGGGTTCTGCGCCTGATTTCCTGACCTCAGCCAGGCGGCGCAGAACAGCGTGGGAATAATGGATCGGGGCGGGCATCAGCTCTGGCGTCTCATCGACCGCATAGCCGAACATAATCCCCTGGTCGCCGGCACCTTCTTCTTTGCCCTCAGCCGCATCCACGCCTTGGGCGATGTGCACCGATTGGCGGTGGAGAAAATTGTTTACGATGCAGCTGGACCAGTGAAACCCGTCTTGCTCGTAGCCGATATCTTGGATGCAGTCGCGCGCGATCTGCGGGACCTGGTCGAGGAAACTGCTCAGTTTCTCCGAATCGCTCAGGCCAACTTCACCGCCGATCACCACGCGGTCCGTGGTGGCAAATGTTTCGCAAGCAACCCGCGCTTCAGGCTCTTCCGACAGAAAAGCATCAAGCACGGCGTCTGAAATTCGGTCACAAACCTTGTCCGGGTGACCTTCGGACACCGATTCCGATGTGAAAACGTAAGACTGTCGGGACATAAGGAAAAGCGCTCCAGTAGGTTGTTGTACCGCCACGTCAGGAAGCCGTTGTGGCAGCGATAAGCGGCATTAGGCGATATGAGCCCCGGGCTCAAGCGCCCAAGTTACCGCGCCGGGTCGCTAGCAGCCAAAATGAAACAAAAGCTAAAGCGCCCCAGGTCAGGGCATTGCCGATCCGGGTAAAAAGGGTTGGTGGCAAAGACGCAGGCAAGGACACGTCCAAGTATCCCGCCGTATTGAGATCAATTTGATCAATCACCTCTCCGGTAGGACCGATCACGGCAGAAATCCCGGTATTCGCGGCGCGGGCGAGCGGCAGGCCAAGCTCTGTCGCCCTCAGTCGCGCGATGTCGAGATGTTGTTGTGGGCCCGCAAAGTGACCAAACCAAGCGTCATTGGTCACTTGCACGATCCAATCCGGGCGCACATTGCCAGCGCGACCATAGCGCGGAAAGATCGCCTCATAACAAATCAGTGCCAACACCTCGCCCAAGCCTTGATCCTTAAGATCAAGAACTTGCGGACCAGGGCCCGCGCTGAACATCCCCAGAGCATCCGTTGCTAACCCTGTCAAACCCAGCCGCGCGGCAAGCGCGCCGCCGGGGAAATACTCCCCAAATGGCACCAGATGATGCTTGTCGTAGACCGCAGCGGTCTCGCCTTGACGGTCGAGCACGATAATGCTGTTAAAAAGCGTTTCGCCCATTCGCCGTTGCGCCCCTGCAATCACTGGAACGCCTGCAGCTTCGGCGATACGACGGTCGGCCTCTGGGTTGGTGCCTGCCAGGTAGGGCAGCGCTACCTCTGGCCAAATCACGACATCCGGCGGCTCGGGTGCAGGCGCCTCGCTGAAATCGATGCGGCGCTGCCAAAAGACAGGGATCATGTCTTCGCGCCATTTTAGATGCTGCGTGGCGTTGGCTTGGACGAGGCGCACGCGGATCGCCTCCGCCCCCGGATCACCGGCTGAGGGGGCGATGAGCGCGGCGCCGCCAAGCAGCGCAACACAAAACGCCGCCCAAATCGCACCGCGCCAGGACCATGACGCAAGCCCCGCCGCGATCCCAAGGGTGAGCAGTGTGAGCGCGTGCACCCCACCCCAGGCAGCCGCAGCCCGGAGCGGTGTGTCCACCCAGACACTGCCCAAGAGTGCCCAAGGAAACCCGCCGAATAGCCAAGAGCGCAAGAGTTCCGCAAAGCTCAGCCCAAGAACCGCGGCCAAGGCCCCGGCGCGCCCCGCGAGACGAGAGGCCGCCCAAAGACCGAATGCCCAATAGAGCGCCATGCCAGAGGCCATGAGCGCCAAGGCAAACGGCGCCATCCATCCGTGCCGAGGTGCATCAACCAAGAATGGTTGGACGATCCATTGCAGTGCGAGCGCGAAATAGCCAAGGCCGAAGAGAAAACCTGCAACCGCTGAGGCGCGCGGTGTCCTTGCGACATGTTCCAGATGCCAGATCAGAAAGACCAATGCCGCGAGTGTGGCAATCGGCCAGTGAAACGGCGCAAGGCCCAAGGCCGCCACTGCACCCGCTGCGACGAGCAAGAGCCTTTGTCCCCAGGATGCGCGGTATAATTTCCGGTCAGGTTCCATCGCGTTTGGTTTTGGGCACCCGAATACGCAGCCGTTTGATCCGACGCGGATCGGCTTCGAGCACCTCGAATTCTACACCGGTGGGGTGAGGGATGACCTCCCCCCGCGCGGGAACGCGACCGATCAGCAAAAAAACCAAACCGCCAAGCGTATCGACCTCTTCATCGATATCGACGGCCGACAGCGAAAACCCGGTGACGTTTTCGAATTCATCCAGCGGCGCTCGTGCAAGCGCGGTGAAGCATCCGGGGGATTCCTCTGACCATAACGCATCTTCTTCGGCGTCATGTTCATCTTCGATCTCGCCCACAACTTGCTCGATCAGGTCCTCGATTGTGACCAGCCCATCGGTGCCGCCATATTCATCGATCACCAGCGCCATATGCATCCGTTGGGTCTGCATTTTCTGTAAAAGCACTCCAATTGGCATCGATGGTGGCGCGAAAAGCAACGGGCGCAGCATCGGGCGGAGATCAATTATGCCGTTCTCGTCGCCTTCAAGCGTGTTCCCGGCAAAGACGTGCTGCAGCGCAATGTCTTTCAGGTGAAGCATGCCCAAAGGCATATCCAGCGTGCCCTCATAGACGGGGAGGCGCGAAAAGCCACTTTCCCGGAAGGTCGCAAAGACTTCGTCTTCGCTGGTCTCCACCTCGAGCGCCACGATCTCACTTTTGGGGACGGCCACATCTTCGACCCGAAGGCGGCGCAGATTGGACAGACTGGGTGTCGGGGCTGTCGGGCCAGTGACCACAGGACCATTGATCTGCTCTTTTTCCGGTTCATGAGATTTCCGCGGAAGATTGAGCAACCCCCGCAATCCCTTGGTCCAGAGCTTCTTCGGCGCAGGGCTCACTGTTTCGCTTCTGCTTTCTGGGGGTGAGACCTCAGCCATTCCCGTGTTCCATCGCTATCGCGCCAATGCCTCGCGCATAGGGATCAGCTATGCCCAGGCCGCGTAGTATTCGGGTCTCTAAACTTTCCATCAGTGCTGCGTCTTGGTCGGTTTCGTGATCATAACCAATCAGATGAAGAACGCCATGGATCACCAAATGACAGCCATGATCGGAAAGCGGTATCCCCCCAGATGTGGCTTCACGCGCACAGGTATCAAAGGCCAAGGCAATATCGCCCAGTTCCAAAGGCAGACCCGGCTGACCCGGCATCGGCGTCTCAGGAGCAACACCAGGCGCTTTTGTACGACGCTCTTCGCTCGGCCAGGACAGGACATTGGTCGCAGATGCTTGGCGCCGGAAGGTATCGTTCAAAGCGGTGATGCGGCCATCATCACATCCCAAAAGGCTAATCGAAAAGCCCTCAGGCGGCAGCGCCAAACCCATTAGCGTTGCTTTGGCTGCGGTCTCACTCCATTGGGCGAGCCCGGCCTCCTCCCAACGAGGATCTTCGACAACGAGGTCAACCAGCTTCGGTATCTGTGTCATAAGCCTCTATGATCGCGGCGACGAGCGGGTGGCGCACCACATCCTTTGACGTAAAATATGAAAAACTGATGCGTTCGATATGTTGCAGGAGCCGTTCGGCATCGCGCAAGCCACTTTGCACGCCCCGGGGAAGATCAACCTGGCTCCGATCGCCGGTGATGACCATACGCGAGCCCTCGCCCAAACGGGTGAGAAACATCTTCATCTGCATCGTCGTGGCATTCTGCGCCTCATCCAAGACGACAAAGGCATTTGCGAGCGTGCGACCGCGCATGAAGGCCAGCGGCGCAATCTCGATCCGCTTTTCTTCGATCAGCTTGGTCACTTGCTTGGCGGGCAAAAAGTCGTTCAGCGCGTCGTAGAGCGGCTGCATATAGGGATCGACTTTGTCTTTCATATCGCCCGGCAAAAACCCTAAGCGTTCGCCCGCCTCGACCGCAGGACGCGAGAGGATAATCCGGTCGACCTCGCCTGCAAGAAACTTAGACACCGCAACCGCAACTGCGATGTAGGTCTTCCCGGTACCCGCCGGTCCGATGCCAAAGGCAAGCTCATGATGGAACAGCGCATTCACATAGGCTTTCTGGGCATCGGTGCGAGGTTCGACCAGTTTCTTGCGGGTCTTGATCTCCACAGCGCCGGGCTTGAACATCTCAAGTTGATCGCCCGAGGCCATACCGTCGCGTAGATCGCTGGGATTGGTGCGCGGCCCCATGCGCAAAGCAGCATCGATATCGCCTGGCTCAATCTCACGCCCCGCTTCAAGCCGTTCGTATAGACCCGTGAGCACTTCTGCCGCACGGTGACGCTCCTCTGCGCCGCCAAAAAGATCGAGCCTGTTGCCACGCTGGACGATCTGAATGTCCAATGCCGCCTCGATATGGGCAAGGTTCCGTCCGACCTCGCCGCATAGGCTGCTCAGCAACCGATTGTCCGGGAATTCGATTTGCTCACTACCGGTCTCGCCGGGCGGAGCGGTGGTCGTCAATGGAGTGACAGGCAAACACTTCCCCTTCATTACCGGTGGAGCGTGCCAAGTTCCCGAGCGTCACGCAAGCTTCTGCGATCAACTGTCACTGAAATGACGCACTTATTACCAGGTTCTTGGCACTGTGCTAGCGTGCCGGGCCGATCACTTCAGCTCCAAGAGAGTGCGGTGCTGCCTCAATAATACGCACTGGCGCAATTTTCCCCAGCATCTCGATGGGTGCCTCAGCGTAGACGGCTTGCAGATGCGCGGACTTGCCGACCAATTGGCCTGGCTCGCGACCCGGTTTCTCGAAGAGCACTTCGGTTTCGCGCCCGACCATGGCTTTTTGAGCAGCGTCTTGCTGCGCTGCTAGAAGGGCTTGGAGGTCTTGCAAACGTGCATCGGCTACTGCGGGCTCGACCTCCGGACGTTCCGCAGCCGGCGTGCCGGGGCGCGCGGAATATTTGAAGGAATAGGCCTGCCCGTAACCGATCTCTTTCACCAGGGCGAGCGTGTCTGCGAAATCTGCATCGGTTTCGCCAGGAAAACCGACGATGAAATCGCCAGACAGCAAGATATCGGGACGTGCCGCGCGGATACGTGCGATCAACGCGATGTAGTCCGCCGCAGTGTGTTTGCGGTTCATAGCTTTGAGGATCTTGTCACTGCCAGACTGCACCGGCAAATGCAGATAGGGCATTAGGGCTGCACAATCGCCATGTGCCGCAATC
>JBCDGN010000114.1:0-11307 GCA_038751255.1 Pseudomonadota bacterium
CAGCAATCTGCGCCACGTGGATCTGGGCCACGGATCCGCCGACCCAATGGACCTGCGCCATACCCGCTTGGAAGGCGCGCAGTTCCAGGGGGCAAACCTCAGGGACGCGCAGCTCCAGGGGGCAAAACTCAGGGACGCGCAGCTCCAGGGGGCAAACCTCGGGGGCGCCGATCTAACATCAACTAATTGGACCGCAGCGCAAGCGACAGCTTCTTTGGTCAAATTTGTTGATCTGAGGGGGGCGACGGGTTTGACGCAAGGCCGCCTTTCGTCGCTGATCGGAAATGCCGCAACGCTGTTGCCGGAGGTGTTGGACGACGGGTCCAAACCGGTGCTGTATGATCGTTGGGAAACAGAGCCAGAGGGTTTCGAGGCGCTGGTGGAAAATCTTAAGCGGCTGGGTGAAAATGAGGCCGAGACCCGCAAGGCCTATCTATGCGAAGACGGACAGAAGCCACGGCAGGTGGGTATTCCGCTTGCGCTCGATGCCGACCCGCCGTGGGGACCGCATCCGCCCAACAGCGATGAGGCCAGGGAATGGGTCAAACAACAAGAAAGCGCGCGATCTTAGGTCCTGCCAAACCTGTGGCAGGTCGCCTCTTCAACTTGTCTGTCGTCCTTTAGGCCGTTTTCAGCGCGGCGGGGCGGTCGCCGGCTTGCCAGGCGGTCACGGCCTTTCCGAACGCCTCGAACAGCGGGCGGCTGACAGGATCGGTTGCGGCCTGCCATTCGGGATGCCATTGCACCGACAGCGTAAAGCCCGGCGCCCCATCGATATAAAGCGCCTCTGGCGTCCCATCCGGGGCCCAACCGTCGAGCTTCACCCCTTGGCCAGGTGTTTCAATCCCCTGCCCGTGCAGCGTGTTGGTCACAACTTCCGACGCTCCAACGATTTGATGGAAGACCCCGCCTTCAGAGAAATTGACCGTCTGGCGCAGCTCGAACTTTTCTTCCAGCGAGCCATCGGGTGGCATGCGGTGGTTGGACCGGCCCGGCAGGTCTCGGATCTCTGGATGGAGCGTGCCGCCGAAGGCAACATTGACCTCTTGGAACCCGCGGCAAATCCCCATGATCGGCTGACCACGCGCCACGCAGGCCCGGATCAGATCGATCGCCACGCGGTCGCGCGCGCGGTCGAAGGCGCCATGGGCCTCGGTTTCCTGCTGCCCGTATTCCTCCGGATGCACATTGGGACGCCCCCCGGTGAAGAGAAACCCATCGCAGGTTTCCATAAGGTCAGCCACACTGACCAAGTCGGGATCGGAGGGGATGATCAGCGGCAACGCGCCAGAGACCTCCGCCACTGCGGCAGAGTTCATCACGCCAGCACAATGCGCCGGATACTCGTCATTGAGCAGGTAGAAATTACCGATGATCCCGACAACGGGGCGTCCCATGGGTCCTCCTTAGGGCGGAATATCCTCATACAGATATAGCTCAGAGCGGTGTTGGTCGAGTAGCAACGAGCGCGCACCCGGTTCTGCGCTGGCTCACATAGCAGGCAGAGCGCGCCTGTCGCTTAAGAATAGTGCGTGGTGGCGTAACCAAGTGGCGAGGATGGGACGGCTGGCGGTGTTCGGCGTTAGGTCGATTTTCCAGCAGCGCGGCGACATCTGACAGAGCAGTAGCGCACCGCGTCCCAATCGCGCGCCCATTTTTTCCGCCACGTGAAGGGGCGCCCACAGTGCTGGCAGGTTTTTTGAGGCAGATCGGATTTTTTGATCCCGCGCGGCATCGGCTTCAGAGGTCGAGCTGGAGTTGATCAGGCGGCGCCTTTGATAGTTGCTTGCTTCGGCGTTTTCGCGGATCGGGATCGCGCTGAAAACCCCGGTCGCGTTTGCGGCTGGCGTGCTTCGTCACGATCCGGTCAGCTTCAGCCCAATAGGCATCTCCCCGTCGCACAGCCCAGACCTGTTGTCGCGCCGCTTTTGCCGCTGCGGCGACGTCAACCAAGGGCTCTGGGTAGCGCTTGCCGAGGAGTTGACCCGCACCCTCCCATGTCCAAGGCTCTTGCAGATGGGCATCGGGGAGATGTGCGAGTTCCGGCACCCAGCGGCGCGTAAAGACACCTGTGGGGTCCTGATCCTTGCCTTGTTTGATCGGGTTGTAGATCCGCACTGTGTTCATGCCCGTCGTGCCCGATTGCATCTGTGTCTGCGACCAATGGATCCCGGGTTCATAGTCGGTGAAGACGCGCGCCAGGTGCTGCCCCGTCGGTCGCCAATCAAGCCAAAGGTGATAGGACGCCACGGCCATCAGCATGGAGCGCATGCGGAAATTCAACCAACCTGTGTGTTGGAGATAGCGCATGCAGGCATCGACGAAAGGCATACCGGTTTCCCCCGCACACCAGGCCGCCAGTCTCACCGCATCGGGTTCGCGGGGACGAAGGGTTTCATAAGCCGAATGCAGGCAGTGCGTTTCAATTTGAGGCGCGTCTTCGAGCTTTTGCATGAAGTGGTCGCGCCAAGCCAGCCGCGAGGTAAATGACGAAAGTGACCCCGTCCAGCCGTCGCGGGTGCCATTGATATGTTCTTTGCGCTGTTGTGCGGCCTGAGCCGCCTCGCGTACGGACAGCGTCCCAAGGGCGAGATGCGGTGAGAGGCGCGAGCAGGCGTGCTCTGCCTCAACCGGCGACGACATGGCCCGGCGGTAGCTTTGCCCCCGCACGGTGAGAAAGCTGTCAAGCATTTCTGTTGCCGCGCGCCTGCCTCCCTGCTGTCGCTCTGGGCAGAGATCGGCCCGGAGTTTGAGCGCACCTACGCTGGGGATAGTGCCTTCTCCGGGCCCTGCCCATGATACCAATGGCGTGTCGGGCATGGGCTGTTTCAGCCACCTCTCGCGGCGTGCGGCCCAACCATCGCGGGATTTCAGCCGTCGGACCACCCCGGATTGCGGCAGTTCATGCCAGGGCAGACCCCGGTCCCTCGCCCAAGCCGCCACTTGCAGATCGCGCGCATAGCTCCAGCCATTTCCGGTTTCCTCATGGCTGAGAAGGGCAGTCGCTGCATGGGCATTGGCGATTTCGGTTAGTACCTGAACGGCCTCTCCGACGCGCAGGGTCAGGGGCACTGCCTCTTTGCGCAATCCCGCCAAACACTCCGCGATAAAGGCCCATTGTCGGGCCGAAGTGTCCGGCAGCGCCCAATACCCTGGCTCCACAATATAGAGCGGCAGGATGGGTGCGCCGAGCTCTGCCGCGAACGTCAGCGCGGGATGATCGGCGATGCGCAGATCACGCTTGTACCAAAGGATCGTCACCATGCTGAGAGAGGTAGCGGTCCTCAGCTGAGAGGAAAGTCGCTTGCATGGCCGAGGCAGCTGGATAGGTTGCGGGTCATTCAAGGAGTGCCCGATGCGCGACGCAAATCCCTCTCAAAATCCACAGATCATTTACCTTAAAGACTATCGCCCACCTGCCTATTGGGTGGAGAGTGTGCATTTGACATTTCGCCTCGCCCCAAATGCGACACGGGTCGTCAGCAAGGTCACCTTTCGCCCAAATCCTGATGCTCCAGGACCCTTCGAGTTGCACGGCGAGAACCTGACCCCGGTCTCCTTCGCGATTGACGGTGCGCCCGTGACACCTGAGTTCACTGATACCGGATTGTGCTGCTCCGTTCCGGATGGGCCGTTTGTTTGGGAGGCCGAGGTTGAGATTGACCCCGCTGCCAACACTGCTCTTGAAGGTCTCTATATGTCGAACGGCATGTACTGCACCCAATGCGAAGCCGAAGGGTTTCGTAAAATCACCTGGTATCCTGATCGACCTGACGTGATGGCGCCCTTCACTGTGCGGATAGAAGGCGATCAACCGGTATTGCTGTCCAACGGCAATCCAACAGGTTCTGGAGATGGTTGGGCAGAATGGACTGACCCATGGCCGAAACCTGCCTATCTCTTTGCATTGGTCGCTGGCGATCTACAGGCCCATCGCGATCGTTTCACCACCAAATCCGGCCAGACGGTCGATTTGGCGATCTGGGTTCGCGCGGGCGATATTGGCAAATGCGCCTTTGCCATGGACGCTTTGAAACGGTCGATGCTTTGGGACGAGCGCGTCTACGGTCGAGAGTATGACCTCAGTGTTTTCAACATCGTCGCTGTCGATGACTTCAACATGGGAGCGATGGAAAACAAAGGGCTTAATGTTTTCAACTCCTCCGCTGTTTTGGCGAGCCCAGAAACGGCAACCGACAGCAATTTCGAACGGATCGAGTCGATTATCGCGCATGAATACTTCCACAACTGGACGGGAAACCGGATCACCTGCAGGGACTGGTTTCAACTCTGTCTGAAAGAAGGGCTGACGGTTTTTCGCGATCAGCAATTCTCAGCCGATGAACGTTCTGCCTCGGTCCAGCGCATCCAAGATGTGTTGGCCCTGCGCGCGCGCCAGTTCCGCGAAGACAACGGTCCTTTGGCCCATGCGGTTCGACCAGAGAGCTTTGTCGAGATCAACAACTTCTATACTGCTACGGTCTATGAGAAGGGCGCCGAAGTCATCGGCATGCTGCGCCGTCTGGTCGGCGCGGAAGGTTATGCCAAAGCGCTCAACCTCTATTTCGAGCGTCATGACGGACAAGCCTGCACGATCGAAGACTGGCTGCAGGTCTTTGAGGACGCAACCGGCCGCGATCTCAGCCAGTTCAAGCGCTGGTATTCCCAAGCCGGTACACCCCGTGTGACGATGTCTGAAAGCTGGGATGAAAGCACCTTTACACTCACGCTAAGCCAAGACACGCCGCCAACGCCCGGACAGGACGAGAAGCTGCCACAGGTCATTCCCGTCGCTGTTGGTCTTTTGGCCAAGGACGGTTCCGAGATTTGTCCCACAACGATCCTGGAACTTTCCGATGCTGAACAAAGCTTTGAGTTTCCCGATCTGACGGAACGTCCTGTTGCCTCTGTCTTGCGCGGTTTTTCCGCTCCGGTAATCCTAGAACGTGACATATCGGCTGCGGACCAAGCCCTGCTCTTGGCCCATGACAGCGACCCCTTCAACCGTTGGGAGGCGGCGCGGGATATGGCGCGCGCAAGCTTGCTGGCTATGATCGGTGAGGGGGCGGCGCCCGATCCCGCCTATCTAGCTGGACTGTCGCAGGTCTTGAATGATGCGACCCTCGATCCCGCATTCCGCGCGCTTTGCTTGCGGCTGCCGGACGAAGATGACTTGGCCGAGGCAATATTCTCGTCCGGAGCGGTGCCGGATCCCGACAAAATCTACGCCGCCAGAGAAAGGATGGGGAATGCGCTCTCAGCGCGCCTGTCAGATCGTGCAGATCCACTATATGCCCAGATGTCCGTACCAGGACCCTATCGCCCAGACGCCGAGGACGCAGGGAAACGTGCGCTGCAGGCGGCGCTGCTAGGCCTGATCACGCGTCAGGATCACGGCGATCAAGCGCGCATCCAATTCCGGACGGCAGATAACATGACCCAATCCATGGCCGCGCTTTCTGCGCTGGTGAAACATGATCTGGTCGAAGAAGAGCTTGATGATTTCGAGACACGCTGGCGCGAGGACCGTTTGGTCATGGACAAATGGTTCGCCCTGCAAGTGTCGCTCGCCCCACCTGCCAAGGCCGTTGATATCGCCGAAAAGCTCGTCAAACGTCCCGATTTCGATTGGAAGAACCCAAACCGGTTCCGGGCCGTGATTGGTGGCTTGGCGATGAACCGCGCAGGGTTTCATGACGTCAGCGGACGAGGCTATGGGTTTGTCGCTGACTGGCTTTGCAGTCTCGATCCAGTCAACCCGCAAACGACCGCGCGCATGACAACACTCTTTGAGACATGGCGGCGGTATGACCCTGCCCGGCAAGACATGATGAAAGCTGCGCTAGGCCGCTTACAGAACCTGCCAGAATTGTCGCGAGACAGCACGGAAATGGTGTCGCGCATCCTTGGCGGGAAATAACCAAAGCTATAAATTGATCCGAGAGAACATTGTGGCGGACGGAAATAATCTGTAGCGTTGTCACACCAATTTAGCACGCGCATGGTCTGAGGCCGGGATGCAGGACAGAATCGATCCCCTCATCAAAGAGCGCGCACCGTGGCTGTTTGAGGATAACGCCTGGGCGCGCCCTTCTCGGGCTATTCTCAACCGCATGTTGGCCTACCACCAAACTATTGATCTGGCAGAGCATTTTCGTCATTTGCCCACCGATGAAATCATGGGGCAGCTTGGCGATATTTTGGCCAAGGACATGCAGATCACCGGGCTCAGCAACATACCACGTCAGGGAGCCGCGATGATCGTGGCAAACCACCCAACCGGGATCGCCGATGGCATCATGCTTTACACGATGCTGCGGAAGGTTCGGAATGACAGCTACTTTTACGCCAACAGCGATATTTTGCGCGTTCTGCCTCAGATGGAGAGCTTTATCGCTCCGGTGGAGTGGCGGTTGGAAAAACGCTCTCATGGGAAGACCCGTGAGACCATGGCCTATACCCGCCGCGCGGTGGACGAAGGCCGGATTGGTGTGATCTTTCCAGCAGGTCGTTTGGCAAAGCGGCGTCGGCTAAAACTCTACGAGCGGCCTTGGATGGCCTCGGCGGCGATGGTCGCTCGGAAGTTCGACTTGCCGGTGATTCCGGTCAATGTCCGCGCGCGAAACTCCGCACTTTTTTACCTGTTCGACCTCATTCACCCGACGCTCCGGGACATCACACTGTTCCACGAGACGCTGAACAAAGCGCGACAGCCCTATCGGATCACCGTGGGAGAGCCCATCTCTCCATCCGCGCTCCCTGCGAAATCCGAAGACGGGATCGAGATGCTGAGGCAAGCCACCTTGGCGCTTGGCGGCAGATATGCACCCTCGGTGTCCCTGGTGCAAAACACACGGGTCCCGAGTTGGGCAAAACCGGCGATCGGACAATAGGCGCGCCCGGCGCTGGCTCGGCCTCAGACGATGTCTCGAAGCTCTCCGACGCCTTGGTGAAGACCGGCCAAAGAGGACGCTAAAATGATTTCAGCAGTTCTTCCGCGAGGAATAGCGAGCGTATCAGCACTCATCTTGACGGTTTTCTGTTCACTGGGAGAGGCGCAATCAACACTGCCCAGAGAGCTTCCACCGGACGCGGTGCGACTTACTACGGTCGAGATCAAAGCGCTGCTTGGCACTGGCGCCTTGTTCGATTTTGTAGGCGCAGGCGGACGCGCGGTTGGGACCAGCACTTGGAATATCAACACGAAAACCGCTTCTGGCTTATATGTGTGGGATAACAAGATTCAGGGCACTTGGAACCTCAACTGGAAAGTCGAGGATGACAAAAGTTGTCTCGAAAACGGTCCAAACACGTGGGAATGTGAGCTCATTTACGCCTACAATGACGGCTTTCTCGAAGTCGATGATACTGGCGCCATCCACACACTGACCACACCGCGCAAAGCAGCAGCACTCGGCGCGCCGCTGACGGCCTCGGAGGCTGCCGCCAGTCTTCCGCCGTTCTTCAAATGGGCGCAGAAATTGACCCTCGATGTTCTGTCCAGCACGGCGCAAGACGGTGTGATCACCGTAAAACTCGAGGAAGCCACCACCGGCCGTGTCATGGAGTTCAGGATCGACGCCGCAACAGGCTCACTGCTCTCCTCCGACTAAGGCTGCCAACGAGATGAGGCCTGACAATTGAGCAGGGTGCGCCTAAAAAGCTCCTCGTCGATGTCTCGACGCTTATGAGAAAGTGATCCCCAGTCTGCAGAATGCCACATCTCAAGTTTGATCATATCGTCATCGCCGCACGCAATCTCGATGAGGGATGCGCCTATATCAAAGAGCGGCTCGGCATCGATATGCCGCCGGGTGGCAGGCATCCCAGTTTGGGAACGCATAACCGACTTTTGGCGCTCGGCACGGACCGCTTTCTTGAGGTCATCTCCATAGACCCTGATGCCACTGCACCCGGTCGCGCAAGATGGTTCAATCTAGACAAGTTCGATACCGCACCCCGCCTGATCACATGGATGCTCAACACCGACGACATCGAGGCATCGCTGGCCACGGCTCATCCCGACTCTGGACCCGCAACAGAGGTCACCCGCGGGACGCTCAAATGGCTGCTCTCAATTCCCGAGGACGGATCGCTGCCTATGGGCGGGGCGTTTCCATCCATTATTCAGTGGTCGTCGCATCCTCACCCTGCTGGAGGCATGGTCGATCTAGGGTGTCGATTGGTGAAACTAACGGTTGAACACCCCGAAGCGGAAGAGATCACGAGACGAATCGGAGCTGATTTGCAGGACCTGCCAGTAAACATCCAAACCGGTCCAGAGACACGCCTGCAAGCGCTCATTCAGACCCCTGATGGACCCAGAGACCTGCTGTAGCGCTCTTCAAGGTGAATGGTGAGGGGCGTCGCACACGAAGGCAACAGGCGCGCACCTTTGAAGTTATTAGTAGACCTGCTCCGCGAAAGCGACGTTTAGGTCACTAAGCGCTTCACAGACGGTCAAATATCAAAGCGCACGCCGCGCGCTCAGGCTCTGTGCCGCAGCATGCTGCCGTTACTCTGCAATACGGTCCGCGACACCATCGAAAGACCTTCTGCTGGTCCTAGGAGTTCGGCGTGCGACCAACTCAATCGCATGAGCAATTCGGCTTACGCTTGGCAGTAGGGTTGCGCGCGGGTCCAGGATTTCATGTCATTGCGTTTGCGGCTGGAATGAAACGGTCCCCAATCCGCCGCAACGCCGCGCATGCCTTCGCTTACGACACCGTCGCGCGGTACGGTTTCAGCCATGATACGAACCGCGCAAGAGAGGTTCTTTTCGCCGTCTTTCAGCGCCTGTCCTGATCTCGCTTCGCATCCATAGCCGCGTGCAGTTCCCGGCGCGATTTGCGTTAGCCCAAACCAAAGACCACCGCCGCCAACCGCGGTCTGGCGCCAAGTGCTTTCGTGATAGGACAGAGCAGAAATCAGCCCCGCCCAAAACGCAGCGCGTTCATCTTCCGAGGCCTCTGCATATCCTGGACAATAGGCTTCGATGTCAGCAGGGGTCATCTCCGTCAGCGGGGTGCCGTGACTTCTCAGTGCGGCCATCGTCGCCTCAGTCCATACATCGTTATGGGTGTGATCTTCCCAACGCAGTATCGGCATATCCGCGTCATTAAAGCCGCGCTGGCTCACCTCTGTCGCGCATCCAGCTAAGACGCCACTTGCAAGTATCGCTGTGAGAACCGTTCGCATACTGGTCACCTCAAGTCCAAATCGTGATTTAGGTGCCTGCCGTAAATTTCGCGATCAAGGGTCAATCAAACGCTCCCGAAGGATCGGCAAAACTCTGCCGAAATGGGGTCGAAACGAGAGCGAATCAGGTGCGCAGTCGCCTCAGGAGTCGTTGCGAGTTTGACTAAAATTTAGGCCTAACTTTTCACTCAAAATGAACATTAACCACACCAACAAGACATTAACCTTTCCTCAAGTTTAATTTACCAAACCTTAACGAGCTTGAAGCGCTCAAACTAGAAATTTGCGGCGTGTTGTGCGTCTATCCTCATCGGTGTTCAGATCACTTTGATGAGGATTTTAGTAATGAACCTGACACGGACCCTAATAGGCGCCGCAGCCTTGAGCGTCACCGCGCTTAGCGCGCAGGCAATGACGATCGAACTTGATTTCAACAACAACGATAACGGCATGACAACCGCTGGCGTTGGTTTCAACGGGCTTCTCTTCCAGAGCTTTGGCATCACCTCGATCACATCGACAGACACGCCAAATGGTCTGTCGCTCTACAACAGCAACTGTGGAACAGATTTCCCAGGCAGCCCCTGCACGGGTGGCGACAGCGACCTTGCATCCGGACCAACTTTCGGCACTGACCCGCAGGGCCGAGTGCTGATCGCGCAAGACGCTCCAAGCAACGAAAATGGCAACGGTACCGAACCAGACGATTTGCTTGGTACCTATGAATTTATCTTCGATTTTGATCTTCCCGTGACGATCCCAACAATCTTCATCATGGATCTTGAAGCATCCGAAGATGTCGAGTTCGATGTCGTGTACTCCAATGGCATGTCCATGGACGATGTTGCTTTTTCCTCGACGCCACTCGGCAATAACGCATCTGGAAATAACTCGTTGTTTCAGTTCGATGCCGACAATATCGGTGATGTATCGAAAGTCAGCCAGCTTACGATCAACTTCATCGGCACAAGTGGAGCCGTCTCGGGCTTGACCTACACACCTGTGCCGCTGCCCGGGGCACTCCCCTTGGCGCTTGGCGGCATTGCCGTCCTGGGAGGCTTAAGCCGGCTACGCCGCAAAGCCTAATCCGATATATTTGGATCGGGTGGCATCGCTGCTGCCCGATCTCCTTGCTCCGCCTCGCAGGCTCGCTTACATCAGGCCAGATTAGCCAAGCGGAGTTGAGCAATGCTCGATCTTTCCTATGACACCCCGAAACCAAAAGTGATCTCAGGTGCAACCGGCAACTGGGAATTGGTGATCGGCATGGAAGTGCACGCCCAGGTGTCGTCCAATGCCAAGCTCTTTTCAGGCGCATCGACCACCTTCGGTGCAGAACCCAACTCAAACGTTGCTTTCGTCGATGCGGCAATGCCTGGCATGTTGCCGGTCATCAACGAGTATTGCGTTGCGCAAGCGGTGCGGACCGGACTGGGGTTGAAAGCGGAGATTAATCTGCGCTCCGCCTTTGACCGGAAGAACTATTTCTATCCCGACCTGCCACAAGGCTATCAGATCAGCCAGCTTTACCACCCGATTGTAGGGGAAGGCGAAGTGATCGTGGAGATGGGCGAAGGGATCGCACGCCACGTTCGGATCGAACGCATTCATTTGGAACAGGATGCTGGGAAATCGATCCATGACATGGACCCGCATATGTCCTTTGTCGATCTCAACCGCACCGGCGTTGCGTTGATGGAGATTGTCTCGCGCCCAGATATCCGTGGCCCCGAAGAGGCCGCGGCCTATGTCAGCAAGCTGCGCCAGATCATGCGGTATCTCGGCACCTGCGACGGCAATATGCAAAACGGAAACCTGCGTGCCGATGTGAATGTATCGGTCTGCAAACCGGGCCAATATGAGACATACCAAAAGACGCAGGATTTCGCTCATCTTGGGACGCGTTGTGAGATCAAGAACATGAACTCTTTGCGCTTCATTCAGGCGGCGGTCGAGTATGAGGCGCGCCGCCAGATCGCAATCTTGGAAGACGGCGGAGCAGTCGATCAGGAAACTCGCCTCTACGACCCAGATAAAGGGGAAACACGGTCGATGCGGTCTAAGGAGGAGGCGCATGATTATCGCTATTTCCCCTGTCCCGATTTGATG